>NZ_LBJX01000003.1:0-257 GCF_028128895.1 Bradyrhizobium sp. CCBAU 11434
CCCCAGCGAGATCATCATGCCATCGCCCGAGAGCAGCAGCACGGTCGCGATCGGGGTGCCGGCGATGATCATCGTCAGGAGGGATGCGGGCGGAAAGCTGCCGAGGCAGTAAGCCGTGCCTACGCAGCCCATGAACACGAGCAGCGCGACCGGCGCGCGGAGCTCCGGGTCGACGACCCCGAACAGCGCCAGGATCCAGAGCACGAAGCCCGTGTTGAGGACGATCGCGACGACACGGGTTCTGACGAGCTCGCGAT
>NZ_LBJX01000003.1:690-91042 GCF_028128895.1 Bradyrhizobium sp. CCBAU 11434
CGGTCTAGATGATGTTTTGGTGACGTTGGTCTTAACGCGTCTGGCGCAATTGCGAAGGAACCGCTGCGCGTTGTTTCGGGCGGGCTCATCGCGCGGCCGATGCGGCTGCCGCGCCCTCTAGTTGCTGATCGGGTCATCTCGTCGAGATCGGCGCGCGCCTCGGCGACAGCCTTGTCGCGGCGGGCGAGGTCCCGCTCGCGAGCGGCCTCCTCCTTGCGTCGCTCGGGTCGCGTCGGCGATGCTCCTTCTCGAAGTCTGCGCGTTGCCGGTGCCCTGTCGTGGACCTTCGCCGGGCGTTTCGCAGGTTTCTATATCGAAAAAATCAACGCGCCATTCCTTTTCACGCTGAAGGCAACAGGCAGCGAGTTCGGCGCCGGCCTAGAGTTCGCCGTCGGGCGAGGCTGGCTGGAAATGCACGAAAGCGGCACTTACGTGCGGATACTACCGCCAGGCATCGATCTGTTTCCGCGTCAGTAAAGCAGCAGCACCGATAGCCACGCTGCCAGCGACGTGCAGAGACCGATACCCAGATAAGGCAATGCAAGGCGCATCGGCTTCCCCTCCGAGACGTGAAAACACATCGCCGCGAGCTTCGCATACCCGGCGGCGACCGGCCACGAATCTCCGGTTGCGTCGAACGACGTGGAACCACCGGCATCGCAGGCCGATTGATAACCTGCCGAGCATCGCCGCCGATGCTGGCGGAGCGGCCCCGGTCTACTTGCCCCCAAGCCCCCCAACCGGGGCCGTCTCTCCGACCTCGAGAAGCGGCATGTGAGGATCTCTATGCCAAGGTATTATTTTCACGTTCATCACGGCCAGACCGAACTAGACCGAGAGGGCGAGGAGTTGCCCGACAAGCATGCGGCATGGCGGGAGGCGACGGTGACAGCAGGACAGATGCTGCAAGGACTCGACGGCAGATTGCGCCTGCAGGAGGACTGGAGCATGGAGGTGGTCGACGAGTTTCAGAACCCGCTCTACACCCTGCGTATCAGTGCCGAGAAGCCGAAGTGACGAAGCTCATGATAATAGCGGCGATCGTCCTCACGGCGCTCATTGCGTTTTCGGTGTGGGTGATCGCGCTATGACCTTCGAGACATCGGGTTCTTCCAGACCGTTCGCCTGCTGACATTCGCATGGCATGCCCGCCCCGCACTGACAGCCCTTCTCGTCCCAAGTCTGGAACGGGTGGTTTTCGCAGACCCAGCCCAAGCCGAAGCAGATCTGGCAATCGGGATCTATCAGGTGACCAACTCCAGCGGGCGGTCGGCGCGGAACTTCTTGTAGTCGCTGATGGCCATGTTCGAGAGCATCAAGACCCGACGCTCGCCGCGACGAACCAGTGTTTCCACCGAGTCCAGCAGAACCTTGCTCGCAATCGTCGGATCGCCGAGGTCACCGGTGCGCTCAAGGTAATCCCAAGCGATCTGAATCGAATTTTCCATGACGACGGGTAAAGGCTCACTCATGGAATGGAAACAAGTCCAAGGCCGACGTGTTCCCTTAGGTCCCGATAGGGCTTGATTAGCTTTCGCTATCGAGGCAGGCCGGGCCTGAGAGGAGGACAAGGCGACCGGCGTCGCCACGTTTTGCACAGGGTCAGGAACACGTGGACAAGAAGGAGCCCCGGCATTTCGGAATCCCTGGCCCGTGCTAACCGCCAGGAACGCGCCGGCAGTCCAAGGATTCGTTCCG
Source organism: Bradyrhizobium sp. CCBAU 11434 (assembly GCF_028128895.1). Classification (NCBI taxonomy): domain Bacteria; kingdom Pseudomonadati; phylum Pseudomonadota; class Alphaproteobacteria; order Hyphomicrobiales; family Nitrobacteraceae; genus Bradyrhizobium; species Bradyrhizobium sp. CCBAU 11434. The sequence goes on from NZ_LBJX01000003.1 coordinate 2,389, forward strand.
GCAGGAGTTGATCTCGATGCTGATGACGAAAGAACGACGGCCGGCGATCCGGACGCTGCGTGGGTGGGCGATCCACGTGCTGCAAGAAGCGGGCGCCATCCACGAATGCGAGGCGCACGGCTGGGCGCGGGACCGGGCCGACCCTCACGCGCGCGGGCGGGCCATCGATGACGCCCGTCTGCATCCGCCGGCCGGCGTATCCGCGGACGAAGCCGTCGCGGAGATCGACGATGTCCTGAATTCGATCGGTGACACCTGTCCTGAGTGTCCGACCGAAGACCGCTGACGGACCGAATAGATATGCGCGAAACCACTTTCAAGCCGCGAGGCGCTCCAATGGTATGCTCAACTTCAGCCTGAGGCCATTGCGCCGCCAGTCGTGCTCGATCCGCCCCCCAAGCTCGCCGGTCACGCTGCGCTCGGTCAGAATACTGCCAAAACCACGAGCGTGCGGTTTTACATCGATTTCGGGACCGCCGCTTTCATCCCAGTCAAGACGGAGGTCATCACCGCTCGCGTCCCATGTGACGTGGATCGAACCATCCGGTCGAGAGAGAGCCCCGTACTTGACCGCATTCGTCGCAGACTCATGCAACACCAATGCTAGGCCTGTGACGGCCTTCGCTCCGACAGGCACATCGGGTCCGCTCATGACGATGCGATCGGGCGAGCCATCTTCATGGGGCTGCAACACAGTGCGCACCAGCGTGTCCATCGTCGTCTGCTCGCTTTCGTGCTCCGTGCCCATGATGCCGGGACGGATGAGATCTTTGGCCCGCAACAGCGCATCCAATCGACCGCGAAGAGCGTGAGCCATCTCCTTCGGGCTTCCCGCAGACCGAGCACTCAGTGTGATCATCGAATGGAAGTTGGCGAAAATGTTCTTCACTCGGTGATCGGCTTCCCGCGCGAGCAACCGTTGACGCTCTTGCGCATTTTTCTGATTGGTCACGTCCACCACGACGCCGACAAAGCGATCGGGTTTGCCGTCCTCACCGTACAAGCACTCTCCGCGAGCCTCGACCCAGCGGATATTACCGTCCTTGCGCAGAAGCCGGTACTCCTGCACATACTTTTCCCCGGTGACGACGGAGCGGTTGATGGCGTCGGCGATCCGCTGAACGTCCTCCGGGTGAATGCCCGCGAGGTAATCCGACAATGGAGCTCCATCGTCTCCCTTGGCAGGATCGACCGAGAACATTTCCGCAAACCGAGCGTCGGAATAGAAGGTGTCGGACCGCACATGCCAAGCGAACGTACCCACCATACCCGCGGCGTTCAGCGCCTGGCGCAGTCGCTCCTCCGCTTTCGCCAACGCTCGCTCCGCCAAAACCTGTTGCGTCGTTTCCACGACCACGGCGAGAACGCCTTCCGGACGGCCATTCTCCCCCAGCACCGGGCTGTAATCGAGGTTCATCCAGACCTGCTCGGGAACCCCGGAGCGGTGAAGCGTCAGTTCTTGATTTCGGTAAGACAGCGTGCCCCCGCCCAAGCCCACCTTCATCACGTTGTCATTGAAGTCGGCCACCTCGGGCCAACCTTCTCGGACCTTGGAGCCAAACAGCAAGGGATGCCGGCCTCCCGCAAAAATCGAGTAGGCGTCATTGTAGATCATGATGCCGTCCGGTCCCCACAGGAGCACGATTGGTACGGGTGAGCGCAGCAGAATACCGACCGTGGTCTTCAGGTTCTCTGGCCACTCAGAGAACGGCCCCAAGCTGGTTTTCGACCAATCGAGGGAACGAATAAGGGCGCCATTTTCACCGCCGCCGAACGGGAAATGTTCGTCAGGTTCTGAAGTGCTCACGTGGCGAGATTCCTTTGGAGGCTGTTCCTTCGATGTAGACCTTGTTTCAGTTACTGAAACATAGCCAGCCCTAACTTTGATGCGGCGCTGCGCTGTCGCGACCGTTTCGCGAATAGCTCCGTTCCGTGGCGCCCCGTTCCCACCGGGCGCGCGTTCTCGCCGGCTTCCTGCCGGCGATCGGCATCAGCTTATCCTTCTGTCCGGTAGCCTTCGTGGTTTTCCTTCGGCCACTCGGGATCGCCGGATCGACCGAAGGCGATGGCCATTTGTTCGTCAGATCTGCAGCGAGGAGATGGCAGGCCGGCGTTTGAACCGACGTTCGACCTGCACACCGGAGGCGGTGCGAGACCGCAGCGGAGCCCGCATCGCTTTCCACTCGGCGACCTGCCGCTGCAGTTCGCGCGCGAGATCCGGGTCGATGGCTTCAGGTTTGCCTTGCGACATTTCGGAGATCTGCATCGTCTTCCCTGTTTAGGCGGCGGCCCGGTCGACCGGCCGCAGACGCATCGGCTTTCCGCCGGGCGGATTGCGAGGACCATCGTCCAACGCACGAAGCGCCTCCAGGATCACATCGATAGTCACCGGCGCCTTCAGCCCCTCCGGCGCCCGCAGCGAGGGGCAGGACGCGATGGCCGAGGCGTCTGAGGCCCACGAGGCCAGGATGGCACGCTTTTCGGAGAGGCTGAGGGCGAGATGCGAGACCACGTCCCGCGGATGTTCGAATACCGTCCCGGGATGTAGGACGGCGTTGAGGTCGATAATGTTGTCGTCGAAAGCGGTCGTCGGCCGCATGGCTACCTCCATATTCGAGACGAGTTGAGGAGAGGCCGCGCGAGGACGAACCCGCGCGGCTTACATCATGCCTATTTCAGTCAGGCGTCAGGCGGCCTTGGCCTCGATCTGGGCGACGTTGCCGAGGGCGACGCCGTTGATGGCGATGCGCCGCGGCTTCTTCGCCTCGGGGATCTCCCGCTGCAGGTCGATGACGAGCAGGCCGTTCTCGAAGCTGGCGCCCTTGACCTCGACGTGATCGGCAAGGGTGAACTGGCGCTTGAAGTTGCGCGCCGAGATGCCGCGATGCAGGAACGTGCGCTCCTCCTTGTCGCTCTTGCGGCTCTCCAGCGTGAGGACGTTCTGCTCGACGGTCAGATCGACCTCGTCCGGCTTGAAACCGGCGAGCGCGACGGAAATCTGGAAGCGGTTCTGGTCGAGGCGTTCGATGTTGTAGGGGGATAGCTTTCCTCGCCCACGCGCTGGGCGGCTTCGGCGAGGTCGAAAAGGCGGTCAAAGCCGATGGCCGACCGGAACAGGGGCGAAAAATCTACAGTGCGCATAGCCAGATCCTCCTGAGAGCAAAATGGTTACGAGCGGCACCGGACACGACCGGTGCCCGTCTCAAGTGGCGGGACCCTGATGGCATCCCGATCGCCGAGTGGCGACGCCGGAAAAATTGCGAAATTTCGGGGAAAGTTTCAAGGGGCCGCCGAAAAATTTTTCGGCCAAGGACTTGGGACGGTTAAGGGATCAACCGCCGCGGAGAGAGAGGCTGATGCGCGTGACGATGCCGTCCCAATCGTGCTCTTCTTTGGCGGGATAATTGATGAGCACGCAATGGATCTTCCGGTTCGAAAAGTTGCAGCGGTCGTAGAAGACCTTGTCGCCCTTGTAGCTCGACACAGCGAAGAAACGCGACGTCACGCGCTTGTACTGGATCCGCGAGGGCGGATGCTTCTTTGCGAGAAAGACCGCCGGCGAGTCATCGGAGATATTTGGCGCAGACTGAATCGTGAGGTCGGCACGGCCGTCGGACGTCGTGAAACGCTGGCCTTGGCCGTCGGGCTTGCCGGCTTCCTCGGTGAAGATCGAGGCGGGAAAGTCGACGGAAGTGCCGGTCGCCGGGATGGTGAACGTCGTCCATCTCACGGTCTGCGCCGGCGCAGCAGATGGGCAAAGTGCGAGGGCTACTGAAGCCGTCATCGCCCACTTGGCCACCGCTTCCGGTCTGCTCATCTCGCCATCCTTTTATGGTCGCCGACGCGAGAAGTGCGACGACAGAAGGAAACGGCGGCCCGCCTAAGCGGACCGCCGACTGATTCAACGCACGTTCGTGCCGTAGAGTTGACGCTCTTTCCGGACCTCGTCCGCACCGTACGGCTGGGCCGAGGGATCGTAGCTTTTCCATCCGGCCTTCTGCCAGGCCGCGCTACGGTCGCGCAGATTGACGGCGGACTGATCGAGGATCGCTTCGTACCGCGCACGATCGGCATCCGGAACGCGGGCCGAAACCATCGTGCCGCCGCGCCTCACGCCTTCTGCGTAGAGCGGAGCCTCCTCGTTCGAGACGCCCGCCTGCGTCAGCGCCCCGACGACGCCGCCTGTGGCGCCGCCGGCGACGGCCCCCAGCGCCGTCGATGCGAGCCATCCGGCCGCGACGACCGGGCCCAGGCCCGGAATGGCCAGCAATCCGAGGCCTGCAAGCAGCCCGGCAGCGCCGCCGAGACCCGCGCCTAAGCCCGCTCCCGTAGCGGCACCTTCGGCACGATCGTCGACCCCGTCGCGGTCGCGATCGACCTTCTTGTCGGTGCTGTACCAGTTGTCCGAGTTGTTGGCGACGATGCTCAGATCCGAATGCGGCAAGCCGGCCGCCTCCAGGTTCGTCACCGCACGCTGCGCATCGGAGTAGTTGTCGTAGAGACGAGAAATCGTAACCGTCATATCGGATCCTTCTGAGTTGGCTGCTGCGGCTTGGTCACTTGGAGGCGTTCACGTTGCCCTGGAAGTCGAGGCTGACATCCGTCGAAGCGCCGCCCTTGCTGGCCTTGCCGCGCCATACCCCCTTGTCGTCCTTCTTCAGCGACGTCACACCGGAATAGCCGGCCTGCTCGATCTTGGATTTGGCCTGGCCCTCGGTGAAGCTGTTGGCGCCTGAAACCGGCTTGTCGGAATTGTTTTGGCCGGAACTGTTGACCGCGCCATTGTTCGGGCGATCGGTCGCCGGCGGATTTTGCGCGAACGACGGACCGGCCAGAAGAGATGCAGTGGTTAGCAGCAGAAAAAACTTCCTATTCATATCGTCCTCCAGTAGTGGCCGGGCACAACAGGTTTACAGGCAAGGTGTTCCTATTTTTCCCGATTCGGTTTCAACGAAGCCAATCCTTGGCTGGTATGGAATGGACCTGCACCATCAGATATCGCCCAATTGAAAGAAGCGCGGTCGAGGCCGATTACAGCGCCGCCGACGCAGGTCGCGGAGGCGCGACGCCTCGAATGCGGGGCGATCTCCGCCGGCGAGGCTTTCCGAACAAGGGAAGGGAACTGCCGATCGTCTGTGCGGTTTTGAACTCCATCCGGAGTACGATTGGCGAGGAAATGCAGTGCGAATACTGGTCGTTGAGGACGACGTCCTGATCCGCGAATTCGTGGTCGAAGCGTTACGGGAGGAAGGCCTCGACGTGATTCACGCACGCAATGGAGAGGAGGCCTTGCAGTGGTGCAAGGTAGCAGACGTGCTCGTTACGGACGTCAAGCTGCCGGGAGGGATCGATGGATGGCAAATCGCCGAGCGTTGCCGAGAACAGGATCCGGACCTTCCGGTGATCTACACGACGGGATTCTCGCCAGTCCAGCCTCGGCCCGTACCGGGGAGCGTCCTGCTGCAGAAGCCCTACCATCCGGACGAGATCGTGTCGGCCATAAGGAAGGCCACCGAAGGTCGTTCCGCTTGACGTTCACGCCGCAGGAACGTGGAAGGACAGATGCGGTGCCGCTTTCACGTGCGATCCGCCCGCGCAGTCAATCACGCGCGGAGGCCGGCTGCAGATCTTCGTAGAAGGCGTGCCTCCGGGGTGCTGGTTGAATAGTGTAGAATTTAGCGAAGCATGGCCTATTCGCGAGCGCGGCGCAGCGCATCCTTCAGCTTTTCTCTCTCGCCTTCCCAGCGCGCGTCTTCGCCCCCGACCCGCTTCTCCAGTTGGCGCCGCTCGGCGTCGAGCACCTCCGATCGTTTTTCATGCTCCCGCTGCGCGGCGTCCAGCGCCGCCTGCGCCTTCGCGATCGCCTTCTCGCGCTTAGCCCGCTCCTTCTCCCGGACCGCCTCCTCCTTGCGGCGCTCGGCATCGCGACGCTTCTGTTCGCGCTCGAACTCCGCGGCGGCCTTTTTTGCATCCTCGTCGCTGACCTTCAGCGCCGCTTGCCGCTTCGGTTCCGGACGACGAGCCTTCTTCTTCGGGCCACTTGCCTCGTCGCCCAGAACGGGCAATTCGGCATGCTCGGCGAACCTCCCGCTCGACCCGGCTGCGCGCTTCAGCACCACGCCGGGCTTCGCCATGGCCGCGGCGACGACGTGCGGATCGTCGGTCTCTTTGGCGAAGCCTTGATGGAAGAGATTGCTGCCGGCGCCCCACGCCTCCAGCGCCGCCTTCATCGACGGCGCCGCGATCGCGAGGTCATAGAAGCCAAGCGAGGTCTGGTAGGTCTTCAGCTTTCGCGCCATGCGGCGCCTACTTTGCGAGGAGCGAATCCGCGAAGCAGGCCAGCAACGTTGCCGGCCCGGGGCGGACTTCGGCGCATCCGGCTTGCCGCAGCGATGCTTCGGTAAAACCGCCGCAGAGCACGCCGATCGTCCGGATGCCGGCCTTTCCCGCCGCCTCGGCATCGTAGGGGGTGTCGCCGATCGCGACGGCATCTCCGCCTCCGATCCCGAGCTTGCCCAGAGCGACCTCGAAGATGTCGGGGGCCGGCTTGGATTCCTTTACGTCGTCCGAACTGGTCGTGACGTCGACCAGGTCGGCGATGCCGGCGATATTGAGGTAATTCTCGAGCTCATCCTTCTTGGCGGAGGACGCGATGGCGATGCGGAGCCCGGCATCGCGCACGCGGCGCAGCAGGTTCGGGACCGCGGAGAAGGGACGCACCAGCGGCAGATATTCGTTCTCGAAGCGCTTGCCGCGCCATTTCTCCATCTCGCTGCCGTGGTCGCGCTGCGCGTCGGCCGTGAGGAAATGCGGTATCAGCTTGTCGCCGCCCTTGCCGATCTGGCTCCTCGCCTGCTCGAAGCTGACATCGTGACCGAACTTCACCATGGCTTCGTGCCAAGCAAGCGCGTGGAGATCGACCGAGTCGAGCAGGGTCCCGTCCACGTCGAAGATGGCGGCTTTGGGCATTCAGGATCCTCCCGGGCGGAACCGCCCTGTCTTCGCATACCAGTCGGCGTAGATCGTGTTCTTCGCCATGTGGCGGTTGACGTCGGGCGAACCATCGCCCCACCAGACGGGGCCTCGCTCGCCGAGCGCTGTCTTGGCATCGTCCACGGCACGATGGGCCGCCGCTTCGGCCTTCGGATCTTCCTGCGCCTTGGCGTCCCGGACAGCCCGCCTGGCTGTCATGAGTCGCTTTGTCAGCTTCGATCTCTGCGCCTCATCAAGGCCCGGGTTGGCCATCCGCCAAAGCCGGCCGCGGACGACGAAGTAGCGGCCGTCCGGTGTCACCGGATTCTTCACGCCGACTTTCGCCGGGCCCCTGTGGCCGGCTTCTTCGCGGCCGCTTCCTTCGCGGGCTTCTTGCCCGCGATCGGCATCAGCATTTCTTTCTGGCCAGCCGCCGCCTTCTTCGATTTCTTGGCCGGTTTCTTCGAAGCCGACGGCGAGGCTGCAGCACCGCCGACGCTCTTGCGCAGCGCGTCCATCAGGTCGACGACGTTCTCGCCGCGCGGACGTTCCTTCGGCGTGATCGGTTTGCCTGCGCGCTTCTGGTTGATGAGATCGACCAAGGCGGTTTCGTACTGGTCTTCGAACTTGGCCGGTTCGAAGTTGCCGGCCTTCTGCTCGACGATGTGCCTGGCGAGATCGAGCATGTCCTTAGTGACTTTCACGTCGTCGATCTCGTCGAAATACTCCTTCGGATCTCGCACTTCGTAGGGGTAGCGCAGCAGCGTCCCCATCAGGCCCTTGTCCAGCGGCTCGAGCGCGATGATGTGCTCGCGGTTGGTCAGCACCACCCGCCCGATCGCGACCTTGTCCATCTCGCGGATCGTCTCCCGGATCACCGCGAAGGCGTCGTGACCGACCTTGCCGTCCGGCCGCAGGTAGTAGGGGCGGATCAGGTAGCGCGGATCGATGTCGGTCTTGTCCACGAACTCGTCGATCTCGATGGTCCGGGTCGATTCCAGAGCGACGTTCTCGAGCTCCTCCTTGGTGACCTCGATGAAGGTGTCGGTATCGACCTTGTAGCCCTTGACGATATCCTCGTTGGGAACCTCGTCGCCGGTATCCGCGTCGACCTTCAGATACTTGATCCGGTGGCCGGTCGCCCGGTTCAGCTGGTTGAAGCTGATCTTCTCGGACTCGGACGTCGCTGGGTACAGCGCCACCGGGCACGTGACGAGCGACAGGCGGAGGAAGCCTTTCCAATTAGCGCGGGGGGCCATGTACGCGGAACTCCAGAATGGGGACTGGATTCAAGACGAACGAGGCTGGTCGGTTCCGACATCGGACCGTCCTTCGACCACCATTCTTGCAATCAATTAGATAATCGTCGTCATCTCATAGAGCGCCACGGCGGCCCCCAGGCAGCGCCGCCACGGATTGACCCCGCGGACGATCTCGTCAGCGGCCCACACCAACAGCCCCCCTTTGAAAATGACCGTCAGGCCTAGGCTCAATCGACCGGCCGACGGCCAGATCCAGAGGAGAATTCCCGCGACCATCACGATCCATAAGGCGAGATTGGGCGCCTGTGCGATCGTAATCTCGCCGGTTTCCCGGTTACGAAAGAACCACAGAAGGGCCCGGCGCACGCTCAGAGCTCGACTTCGCCCTCGTCGCGCCCGGCCCAGTAGGTGGCTCGCTTCGCCGTCACTTTGATAAGGACGATACCCGGCGTGTCCACGCCGTTGTCGAACCACTTGTCGAGATCGCTCGTCCAGTGCTGCCGAAAAGCAGCCTTGTCACGGATCAGTTCGGCCGTGCCTTCGACAGCGACGTAGATCCCTCGGGAAAAAAGACCCGCCTCGGACGAAAAGCCGAGCGCCACCTTCGGATTCCGCTGGATGTCCGACACCGCCCGAGCCTGTTCGTAACTGAAGTAGTACGACGTCCCGTCGTAGGCGACGTCGCCGTTGTTGCTCATCGGGCGATTGGCGATCTCGCCGTTTTCGGTGTGGGTCGAGAGAATGGCGATGTCGATATCGGCCATTTCCTTCGCGATCTCGGCGAGTGTTTTCTTGGACATGAATTCCTCCGGGGTCGGGGCAACCGGCAAGGAGCGTTCGTGTTCCTCCATCCGAACGCGCGCGTCCGGAATCCCCCAGCATGTCGGAACCGGCCCAACTCCCCGAAAGGGCGGTGAATCGCGCCAATTTTCCATGTGCCGCGACCTGAGAGGCCGGTATGTTGCCGACGATGTTTCAGGATACCATCAACTTGGCCGCGATGGCCGACGCCTTGAACCTGTCGCCGGATTTTCGCGTCCTGCGGCGGCTCGTCCCAAGGATTCCGTACGCTCCGTCGATCGGACAAGAGGTCCGGACCGGCATCCTGCTCGATACCGAGACCACCGGCCTCGATCACCGAAAGGACGAGATCATCGAGCTCGGCATGGTCAAATTCGACTACGCCCACGACGGCCGCATCGTCGGCGTGCGGGATGTCTTCTCCGCGTTCAACGAGCCGTCGGTGCCGATCCCGGCGGAAGTGACGAAAATAACCGGGATCACCGACGAGATGGTGGCTGGTCACAGACTCGACGATGCAGCGGTCGCGGCTTTCGTCGAGGACAGCGTGATCGCGATCGCGCATAATTCCAGTTTCGATCGCAAGTTCGTCGAGCGGTACTGGCCGGTGTTCGAGCACAAGGCCTGGGCCTGCAGCATGAGCGAGATCGACTGGCGGGCGCACGGTTTCGCGGGAAGCCAGCTCGGATACCTGCTCAACGGGGCGGGCTTTTTCCACCAGGCCCATAGGGCCGTCGACGACTGCCATGCGCTGCTGGAAGTCCTGGACTTCACGCTGCCGACGACCGGCGCGCCGGCGCTCGCGGTCCTGCTCGATACGGCACGCCGGAAGACGATCAGGATTTGGGCCGAGCAGTCGCCGTTCGAGTTGAAGGATTCGCTGAAAAGGCGAGGTTATCGGTGGAGCGACGGTACGGATGGCCGCCCCAAGTCCTGGTACGTCGATGTCGGCGAGTCCGCCGTCGACGACGAGCTCGCGTTCCTGAAAACCGAGGTCTACCTGCGCGACGTCGAGCCGCGCCTGCAGACGCTGACCGCCTTCACCCGCTTTTCCTGCAGGATCTGAGGCGGTCAGGTGTTCGCGCCCCCGAGGCGGCTACCGCCCGAGACGCTTCTCCACCTTCTTGCGGGTGTTGCCGACCTTTTTGACCGCCTTCTTGACGGCGGAAGCCGAGTGCTTGGTCTTCTTGGCTTCGTAACCAACTTCGTGCTTCTGTCCGCCGGCGACGCGGGCCCGGTCCTGATTGCGTCCTCGCGTGGTCTTCTTCGCTGCCTTTGCCATGGTCGGCTCCTTCATTGAACGATGTCGAAGCAACGTCACAAGGATTCACTGGTTCCGGAACGATTCCACGTGTGCCATCTTGAATCACGTTTGTTGCGTGGAGTTGGTTCGTGGCGTTTGCGCGTAGGAAGCCTGCCGATATCGGCGTCAAGGCACCGTTCCCGGATTTCGTCGAGCCGGCCCTGGCATCGCCGATCGAGAGGGTGCCGTCCGGAGATCGATGGATTCACGAAATCAAATTCGACGGCTACCGTGTGCAGGTCCATCTGCACAATGAGGCGGTCAAGGTGTTCACCCGCCGCGGCCACGACTGGACCGATCGCTTCAAGAAGGTCGCCCAAGACGTTTGGCGCATTAAGGCGAGCTCCGCGGTCGTGGACGGTGAGATCGTCGTGCCGGCCGCCGACGGCACCACCGACTTCTCGGTGCTGCAGAACGAGCTACGGGGGAGTTCGAAGCGCATCGTCCTCGTCGCCTTCGACCTGCTCTACCTGAACGGCCGCGACTTGAGGAAGCTTCCTCTCCATCAGCGGAAGGCAGAGCTCAAGAAGATCATCGCCGGGACCGATGTCCAGTTCAGCGAAAGCTTCGACATCGAGGGCGCCGAGATGTTCGCCCACGCATGCAAGCTCGGACTTGAGGGAGTGGTCTCGAAGGTCCGCGACAGCACCTACGCCAGCGGCCGCGGCAACAACTGGGTGAAGAAGACCTGCGCTCAGCGCGAGACGCTGACCATCGCGGGCTTCGCCCTCGACGGCACCAAGTGGGACGGACTCTACGTCGGACGGCGAAAGGGCGCCGATCTCGTCTACGCAGGCAAGGTCGACCACGGGTTCGACAAAACCTCGACGGCCGAGCTCCGAAGACGGCTGGAGCCCCTCGTCCGGAAAACCCAGCCCTACGCCAAGCGGATCGCGCACAAGGGCGTCTGGGTCGAACCGAAGCTGCTTGCGGAGATCGAGTACCGCGCGAAGTCCGCCGAAGGCAAGGTCCGGCACCCCTTCTTCAGGGGACTTAGAGAAGACCTCTGAACGGTCGACGATGGCGACTGACGGCCTGGCCACCGTCGGCTTCGAGGCAGATCGCTGGTGACCCTACGTTGCGCCATTGCATTGGCCTACTGCCGATAAATGCCCGGACGCCCTCTGCTCCGTAGGGGCGTGAGGAGTTCATCGGACTGAATGAACTCGTCAAGTGGCGTCGAAAAGTTAAGGGTTCCAGCTCCCGGGGCTCGCAACGCTGGTGTGATCCCGGATAAGGTGAGGGGCGGCGCATCGCCGCGCTTTGCGAGGCATGTAATGTCAGGCGTCATCGAGCGAAACAACGTGAACGTTCGAGGTGCCGGCGACCGGGCTATTGTGTTCGGGCACGGCTTTGGTTGCGACCAGAACATGTGGCGTTTCGTGGCTCCGGCGTTCGAGAAGGATTTCGAGACGGTCACGTTCGACCAGGTCGGCGCAGGCGGGTCGGATCTCGCTGCTTACGATAAGTCCAAATACTCGAGCCTATCGGGCTATGCCGACGACCTCGTCGAAATCGGCCGCGAACTCGAACTGGAGGATGCCATCTTCGTCGGGCATTCCGTCAGCGGCATGATCGGCGTGCTCGCCGCGCAGAAGGCCCCCGGCATGTTCGGCAAGCTCGTTCTCGTTGGACCCTCGGCCCGATACATCGACGACGACGGATACGTGGGCGGCTTCAGCGCTGCGCAGATCGAGGAACTGCTGCGGTTCCTTGAGTCCAACCACATGGGCTGGTCGACCCAGATGGCGCCTGCGATCATGGGCAATCCCGACCGCCCCGAACTCGGCGAAGAACTGACCAACAGCTTCTGCCGGACCGATCCGGAGATCGCGAAGGCGTTTGCCCGGGTCACTTTCACCTCCGACAACCGCAAGGACCTGGCAGGCGTCGCCATCCCGACTCTGATCCTCCAGTGCAAAGAGGACATCATCGCGTCGCTTGAGGTCGGCGAGTTCGTCAACCGCAACATACCGGGCAGCCGGATGATCGTCCTCGATGCGACTGGACACTGTCCGAACCTCAGCGCCCCCAAAGAGGTGGTCGCCGCCATGCGAACGTTCGTCTAGTGAGCATGGCCGGTCCCAACTTCGATGACATGATCGAAAATGCGCCGTGCGGCTACATCACGCTACGCGCAGATACGCGCATCGAACACGTCAACCGGACGTTCCTCGCATGGTCCGGGCACGCCGCGGATCGAATGGTCGGGAAGCGCTTGAGCGATTTCCTCACCTTTCCCGGCCGCATCTATTTCGAAACCCACATCGCACCCCTGCTCCGGATGCAGGGTTTCTTCAACGAGTTCGCGATCGACATGCTCACGGCGGCCGGCGATCCGCTGCAGACTATCGCGAACGCCAATGAGCGCCGCGATCCGGACGGAAACGCCCTTGGTATCCGCATCGCTTTGATCAAGGCGACCGACCGGCGCCGGTACGAAATGGAGCTTCTTTTGGCGAAGGATCTGGCCGTGACAGCGGAAAAGGCCACGCAGGAGCTGCTACGGCTTGAGAACGAAACATCGCAATTTCGCGAGCAGTTCATCGCCGTTCTCGGTCACGATCTGCGCAATCCGCTCGCCTCGATCAGCGCCGGCGCGCGTATCCTCGATCGGACGGTCCAGAGCGAGCAGGAGCACCGGGTCACCGCGATGCTGCAGTCGACCGTCATCCGGATGAGCGCGATGATCGACAATGTGCTCGATTTCGCACGCGGCCGGCTGGGCGGCGGCATCACCCTGCAGCGCGACGCCCGCAGGCCGCTCCAACCCGAACTCGAACAGGTCGTCGACGAACTGCGCATGGGATCACCCGGCAGGGAGATCCTTGCGGACTTCGCAATCGATCGGCCGGTCAATTGCGACCGCACGCGCATCGGCCAGCTACTCTCCAACCTTCTAGGCAACGCCTTAACGCACGGCACATCCGCCCAGCCGGTCGTCGTTCACGCCGAAACACATGATGGTTCTTTCGAACTCTGGGTCGCCAATGCCGGCGAGCCCATACCGGAAGTGGCCATGGAGAAGGTGTTCGAGCCGTTCTTCCGCGGAGAGGCCCGCGCAAGCAGGCAAGGACTCGGGTTGGGGCTCTACATCGCTTCTCAGATCGCGAAGGCGCATGACGGCTATTTGACCGTGTCGTCGTCTCCGAAGGAGACGCGCTTCACATTCACGATGCCGTCGAACTAACCCGGTTTCAGATTTCATCCGGCGTGCGGATGCTCCAAAAAGAAGCGCAGCATTTCCTTCGTGGCATCCGGTCCCTCTCCGTCAGTATAGGATCCGGCGGGGCTCCCTCCCGACCAGGCGTGGCTGGCGCCATGGATGTTCCAGTGCTCCAGGATCTCGCGCTGGCCATCGACGTAGGTGGTTCGCGTATATCCATGCCCTCCCGGAATTTGCCCGCGATGCACCTTCTTCTGCGTCCTGGTCGCTCCGATAGCCTGTTCGACGACATGGGCGCCGTTGTCGGGATGCACGGTGGCGTCGCGATCACCGTGAAAAACGATGGTCGGGATCGCCGGGCCGGTCGCCGCGGGACGAGCGCCTTTGCCCCCGTTCCGCATGGCGGTGAACGCCGAGGGCATATCGGTGGCGGCTCCGCAAGCGAGGCCGGAATGGATCCCGACCGCCGCGTAGAGATCGCCATAGGTGGCTCCCATGATTGCTGCAGCGGCACCTCCGGCTGAGAGGCCGGCGACGAAGACGCGCTTTGGATCGATCGAGTAGTCGCGCATGACTTGGCGCGTGATGCCCGCGATGAGCGAGGGCTCGCCTTCGTCGCGGCGCTGGTCGGCCGCGCGAAACCAGTTCCAGCACTTGGACGGATTGGCGCCGCCGGGCTGTGCCGGATAGACCACCAGACAGTTCTGTTCTTCCGCGATGAAGTTCATTCTGGTGCCGGCTGCGAAATCGTCCGGCGACTGCGTGCAGCCATGCAGCATGACGACCAGCGGGAGCGTTTGACCTCGTTGGTAGCCGCTGGGGATGAACAGCTTGTAGGACCGACTTCCGGCGTTGTTGCTGTACTTGCCGTCGATGAACTTCGTGCCTTCCGGCACGATGTCGGCCTTCGAAGATGGCGCATGCTTGGCGCCCCGCAGACCGAGCCAGGTACCGTCCTTGGCCCGATCGAACAGCGGCCGGTGTCCACGTGCCGTGATCCCCGGAGCTTTGGGGGCGGCCTTGCCGATGCGGTTTGATTTGAGGTCGATGGTGGGCGGCAGACCGACGAGCTGCGGGACGAGTGATGCCGCAGCGGGCGCGTGCTCTCCTTGGAACATGCGCTGTAGCAGCGCCGTGGCTTCGGTCAGTTGCCCCGCCCGGGTCAATCGCGTGGCTTCTCGCAGCGTTTCCTGATTCAACATCGTGTTCACCTTGTTCTGTCAGCGAGAGCGGCCTTGACCGCCGGGGTGGCATGGAGGGCGCCGAGCACCGAGACCGAGCCGATGGTGGCGCGCGCGAGATCGGCCGTGACGTCCTGCGAGATGGTGGCGAGGCCGAGCACATTGATGTGCAGCATCTCGCCGGCTTGCCGCGCCGCTTCGAGATCCGCGCGCGTGTAATGCCGGAGGCCGAGATCCAGGCCCTTACGGGCGGTGGATTGCTTGACGACGTCGGCGTGACGCTCGAGCTGATTGCGGATCGCCGTCCGGATGAAATCCGTGCGGTTCGAATAGAACCCGTCTTTCACCATCAGATCGATGTGGCCTAGGTCAACGAAGCCGAGATTGATGGTGATCTTTTCGCTTTCAGGAGGCTTCGGCCTCAGTTCTTGGACATTCGAGGGCATCCTGAGACCTTCCTTAAACCATCTGTATGGATGGTATATGGATGGCAAGACGCCCGAAGCAAGAGGGCCAGTGGCCAAGCCTCGAAGAAAGGGCGCCAGACTTTGGCCGCAGAGGCGAAAACATTCGACGACGACCAAGGCGACTGGAACAGGGGGACAATCCTTCGCCCTGCCGATTCAGAATCCCAGTCCCGTGCTAACCGGCGGAACGACCGAGGGGTGGAAGGATTCGCTCCTAAAGCAGGAGCGACGGCATGCTGATGAAGAAACAGAGACGCCCGGCGGTCCGAATGCTGCGAGGTTGGGCGCTCGCAATATTGCAAGAGGCCGGCGCAATCCATGAATGCGAAGAGCACGGCTGGGCGCAGGACCGTGCCGATCCTCATGCCCGCGAACGCGCCTTCGACATCGCCCGCCAGGATCCGCCCTCCGGCTTCTCGCCGGAGGAAGCCGTCACGGAGATCGGCGACGTGCTCGGGTCGATCGGCGACACTTGTCCCGAATGCCCGCCATCACACTGAGATGCATCATAAACCCGCGCGCCGACTCGGCGCGCGGGTCAAGCGATCACTTTTGGTCCGCAGGAGCCTGAGCGTTTGCCTTGTTGGCGTCCGCCTTGTTCGCTTCGTGATGACCTACGACGCAACCGGCCGCAGCGCCGAGCTTGCCGTGTCCCGCCATGTGTCCGGCGACGCCACCGACGATGGCACCCTTGATGCAGCCCTTGGCGTCCGCAGTGGGCGCCAGGGCGAGAGAAATCACGGCTGTGCAAGCCGCTACCAAAATCCATTTCATGTGCCGTCTCCGATTGTGAAAGATGCACGGATCCAACGGATCCGGATGCGCTCCGTTCCGACGGCGCTACTCGTTCCTTGCACGGCGCAAGGCATCGGTGAGCTTTGCTTTCTCCTTTTGCCAGCGAGCCTCTTCGTCCTGCCTTCTCTTCTCGACGGCGGCGCGCTCCGCTTCGATGTCGGCTGCGCGGAGATCATGCGAGCGCTGTGCCTCGTCGAAAGCAGCCTGCGCCTTGGCGGTCGTCCGATCACGCCGCTCACGCTTTTTGGCTTCTTCGGCAAGTTCGCGCCGGCGCTCGGCTTCACGCTGTTTCCGCCGCAGCTCAAAATCGATCGCGGCCTTGCTGGCCGCTTTTTCGCTGACTTTCGGAGCCGTGGACTTCTTCGCCTTCGATCGGCTCGCGCGAGGATGTTCGATATCCTCACTCGTCGGCAGGTCGGAATGCTCCGCAAAGCCTCCACTCGATCCAGCGGGGCGCCTGAGCACTACGCCAGGCTTCGCCATCGTCACGGCAACAACGTCGGGGTCGTCCGTCTCCTTCGCAGCGCCCTGATGAAACAGGTTGCTACCCGCGCCCCAGGCATCCAGCGCCGCCTTCATCGATGGCGCCGAGACCGCGAGATCATAGAAGCCCAGCGACGTTTGGTAGGTTTTCAGCTTTCTCGGCATGGAGGCTGGAGGCGACCGCAAGATTCGATTTCAGCGCCGACGAGCGAACCAAACTCCTAGCACGAAAGCCGCCAAAAGAGAGCGCAGCGGCGCCTCTATCGTCATCTTCCTGAGCCGCTCCGTCAATTCATCCGCGACCCGCCGGAGGTCCGTTTGTTTCCTCATCCCCGACGTTCCGGGAAGAGGATTCTCAAAGCCGTTCTGATCGTTCGGCAGTCCGGAGGCTTCTGTCATCGCCGAAGTTTCGCGCGCGTCCATGCAGTCCTCCTACGTTTGCAGAAGCAAGCGTTATCAAGACCTCTATGTTCCTAAGCCGACTTCCGCCGCGCTCCGGCCGCCGGCTTCTTCGCTGCGGTTTCCTTCGCCGGCTTCTTCCCGGCGATCGGCATAAGCATTTCCTTTTGGCCTGCCGAGGCCTTTTTCGCCTTCTTGACCGGCTTCTTCGAAGCCTTAGTCTCGGCCGCGGCGCCGCCGACGCTCTTCCGCAGCGCGTCCATCAGATCGACGACGTTTTCTCCCCGCGGCCGTTCTTTCGGGGTGATCGGCTTGCCGGCCCGCTTCTGGTTTATGAGATCGACCAGGGCGGTTTCGTACTGGTCCTCGAACTTGTCCGGTTCGAAGTTGCCGGCCTTCTGCTCGACGATGTGCCTGGCCAGATCGAGCATGTCCTTCGTGACTTTGACGTCATCGATCTCGTCGAAATACTCCTTCGGATCGCGGACTTCGTATGGGTATCGCAGCAGCGTCCCCATCAGACCCTTGTCCAGGGGTTCCAGCGCGATGATGTGTTCACGGTTCGTCAGCACCACGCGGCCGATCGCGACCTTGTCCATCTCGCGGATGGTTTCGCGGATCACCGCGAAGGCGTCGTGGCCGACCTTGCCGTCCGGGCGCAGGTAGTAGGGACGGATCAGATAGCGCGGGTCGATGTCGGTCTTGTCGACGAACTCGTCGATCTCGATGGTCCGGGTCGATTCCAGAGCGACGTTCTCGAGCTCCTCCTTGGTGACCTCGATGAAGGTGTCGGTGTCCACCTTGTAGCCCTTCACGATGTCCTCGTTCGGGACCTCGTCGCCGGTGTCGGCGTCGACCTTGAGATACTTGATCCTGTGGCCGGTCGCCCGATTCAGCTGGTTGAACGAGATCTTTTCGCTCTCCGAGGCCGCCGGGTACAGCGCCACCGGGCACGTGACGAGCGACAGGCGAAGGAAGCCTTTCCAGTTGGCGCGGGGGGCCATGAACGCGGTACTCCGAATGGACGGTCGGCTGGATTCAAGACGAATGGGACAGCATGGTTCCGACATGTCCGGCGGAAGAATCTGGACCCGCTGCAGCCCGAACTAGGCCGAGGCCCTCCAACCCCGGCGCATACCTTCGAAAAGCCCGTGAATGGCACGAAATCCGGGTACCTCGTGGAGGTTTTGGCCGGTAATGTGGAGCCGATGAACGTGCTGTGTAGCGGCTCTGAATATTGGGTCTGACTCATTTCTGATGAAGTTTGCCGGGCGACTGTGGTTCTCAAACGGAGAATCAGCGCCATGCGGACGGACTTTCAAATCTCATCGCTAGTACCGAGTGGTTTGGTGTTTGATGGTGTAAGTGACTCAATGGATTCGCTTATTCTGGCTGTTAGGTCGGAAGCTGCGGAGGCTCGGTGCCCTTTGTGCGCGACAGCGTCGAGCCGCATCCATAGCCGCTACGTCCGGCACGTTGCCGATTTGCCATCAGCGGGCAGAAAGGTGCGCCTCCGATTGCTCACGCGGCGCTTCACATGCGAGGTGCCGCATTGCCGCCGGCGGATCTTCGCGGAGCGGTTCGGAGAAGACGTCGTTCCGCTTCGACGGCGTCGGACGGCACGGCTCGAACACATCGTGCATCACCTGGGGTTGGCGCTTGGCGGCCGGCCGGCAGCAGGCTTCGCCAAGCGGCTCATGCTGCCTGTCAGCAACGATACCTTACTGCGGGTGGTCCGCCGGCGGACGGCGATGCCGACGGATCCATTGCTTGTTGTGGGCATTGATGACTGGGCGTTCCGGAGAAACCGTCGGTACGGGACCATCGTGTGCGATTTGGAGCGTCGGCGGATCGTTGCCTTGCTGCCCGACCGGGAAATGGCGACCGTTCAGGCGTGGCTGTCGAAGCACCCGGGCATCAGCATTGTGTCGCGAGATCGCGGTGGTGGATATGGCGAGGCAGCAGCCAAGGCGCTCCCGAACGCCATCCAAGTCGCCGACCGCTGGCATCTGATGGAAAACGCGAGCGCGGCCTTCCTTGATGCGGTGCGCCGCTCCATGAGCAAAATCCGGACCGCAATCGGGGCGACGACGATCGATCCTAAACTGCTGACCTGCGCGGAAAAGCTTCGCTATCAGGGCTATCTGCGACGCCAGGACAGCCATGCCGCAATTGCCGCTCTTGTCAGCGACGGTGTGCCGCTCAAGGAGATCGTCCGCCGCACAGGACATAGTCGCAATCTGGTTCGCCAAATTAGTCGCGGCGGCGGTACGGATATGTTCCGGACTCGTCAAAGCGCCCTGGATGGGCACCTGCCGTTCCTGGACGCGCAGTGGTCAGGCGGCTGTCGCAACGGTGCCGAACTCTGGCGCCGTTTGAGAGGGCAAGGCTTTAGGGGATCGCTGCGCGTGGTGGCGGAATGGGCCACGCGACGGCGACGCTCCGAGACTATCAGCCATCAACAATTGCAGAAGGTCCCCGCCGCCAGGACGATAGCGCAGTTAATGACGACGAAGCGCGACCACCTAACCAAGGCCGAGACCGTCACGGTTGCCGCTATTGAACAAAGCGTTCCTATGCTGGCCGATGCCCACGCTCTCGTTGGCCGCTTCCACGCGATGATCCGAAAGAGGGTCGAGATCGAGCTCGAACCTTGGATAGATGCATCCAAGCGGAGCCTCATCGGCTCGTTCGCGAATGGCATCGCCAACGATAAGGGCGCGGTGCACGCGGCTATCACGCAACCCTGGTCCAATGGCCAAGTGGAAGCTCAGATCACCAAGCTCAAGCTGGTCAAACGGCAGATGTACGGGCGCGCTAAGCTCGATCTCCTTCAGGCTAGGCTGATTGGCGCGCCATAAAAACAAAGACGATCATCGAATATGCGTCAGAGCCAATGTTGGGCGCCGATCGGGGGGCAAAAGCCGCGCCGATCCACATGGTTGATCGAGTTCGCCAACGATCCGGGAATGGGCTGGCCGCCGCCCGAGCCGTACGGCGACCACCGTTGGGGACGGTTGCTCGGACAGCGATCGCTCTCATGGTGGAAGAACGTCACCTGGACGCTGGAGAAGGCGGACTGCGGCATCGCCGCGCGGCTGGCCTCTTCAGTCCGATCCTGCGATATCACCTTTGTCTCTCAGACTGCTATCCAGCAACGGAGCATGGGCTCGCATGAGGTCCGATCCGTGATTAGAGGCGAGGGCAAGCAGGTGTTGGCGCAGCGCCCCGGCCGATGCCGCGAAAAGATCGAAACCTATATCCCCGGGTCGAAGAAGCAGATTGTCTCTACCAGACAGGTTCAGCGCGCACATGGACCAGTTGGGGAAAAGGCGAGAGTCGGACCAACTCATGTCGCGAACCATCGGCAACGAGTTGCGCGCATCCGCACAAATGCGCGAGAAACACTCCTGCACTTCCTTTTTTGGCCCCTCCAGCAATTGCACGAATGCATAGCCGTCGCTGAGCAGAAAGCCTGTGATTCCGTCGCGACGGTTGTTAGCGTCCGATGCAACGAGAATATCCTGCATGGTATCAGCCAGCGCCACGGCAACAGACACGCTGGCCGTGCTGACATAAAGCAAGCTGAAAACTGGAAGCTCATTCAAGACGGTAAATCCGCAACGCTCAATCCTTCGAGCACCCTTCCAACCACTCTGCGGATGCTAACAAGGAAGGGGCTACGATGTCGACACGTCTGCTCGAGCGCCGATGGATTGAATTTCCACTTTTAGTCCAGCACCCGCACCAGATCCGCCGATTGGTACGGTTTCGTCAGCAACGTCGCGCCAATCTCCCGAGCATCTTGTGCAGCGCCAGCATCGCCGGTGACGATTATGATCCTTAAGTTCGCTGATTTCTCGCGGGCCTGGCGGGCCAATACAGTGCCTGAGACCTGCGGTAGGCCCACGTCGGTCAGGAGGGTATCGACTGAATTCGAAGCGAGCATGTCCAGTGCGGTCGGCGCGTCGGGCGCTTCCAGCACTTCATGGCCCAAAGTTCGCAGCATTTCGCAAGTCGTCGAACGGACCAGTTCGTCGTCTTCGACGACCAAGATTGTGCGGAGGCGCGAAGCGATCTCGGGCCGCGGCAGCTCGCTGATTGTCCCTTGTTTTACGGCCAACTCGCGCTGGGACTGGTTCGCGAGGACGTGGCGGATTTTCCGGGCCAGTTGCTCCCGGCTGTAAGGCTTGCCCAAGAGTTCGACCCCGCGGTCGAGTCGGCCGCCATGCACAATGGCGTTCTCGGTGTAGCCCGAGGTGAACAGGACCGCGAGATTGGGTAGCCGCTCCTTGGCGGTTCGGGCCAAGTCAGGGCTTCGCACTGGGCCCGGCATCACCACATCGGTGAACAGCAGGTCTATAGGAAGACCGCTTTCGATCACCCCCATGGCGCTGGCTCCGTCTTTCGCCTTCAGGACGCGGTAGCCAAGGTCGCGTAGGAGCGCCACGGTACCCTCCCGCACATCCTCGTCATCCTCGACAACGAGGATCGTTTCACTGCCGCCACGAACGGGAGTGCTTGAGAGGTCAGTTACGACGTCTTCGCTCTCATGGGCCCGCGGGAAGTAGAGCTTCACCGTTGTACCATGCCCGAGCTCACTATAGATTTTGATGTGCCCGCCCGACTGCTTGACCAAGCCGTAGACCATGGAAAGACCCAGCCCGGTGCCCTTTCCTTCAGGCTTGGTGCTGAAAAAAGGCTCGAAGACCCGTTGGACGATGTCGGTAGGCATTCCGGAACCGGTGTCGGTCACTGCCAACATAACATACTGGCCGGGCTGCACCCCCTCGTGGCTGGCCGCGTACCTGTCGTCGAGGAAGGCATTTCCCGCTTCGATCGTGAGCTTCCCGCCCTCGGGCATGGCGTCGCGCGCATTGATAGCTAGATTCAGAACCGCGTTCTCGACTTGGTTTGGGTCTACGAGCGTGTTCCACAATCCTCCCGAGACGCAGGTCTCGAACTCGATATCCGCGCCGATCGTGCGGCGCAGCATGTCGTCCATCCCTCTGATGAAGCGTCCAACGTTGATAATCCTCGGTTCGAGGGCTTGCCGCCGGCCAAACGCCAGGAGCTGCTGGGCGAGCCTTGCCCCGCGAGAAACGCCCGCGAGGGCATTTTGAATCCGGACCTCGGCCCGCGGATTTCCCGCTACATCTTTGGCCGCCAAGTGCAAGTTGCTGCTGATCACCTGCAGAAGATTGTTGAAGTCGTGTGCCACCCCGCCCGTGAGCTGGCCTAGCGCTTCCATTTTCTGCGCTTGCGCCAGAGCAGCCTGCGTCTGCTGTAGCGACTGCTCAGCCTCTTTTCGCTCGCTGATGTCGCGGGTGACCTTGGCGAACCCAATGATCTTGCCGTCTTCGTCGCGGATGGCGTCGATGACCACGTGCGCCCAGAAGGTGCTTCCATCCTTTCGCTTGCGAAGGCCCTCCGCCTCCCACCGCCCGTCGCGGGCCGCCGTCGCGAGGCCCCGCGCTGGAATGCCTGCGGCTGAGTCTTCCGAGGTATAGAATCGGCTGAAGTGTGACCCGATGATCTCGTTGGGCGCATAGCCCTTGATGCGCTGCGCGCCGGCGTTCCAACTTGCGACGTAACCTTCTGGGTCCAACATGAAGATGGCGTAATCGGTGACACCTTGAACGAGTAGGCGAAATTGCTCCTGACTGCGCCGGAGCGCTTCTTCCGCTGCCTTGCGTTCCGTTAGATCTCGAGTCACTTTCGCGTAGCCGATGGTCTCTCCCGATGGCGATCGGATAGGGTCGATCACCACGTGGGCCCAGAACCGCGTGCCGTCCTTGCGCAAGCGCCATCCCTCACGCTCGAAACGGCCCTCGCTGGCGGCGATCTTCAAGGCAAGTTCGGGAATGCCTGCGTTTCGCTCTTCCTCGGTGTAGAATTCTGAGAAGTGGCGGCCGATAATCTCGTCAGCTGCGTAACCCTTGAATCGCGCGGCTCCGGGATTCCAACTGGACACGATGCCCTTCGCGTCGAGCATGTAGATTGCGTAATCGGTAATGGCGTCGACAAGGAGACGGTAACGACCGTCGTCGCTCGCTGAAGCTTCCAAGCGATCGTCAAGATTCATAGGGTCTCTGAGCAAGAGCAACGGGCAGGTAAACATCAACAGGTACGGATGTTGGGCGGCAGACTACATCAATGACTGACGGTTACAACTGTGGTGCCCCCAAGCCAGTAACAGCAACAGCTTAGCCGCGAGTTCCAAGCTTGCGCGCACTTAAGCAAAGCCGAACGACCGCCCATCGGTGTACTTTCCGCATTGCTACTGCAGCAGGACTTTTGCCGCGCGCGGTCGGAAACTGCCGAATTTCCCCGAGTTGCAAGGTTGCATCTGTTCGCAACACCGGATGCCCTTATGAGGCCCGAGCCGTTGCCAACACCGGCTTGGGCCTTTCCTTTGCGGCCATGAAAACGGCAGTGGTGTGTTCAGTTGATACTCAGGAACTTACTTTTGGCAGTAGAATGAACTATTTTAGAAGCGACAAATCTTCTGGACCGAAAACGCGTGGAGATCGGCGATGCTCAGGCCAAGCTTGCGCATCACATGATGGACCCTGAGCGCGGTTTTACTGTCCGTTGTTCGAGTGCCAGTGCGGCAAACGCACCTGACCGACTACCAAGAGTAAGGCTGTCTCAGTTGGCGGAATGGGGCATGAAGCACGTCGGGACCAGCCCCTACGGCGATTCGGAAACCGCCGCGCGCAGCTTGTGGATATTGCCGCCGCGACGCCGGCCGTCCAGGACGGCCGCATTTCATCGAGCGCGTCAATTGTCAGTTCGCAGCCCTTCTCGTAGGCAGCAACGCTCAGCCAGGCTCGAAAGATTGGTCCGGCAAAGCGCAAAGTAATCGCCGGGGATGGCTCAAGTCGTGGTGTCGCAAGTTTCATCGGAGGAACTTACTGCCAAGCTGCGCATTTCTTGGGCATCCATGTCTCAAGGAAGGAAGCTCCATGGCAGAAGGATTCGCACAGACGGCGGCAAAAGAGATCGTCGAACCGTCGGTTGCCGGCGTGTCATGGGCGGCCGTATTGGCGGGTGCCGCGGCTTCGCTCGCCATAACCCTCGTCCTGCTGTCCTTCGGCATGGGCATGGGCTTCGCGGTCGTGTCGCCGTGGGGCAATTCCGGCGTATCGGCGACGACGTTCAAGATCGGCACCGGCCTCTATTTCATCGTGATGGCGATGTTGTCGTCCTCGATCGGCGGCTATCTCGCCGGGCGTCTCCGGACGAAGTGGGTCGGCGTCCACACGACCGAGGTCCTGTTCAGGGACACGGCCCACGGCTTCCTGGCCTGGGCGGTCGCATCCGTCCTCGGAGCCGTGCTGTTGGCCTCACCCGCCACTACGCTTCTCGGCAACGCTCTCGGCGGCGCCGCTCAGGGCGCGGCGAGCGCCGCGAACTCCGGCCCGATGGCCGGTTACGTCGACACGCTGCTCCGTCCCAACGATCCGTCCGCACAGGCACAGGGACAATCTGATCCGCGGCCAGAGATGGTGCGTCTGCTGACTACCGACTTCCGTACCGGAAGCGATGTGAACGGGAACGACAAGGCCTACATCGCTAAAATAGTGGCCGCGCGCACCGGCCTCAGCCAGGCCGATGCCGAGAAGCGCGTGAACGACGTCGTGACCCAAGGCAAAGCCGACCTCGATGCCGCTCGCAAGGCCGCGATGCAAACGGCCATCTGGCTGACGCTGTCGCTGTTCGTCGGTGCATTTTCCGCGACTCTTGCCGCCACGGAAGGCGGCGGACTTCGCGACGGGACATGGGGGAAGAAACGCTCCGCGACCGCTCAACCATCACTGGCAAAAAACTGAGGAGATAAAACCATGCCCATTTTGCTTTGGCTTGTCGGCATTCCGATCCCACTCATCATCCTGATTATGCTGCTTCGGTGACGTCACGGCCGTCGCGGGCTTTAAGCCTGCGGCGGCCGCCCTTTCCCTGCCCTCAGGGACTGCAGCACGACGGCCGACGTTCAACTCGACCAACGCCGGCGCCTGCACCGGTCAGCATAGAAGCTCAATGAACTCGGTCGTCGAGATACCATTGGACTCAATCATCGGACTTAGCCGCTTACGCTCTTTGAGCCATTCCTGAAGAGTTCCGTAACGGGTGCGAAACATAGGCGTTGCGCGGCTACGGGTATGGGCGCACGGTTGTGGACATCACAGCCCGGTTCCTGGCTACTATCTGTGATGAGAACGCGGATAGCGCTCCCGCCCTCTCGAGCAAGGGAGCAGCGCCATGCTGAAGCGGCGCCGTTTCAAGCAAACTAGATCGTTGGAAGAGCGTCTCGCCGAAGAGGCAAAACGTCTGCGCGAAGAAGCCAGACTGCTTCCACACGGGCCCGCACGCGAGCAAGTCATCCGGAAGGCCCGGCAATGTGAGACTGGCTCGCACATGAGCGAGTGGTTGAAGTCGCCTGGATTAAAGCCGCCCGGTTGAGGCCACTGAACCCAGCAACTGTTGCTCCAAGGGGGCGTTGACCCTCATGGCAGAATCGTTCGGTCAGGAGTTCACTCTCATAGAAGCGACCTCTGATACGGGGTCCACAACCGAGATTTGGCTTGCCCTAGCTAAGCCAAATCAGGCTGTGACGCTGGTCCTCACGGCAGTTCCGGAGGGCTGGACAGCGCAAATACTTCCAGCCGTGCTTTCCGAAAAGCAGCAAAGGATGTTCGAAGAGGTCGAGCTCAAGCCGGGCGAAATCTTTAGGCTCTCGCACGAGTAAGCACACTTCGCCACCGATCATAGCTACTCGACCCAGGATCGAACTTCAGTCCCGGTTGCTTGGCGCGGCGCGGGGCCGCCCGGCACACGGCTGGCGGCACGGCTATCATCGATAAGAACCGGAAATAAAATATGTCCGACAAGAGAAGATCCCCGGAGAGCGAGCAACAACCGTCGATCACCATGTCCGATGACGACAAGAGATCGGTGGGCGAGAGGAGTTCCGGGTCCGCGAAAGTCGTCCACGAGGTGGTACGGCTGCAGGGAGACGAAGAACTCAGCCGACCTCTTCAATCGCTGATACTTTCCGGCTTTGCGGCTGGCGTGGCGATCTCCGCGTCGCTTCTGGTCGAGGCGTCGCTCCACATGCATCTGCCAAGAGCCGAGTGGGCCGACCTAGTTGTCTTCCTCGGCTACCCGGTCGGCTTCATCATCGATATTCTGGGCAAACTTCAGTTGTTCACGGAAAGCACGGTGACGGCGGTTCTGCCGCTCGCGACCCACCCCACTTTTCGCAATCTGCGACGCCTGCTCCGTCTGTGGATTGCGGTATTCATGGCGAACATGGCTGGCACCATGTTCGTCGCCTTCTTGATCGCGCGATGCATCATCGTCAGGCCCGATCAGCTTGCCGCAGCCATGGAAGTATCAACACCGATCATGGGGCACGATTGGCTAACGACGCTGCTACTCGCCACACCGGCGGGCTTTCTCATCGCATCGATCGCCTGGACACTGCCGAACGCACGCGGCAGCGAGTTCTGGGTCATCCTGATCGTTACTTACGCGATAGCGCTGGGAGGGTTTAGTCACGTCGTAGCGGGTTCGGCAGAAGCCTGGTTGCTGATGCTAACCGGGCAGGCCACGGTCGCCGCAACCTGCGGCTTTATACTTCCGGCTCTCCTCGGCAATCTTATCGGCGGGACCGGCTTGTTCGCTGTCGTGGCGCACGGGCAGGTCCGCAACGAAATCGAAACGGGAACCTGATCCAGATCGCGCCTCGCGCTTCACAGGGCTAAATCTACACATTTTTTGGCGAGCGTGAGGGTAAAAGGAACGAAACATCTGGAGGCAGAATTAGTCGCTGGACGCCGACTTGCGGCCGCAATGTTTCGGAGAGCACATGGCCAGATTGGCGCCCAGAGTCGGTCCCAAATCACTGCTCCATCCCGGCTTCATCGGCGCCGGATCAACCCTGCTAATCGCTGGCTTGGCGACCGATATCATGTACTGGAGTACATCAAACTGGCAGTGGGCGAACTCGTCCGCGTGGTTGATTACTGCGGGCCTAGCGCTGGCTCTCGTCGCCACGATCGTCCTGATCATCGATTTCCTCTCCGGCCGAGCCGGGCGGATCAACTGGATATCGTTCCTGCTCGTCGCCGTGGCGGCCCTGCTGTCGCTGCTCAATGTTTTCGTCCACAGCCGCGACGCCTGGACCTCTGTCGTGCCGCAAGGAATTTCGCTGTCCGCGATCGTGACGATCCTGCTCCTGATGGCCGCCGCTACAGGTTGGAGGGTGACCGCCGTTCGTACCACCGCCGCCGGAGATCGCCTGTGAGCCGTGCAATTCTTCGAGCTGTGCCGGCCCTCTGCGCGTTAGTTGCGCTGACCGCATGCGACCAAGGCGGCGATCCGATGCGGCAATACGGAGCGAATCCCTACCTTCCGGGGCCTCAGAACTATCTGTTGCCGCCAATGAGCGTACCGAAGGAGGTGGGCTGGAAACCGGGGGAGACGCCAGCCGTCACCGAAGGATTGAGGGTCCAGGCAATGGCGACGGGGCTGATGCACCCTCGCATCGTTTATCCTTTGCCGAATGGCGACGTGCTTGTCGTCGAGGGCAACAGTCCCGGCACCACGCCTTTCCGGCCCAAAGACTTCATCACAGGCAAAGTGAAGGCAAGAGCTGGGACTGCTGGCAAGGGCGGCAATCGCATCACCCTGCTTCGCGATGCCGACGGCGATGGAAAGCCGGAGGAGCAAACGATCCTCATCGAACACCTTCACTCGCCCTACGGCGTGACTTACGTGGACGGCACCCTCTACGTCGCCAACACGGACGCGATCATGGCGTTCAAATACTCCCTGGGGCAGACTCAGATCAAGGAGCCAGGTATTAAGCTTGCTGACCTTCCGGCGGGACCGATAGACCACCACTGGACCAAATCGATGGTCGCCGGCGCGGATGGATCCAAGCTCTATGTCGGCGTCGGATCCAACAGCAACATTACCGAAAATGGCCTAGACGCAGAAGAAGGCCGCGCGGCGATCTACGAGGTCGACCGTTTGACAGGTGCCAAGCGCATTTATGCCTCCGGCACACGCAACCCGACCAATCTCGCAATCGATCCAGAGACAGGCCGGCTGTTCGCCGTCGTGAACGAGCGGGACGAAATTGGTCCCGACCTGGTCCCGGACTACCTTACCATGGTGCAGGAGGGCGCCTTCTATGGCTGGCCTTACAGCTACTGGGGCGACCACGTCGATGTCAGAGTTCATCCGCAGCGCCCCGACTTGGTGGCCACAGCGGTCAAGCCGGACTACGGACTGAGTTCGCATGTGGCAGCGCTTGGCCTTGCATTCAGCCAAGGCGAGAAGCTCTCACCCAAATTCAGCAACGGCGTGTTCGTCGGTGAGCACGGCAGTTGGGACCGCAGCCCGGTTAACGGCTATCAAGTGATTTTTGTGCCTTTTGTGAACGGCCGACCTGAAGGCAGACCCGTCCCGGTCGTTACCGGCTTTCTCGGCAACGACGACGGAACAGTGCGAGGCCGGCCTGTGGGGGTAGCGCTCGATCGCACTGGCGCACTGCTGGTCGCCGACGATACCGGCAATGCGGTGTGGCGCATCAGTTCGGAGAAGTCGGCGAAGTAGACTGCGGAGGCTCTCAAGTATGACCCGCGTGCCGGCCTGAACGGGGCTTCATTGTTGCCGATGTCGACCGAACTATGGGCGAGAGTAGAAGTTATCGAATCATGTCAGACGCTTTCGACTACTTCCGGGCTTACGCTGTCCGAGCTCTCTGCAAAGCGAGAGCCATGCCGCGGGGCAAGATGAAGCATCTGCAACTGGTGGCCGGCCGGATCTACAATCTCCTCAAGAAGGAGGCTGCCTACGGTCCCAATGTCCAGCACCTCGTGGACTTTCGCGCAGCCCAGAAGCTCGAGGCCTCTCTCGATCGCCGGCCAAGTGAGCGCTCCGGCGGTCGCCTTGCTCCGGCGGCGCCGCAAAGCTCGGATAGGGAGGCTAGTTGAATGCCTTCGCTCGACGCGCGCGGTGTGGCAAGCCTTCTGCGAGAGTACGCGCAGCGGACCGCCTTGCGAGGCGGCAATCCCTACCGGGCGAAAGCGTACTCTCGGGCCGCCGACAGCCTGGCGGCCCTAGCCGTTCCTTTGGACGCGCTCGTCGCCGAAGATCGACTTGCTGAGATCGGCCGATGGCGTCGATGTCTTGGTCATCCTTGGCGGCGGCCTCCAACTCCGAGAGCGAGCCGATGCCGAGATCCTTGTACAGGCGCAGCACCTTCTCTGGACGAAGGCCGGGTACAGTCAGCATCTCGAGCACGCCCGCGGGAATCTCCTTCCGCAGCTTTTCGAGGCTGGGATGACCGCCCATCTTGTGAACCTTGGTGATGATGTCGGCGATAGCATCGCCGACGCCCGGGCTATGGCCACGCGCCAGCGCTTCGAGTATTTCGGCGTGGCGGACCATTCCAAGTCTGCCCACTATGCCGGCGGTCTCTCCGTGGAGGAGATCGCGCAGCAGCACCGGGAAGCCGACCGCCTGAACAAGCACTTCGGCAAGGACTTCCGGATCCTCAAGGGTATCGAATCCGACATCCTGGCGGACGGGTCGCTCGACTATGACGACGACGTTTTAGAGCGCTTCGATTTCGTGGTCGCCAGCATTCACGGCCGCTTCAAACTGGACCGCAAGG
Source organism: Bradyrhizobium sp. CCBAU 11434 (assembly GCF_028128895.1). Taxonomy (NCBI): domain Bacteria; kingdom Pseudomonadati; phylum Pseudomonadota; class Alphaproteobacteria; order Hyphomicrobiales; family Nitrobacteraceae; genus Bradyrhizobium; species Bradyrhizobium sp. CCBAU 11434. The sequence goes on from NZ_LBJX01000003.1 coordinate 31,909, forward strand.
CGCAGACGCAGCGCCTGCTTCGGGCTATTTCCAACCCTCACACCACCATCATCGGCCATATGACAGGGCGACAGCTCCAGCGGCGGCCGGGTTATGAGATTGACGTCGAAAAGGTGCTACGGGCCTGCGCGAAGCACGACGTCGTCGTTGAGATCAACGCACATCCGTGGCGTCTCGACCTGAATTGGCGCTGGCACCGGGCAGCCCTCGCATTTGGCTGCATGCTGAGCATCAATCCAGACGCACACTCGATTCCCGAACTCAACCACATGCACTGGGGCGTCCTGATGGCCCGCAAGGGCGGTGTCCCCGCGGAGCGAGTCCTGAACGCGATGTCGCACTCAGAGATCACGCGCTACCTACGCCAGAAGCGGCGCTCGCTCGCCCGCGCCGCTTGATGCCGCAGAAGCACGAATTCTCAATCAGGGGAAGGTTGGTGGCGGTCGCCGCCGATCGCGGCCACCACTTCAGCAAACCAACTCAGGCACGCATAATCCTGGTGGAAGGCCACGGCGTCGACGGCGACGCCCACGCTGGCGCGTTCGTCTGGCACCGCTATTTGTCACGCCGCCAGCCCCGCCTGCCCAATCTCCGACAGGTCCACCTGATCCCATCCGAACTCTTCCCATCTCTCCTCGAAGCTGGCTTGGAGGTTGGCGCCGGCGACCTCGGCGAGAACGTCACCACCTCGGGATTGGCCCTCGAACGGATGCCGCTCGGGACCCGGATCGAGCTCGGGCCCTCCGCGGTCGTCGAGCTGACGGGCCTCCGGACGCCCTGCGTCCTTATGGACCGCTTCCGAGCAGGCCTCAAGCGGCAGGTGCTCTCGTCGGCGGAAACGGGCCCTGCGTTCAAATCTGGAGTGCTGGGCGTGGTCCGGGCTGGGGGACCGGTCGTGGCCGGCGACGGCGCGCGGGTTCGGGCTCCCGTCCTCATTTCGCGCCTTGCCGGCTCTATAAAATGACCCGTGCATAGGCGACCCAACAGCCGAATCGAAACGCGTTCGGTGGGCGGAGCGATACGGCCGCAAGCAGGTAGCTGCGGTACGCTTGCACTGGCGAGGCAATCGACAGTCGCGGACTACCAACCCCGCGGAGGTGTCTAACCGCGTTTCTCGCGCGAACCACCTTCTTTTAGAGGGCAGACCTATCGTTCAATCGCATGCCTCCAGTCATTGTGGAGGCCTCTTGTTAGGAAGTCGCGACGACGGGTCTTCTGCTTGGATCTACCCTTTTTGTTTCTCTTCTGCGCTTTTTCCATCCGAGCTTTTAGAGCGTTCTTCGAACCGATCAGCGCCTTTAGCTAGATCGTGCTCCATCTTGCTCTCATTTTTTGCTTCTTCCTTGGAAGCGGCTTCGCGCAAGCCCTCAGCGGCCCGATCCCCCGCTTTTGATGATTTTCGTTCGTCACCCATTTGCGGCTCCTTCCCTAAAGACATTCCTAGGAAACTTCCCAGCTATCCCAGCTTGACCGTGGCAACGTTCCAATAAGTTCGCGTCGCCAATCAAATCGCGAGCATGCCTAAAGCGGTCATGCATGGCATTCCGCGGCTCATGTTCAACTCCAAACTCCGACGGGCAGTAGCGCGAGAAGGCCCACCGGCCCGTCCCTCACAACTGCTTGGCCTTTTCCTTAGCAGCGTGAGCGGCATCAGTTCCCGCCTGCTTCATGCGATCGACGGCTTCGGCTCCGATGTCACTCGCTTCGGCTGCGATCGTGTCACCAGCTTCGCGTAGCGCTTTCGATACAGCGGTACCGCGGCTGCTCAGGTCGTCCTTCACCTGGTCGCTGACCCCGCCGAGATAGTTGTCTTCGATCTGGGTCGTTCTAAACGCGCCTGCGAGTGCAGCGCCGACCGTCAAACCGATGGCGCCGATGACCAGCGGCTGGCGCTCCATCAGTTCGCCGAGCGAAGACTGCGCTTTGGTTAAAGTATCTCCAGCCGGCAGAGGATTGCCGATCTTAGCAAACTGTTCGCGGGCGTAAGCGACGCCCTCGTCAAACCGATCGCGGACCTTGTCTACTGCTTCAGACATCGAGGCGGTTGCCGTTTGCACGGCATCGCGTGAATCCCCGGCCACGCTGCCCGCTTCATGATCCATCTCAGGTGCGGTCGGCGGCGCCGCGGTCCGCTGCAATCCCGAGGCTGCAGCCTTCAAATTGCTGGCACCGCTATCGACTACACCAGACGCGACGTTGGCGGCGGATTGCGCAGCGCCCTTCAGTTTGTCGTCGCCGACAAGCAGCCAGAGTGCTCCGCCCCCGATTAGCGCGGCGGAAAGCGGGTTCTCTTTGGCCGCAGCGATTAGACTGTCAAAAAAACCGGTTTGCGCACGGCTCATCGCACCATTCCCTTCACAGTATCTTTATCCTTTTCAAGCTGCCGGATTGTTTCCCGCGGGGTGAGAGTTCGTGCGTCCAACCGCTTGATGCCCACGGCAAACAAAGTGCCAGAAATGGCGGCGGCGACGACCGCTGATGTCAGATAAGCCAATGCTGACGACCACCCTGCGCTGATCAACACTGATGACAGCGCGAACAGCGCCATCACGATGGCGGGGATGACGAGAACCGCGCCGCCGACCAGAAGTCCCAACGCTCCGCCGAGCTTTTGCACCTTTTCGGCAAGTTCAGCCTTCGCGAGATCGACCTCATTTTGGAAAAGCTTCGCGACCTGAGCCATAGCGTCGCCGACAAGGCCCGAGATATTGTGAAGATCACTTTTCCCGGTTTCGATATCGTGCTTGATGCTCATGATGCGCTGCCGCCCCCCGAAGATGGATTCGGTCGCTGTCCCTTCATTGTGGATCCCATAGAGGTCTGTCCACCGACGGCCTCGCTTGCATAAGATGTCCGAGTTCCGGACGCGCCACTCTCGGCGCCGGTCTGCGAACTCGTCCGTTGCGAGGTCGAGGAGCTGCCCGAAGCCTTCAGGAAGCGCACAGCGGCGAATCCAGCCAAAACAGATAGGCCGAGGAATGCCGCGGGTTGCCGCTTCGCAAAATCGGTCGCACCGTCGACGAGGTCGCGGAAGCTGCCGTCGCGAACCTTCGCGGCCGCTTCTTCCACATAGTCGGCGGCCGAATTTATACCGCGTGCGGCAAAGGGCGCGTCAGTTTCGAATGCGCCGGCAGCTTGGCGGAAGTTACCCGCCAAGCGCTCGATGAAATCGGCACCGGTCTGTTGCTGATCCCGTACCCGTTCCTGGATTTGGTCGACGGTGCCACTCGCGACATTCTTGGCTGCATCGGCGGCTTCGCCGAACTTGTCCCGAGCCATGTCCGCCGATGCCTGCAGGGCCTCTCCGGCACGCTGCTTCATCTCGGCCCCTGCATCGCCGATTTGGTCCTTCAGACCGGTGGAGGAGCTGCTCTTGCCTTTGTTGAAGTTGGTCGGCTTGACCACATCTGAATCGCTCATGCTATGCCTCTCAAGTGCTCGATTTTGGGGAAGGGCTGAATGCTGCGTCAACAACCTCGGCGGCCGCTTCCTTGAGGTTGTCGGCCAGATTACTGGTCATTCGGCTCGCATGCCGCCCAAGGTCAGCGTCACTCACGCTTCTTGTCGCGGCATCGGCCGCAGACAACGCGGCATCCTTTGCTGCCTCAAATCCCGATTGAGCGGCCTCACCGGCAGCGCGCTTCAGGCTGTCGCTCGCCGGACCTGCCGCCCTGTCTTCGAGCTTCGTTTCCGGAAGGGCCGCCGCGACTATTGCCCCGATGGCGATACCGAGTCCTCCGATCAGCGCGGCGTTGTCACCGATGATCTGACGCGCCTGTTCTGGAGCTGCGGACGCCGAATCCTTGATGGAGTCCATGCCATCCGCGATCTTGTCACTGATCGTCCCGGCGGCCTCCGTTGCTCGGGCCTTGAGGTCTTGGGCTGCTGTCGTGGCTGAATCTATCGCGTCGTTGACCGCGCCAGCGGCGCGTCCTTGGGTCTCGGAAATTTTAGCCTGGGCCCCACTTCTCGCTTCCTGAACTCGCTCAGCAGTCTGGTCGATGACCCGACCGGCACCATCCATCATGGGCGATACCGCTCCGGCAGCCCGATCGCGCACGGTCTTGGAGGTAAGAGCGAGGCCTGCAGCAATCATGAGAAGAGGCAGAGGCACCCCTTTTGCCAGTCGCAGCAGCGGTACAGCTATGGCGGTACCGGCAGCGACGGCGCGCATCGGGTTATCCATCGCCTGCTGTTTGAGCCCCTCGACCCAGCCTTGGGCCTTGTCGCTCATGTAGCCCGACATTTCGGATTTAACGTGTTGAGGCGAGACCATGTGACGCAGATCTCGCGTCGTGTCCGATATCCCCTGCTTGAGACGTTCGACCGTGGCCGCCAATTCCGCCCGGTTACGCTCGGACTCCCGTCGTAGCTCCTCCACCGATCGCGTCATCTCACCCTCTTGTATTCTTCGATTGTGCTTCGAAGACGAACTCCCCCTTCATTGGATGGTTCCTAGTAGCCTTGGAGCACCTTCCGCCGCATCGCGGCGCGCCGACGCGCCCGCGCGTTCTCCCGCCGGCCGGTGCAAGACCGACTGCTGGGCGGTCTCGACGGCCGCGCTCGTTCGAGAACCCCTCGTGAGAGGATCCAAGCCCCAGTGGGCGCATTCTCGAAGGAGAACAAGCCGCGGGTATCCCCTTGAGTTTGCCGTTGGAGCGTGTCCCAATACTCCCGACCCGATGGAGAATCTTGGTGTGCGGCTCGATTGAAAATGTCCGTTAGAGGCCTGGCGCTGGTAATCCTTCTGGCGGGTCTTCTCGAAGGCTCCCACGCATTCGCGCAGGAGGACAAGAAGACCGATGACGACAAGCCCGCCGATCCCGACACCGGCGAGAGCACCGTCGAGGAGAAGACGCTCGGGCTTCTGCCAAACCCACTCCAAAAGTACGGGATCAAGTTCGCCGCGACCTACATCGGTGAGACGCTGGGGATGTCTCCGGCGGACTGAAGCAGGGAGCGATCTACGAAGGCCGGTTAAACCTTGCGGTCGATGTCGACCTGCAGAAGCTCGCCGGCATCGACAAGCTCACGTTCCACGCCAACATGTTCCAGATCCACGGCGAGGGATTGTCGCGGAACTATCTCGACAATTTTTTCGTCGTGAGTGGCATCGAAGCCTTGCCCTCGACCCGCCTCTACGAGGCATACTTCGAAAAGCAGTGGGGCGACAAGAAGGTCTCCCTGAAGTTCGGACAGATCGCCGCCGACAGCGAGTTCTTCAATACGAAATACACCGACGTCTTCACGAACGCGTCGATGGGCTGGCCGGCGATCACGTCGCTCGACCTGCCCAGCGGCGGTCCGTCGCCGCCATTGGCCGCGATGGGCAGCCGGCTGCTGGTCAACATCACCTATCAGCTCACGGTCCTTGGAGCCATCTTCGACGGCAACCAGGCAGGCCCGGGCCCAGGCGACCCGCAAGAACGTAACCGATATGGCGTCAACTTCCGGATCAACGATCCCCCTCTGCTGCTAGGGCAGATCCAGTACGCCTGGAACAACAAGAAGGGCGATCCCAATCTGACCGGCCAGGTCAAGTTCGGCGGATGGCGTCACTTCGGGCAATTCTCAGATCTTCAACTCGCAAGCAACGGCATTTCGCTTTCGGCGCCGACCAGCAGCGGCACTCCACTCATGTTGGGGGGCGACGTCGGCGGCTGGGCGGTCTTCGAGCAGCAGCTTTATCGCGTGCCCAAAAGCGATGACCGCGGAATCGGCATCTTCGCTCGCGTCTCCGGCGCTCCGGCCGACCGCAACCTGATCGATCTCTACGCCGACACCGGGCTCGAATTCATCGGCCTAAGCGACAAACGGCCGGACGACAAGTTCGGGATCGCGGCCGGCTACGCGCACGTCTCGAAGCGAGCCCAGGCGCTGGACTTCGACTATCGCGCATTTGCCGGTCCGGCGTGGCCGGTGCGCAGCTTCGAAGGACTCCTCACGGCAGTATATCAGTATCAGCTGCGGGACGGCTGGACCCTCCAGCCCAATTTCCAATACATCATCCGGCCGGGCGGCGGAGCGACGGACCCGACGGGCCCGATGCCGGGTCGAGCGCTGAAAAACGCGGCGGTCTTTGGTGTGCGCACCACGTTGAAATTCTAGGAAGTTTGAGTTGCGCGCGCTGTATGCGCATGTGAAGAGCTCATCTCGCGTCGTCCTGAACGACGGCTCATTCCAAATCCGCCGAGATTGATGGCCGATGGCAAAAGCGACGCGCCAGCGTAGTTTCGCGTATTCGGGGTCGCGGACCTTCCGAGTCCGCACTGTGCGGCCGGCCTGTCAGCCGGCGGATCGGCTGTCTAGGTGGCGAGGGATTAACGAGACGCAAACCGAGTTTCGAGCCCAAGCATGTCCTTCCGGACAGTCAGGCGAAAGCCCGCCCTGCGACGCGAGCCGCTTGAGAAGACTATCGGAAGCGCCGACAAATGCTCGGGATAGCGAGCCTGGAACGCACGTTCCTCCCACAAGCCTTTCTGCACCGCCTCCTCGGCGGCGGAATAAGAGAGTAATGACAGCTCCGAAGGGGCCGGTGTCGATCAGGTCAGCCCTTCTTGACGTAGATGCTCAGCTCAGCGATTTGTGAATCGCCGTGGCAGCGACCGCGGCGTGTCCCGTCGCAACGGATATCTGGTGAAGGTCTGAAACGACATCTCCGGCCGCGTAGATTCCATCGATCGTCGTTTGTTGGTGCCCGTCCACGACCAGACAACCGACCTCGTTTGCAGCGGCGCCCAGTCGGACGGCGAGCTTCGATCCGACAGAGCAGCCCAAAGCCGGGTAGAGCACATCGAACGTCTCGGCACCGTTCGATCCACCGGAAATGTGGATCGACCCATCCTTGATCTCCAATTGGCGATCCGCGAGCCGGACCGAGATTCCTGCCTCTTCGGCTTCCGCCAAAAGCTCGGCGGTCGGGGTTTCGGTAACGACCAAAGTGACACGGTCGGAATAGTGCCGTAGAAATCTCGCCTTTGCGAGAGCGCCTGCTCCCTGGCCCATCACGGCTATGCGGCGGTCAATGGCTTCGTAGGCGTCGCATACGGGGCAGTAGCGGACGGTTCCTGCAAGGACCGCCTTTTCAACTCCGTCAAGGTCCGGAGCCTCATCTATGATGCCCGTCGCAAACAGCACACGACGCGCGTGAATCTCGAAATCGCCATGGACGGCTCTAAAACCGGCGTCAGATTTTTCCAAGGAGGAAATTCGTTCCCGCACGAGTTCGACATCGTATGACTTGGCTTGAAGCTTCAACAGATTGAGCAGCTCGCGGCCAGAGACGCCGGAAGGAAACCCGGGATAATTATGGCTCTTTGGTATCCAGGCTGCACGGCTTTTCCCGTCATCGAAGACGGCTACGCTTCTCCGGTATCGCGCCAAATAGATGGCGGCGGTGAGTCCGGCGGGACCGCCACCCACGATCAGACAATCCAGGACGTCTCTCACGATCCCACCGAACTCCACTTCGGAAGCTGCCCCGAGCGGGGTCCGCGCGGAATAGTAGGCAGGTCCATTGCGGCGGGCGCAACGACCATTATAAGCGCTTCCGTGCTGACTTCATCGATTTGCTTGGCGCGGATCAATTCCGTACCTCCTCGTAGGTTGCTCGGGTCGGCTTATCAACGCGCAGCCATCAGGATGCCTGGACGTGTGCGCGCTCTTCCTCGACTTCCTCGGCGTCCTTCTTGTCGACGTCCATGAGGTCGTCATCTGCATTCCCAACGGCCTTCAGCAGTTCGTCGAGCTTGGCATGAATGGCCTGAGTGTCGCGATGCTCGGCGCGCTGGATGAGGAGTGTCATCCCCCAAGTCGCGAGCGTAGCGAACGAATGCCATTCCAATCCATTTCCCAGGATAAGCCAGCAGGATGCGTAAGCCAGGAAGACGACAAATGCCGCCGGCCGCGAGGTGGCGACGCCGATTTTGGTAAGCCAGCCCTTGAGATCCGCCGATGACATGTCAGCCAACGTGGGCCTGCACAGCCCGTTCCACCAACGATGGTCATGCGACAATGCACTATTGCCGACAACTGCCCGTCTTTGGAACCTGTCGACCCTCTGCTGCTTTGCCAAGGCGAACAAACGGAGATGGAATGACGGATTTGAGTGAGGAAGACATTCGCAGCCGGGCCTATCATCTTTGGAAGCAGGCTGGCGAACCCGCAGGGGCGATGGACGACCTCTGGTACAAGGCGGAGGCCGAGTTGTTGGCCGAGCGATCCGAACAGGGTGAGGTCCCGCAGGGGATGACAGACAATCTGCCGGTGTGATGACCGGCTCTCGAACCGACAGCCGACGGTGTCTCACGCGATAGGCAGCGCTGACCTGCGTGGCGTCGGCTTAGGAACCATCCTCCCTTTGCGGCGTCGCTTCTTCTTTGAGGGAGGACGCGTTGCACGGCTCACAGTTCAGGCGCCAGACGAACCTGCCGCACGCGATCGTCGGCGTCGATTGTCACGACCAGGACGGGCGACTTGCCGAACGCGCGCTCGCTGAAGAGACCCCCGTAGCCCTGGCGTACAACGGAACGACGCTTGCCGTTGTGATGGCGACACCCGCCGATCTCATCGACCTCGCCCTCGGCTTCAGCCTGACCGAGGGGATTATAACCGCGCCATCAGAGATTGAGGATCTCGACATCGTCCAGCACGGGGACGGTGTGGAGTTGCGGATGTGGCTCACGTCCGACCGAAGCGACCGCCTCGCGGCACGACGGCGGCGGTTGGTAGGCCCCACGGGCTGTGGCCTCTGCGGGATCGAAAGCCTGGCCGACGCCTGCCCGCCGGTCCCACACGTTACAAGCGATCTCTCGGTGACCGGTGAGGACATTTCCTCTGCCGTGGACGCCCTGACAGCGGCACAAGATATCAATCGCGCGACCCGGGCAACGCATGCGGCCGGTCTCTATCGGCCCGGTTCAGGTTTGTTGCTGCTGCGCGAAGATGTCGGCCGGCATAATGCCCTGGACAAGGTCGCGGGAGCGATGGCCGCAGAAAGCGTGACTGGTTTCTCCGGCGCGCTTGTTCTCACCAGCCGGGTCTCGATCGAGCTAGTGCAAAAGGCCGCGGCCATCGGCACAGGCATTCTGATCGCGGTGTCTGCCCCGACCGCGCTCGCAGTCCGGACCGCAACTGCGTCGGGGATCACGCTGGTCGGCATTGCGCGTGGCAGAGAGTTTCAGGTTTTCAGTTGGCCTGAGCGCATAAAGCCGGGTCTCAAACCTGCAGGAACCAAGCAAAAACACACTCATCGTAAGTTCCCTTGAGCGAATGAAGCGGATGACCAGCATTCTCCTTGCAGTTGCGACGGCCCTGGCGGGCTGCCAGCGGGAGCAGCGGCAATTACGGCTGGATCCACCGACAGCCGATGCGCTGGATAAGATCGCGTTGATGCCGAACGGCATCGCCGGCGCGCCCCCGCAGGTCTATTTCGCGCTAGGCGACCCCTATGAGGTCAACGCCTACAATCTCAGCCAAGGCAAGCGGCTGTATGCGTGGTTCGGTTGCAAGAGTTGTCACGGCGACGGTCAGGGTGGGAGCGGGCCGAGCTTCCTTGATGGCTGGTGGTACTACGGCCCCGAGATGGTCTCCATCTTCGCCTCGATCCGGGATGGCCGGCCCCACGGCATGCCGTCGTTTCGAGACAAGATGACGACGGATCAGATCTGGCAGCTTGCGGGCTATGTACAAACCATCGGCTCCTATGAAGGCAAGACCGCTGCGCCGAGCCGGAACGACGAGAAGCAGACGCGACCTGCCGAAAATCGCGCACCGGCCAAGCTGTTATTTGATCAGGGACCCTCGCCGGTCCATTTGGATCAGGGACCGACGCCGTGATTCGCGCGCTGAACAAGGCCTGTTTGAGCGCAACGCTCGCCGTATCGCTGGCCGCGTGCAGCAGCAATTGGCAATCCGCGCTCGACGTTCACGGCACCTCGGCAATTAGCCTGAAGCATCTCATCCTTCTGATCGTTGCGGTCTGCTCCATCGTCTGGATGCTGGTGATGGTCGCGCTGATCTGGGCTTTGTGGCACCGGCGGGAAGGCCGGCCGACACCACCTCAGCCCGGCCGCGAACGGCGCATGACCATCGCGGTCACCGGCGCCGTCATCGCCACCACCGTCATCATCGGCACATTCACCATCATGAGCTTCTTTGCCACGCAGAGCCTTAGCGTTGCCGGGCAGGACGATCTGACGATCCGGGTGCGTGGCCTGCAATGGTGGTGGGGCCTCGAATATATCGGCCCCGATCCGGCCCGACGATTTGAGACCGCCAACGAGATCCACATTCCAGTTGGCCGCAACGTGCATCTCAAGCTCGATGGCCTCGATGTGATCCATTCGTTCTGGGTCCCGAGCCTCGCCGGCAAGCAGGACCTGATCCCGGGCCGCTCCAATGAGCTCACGATCCGGGCGGAGCAGCCTGGCGTGTATCGCGGTCAGTGCGCGGAATATTGCGGCATGCAGCACGCGCACATGGCGCTGCTGGTGATCGCGGAGTCGCAGGACGATTTCGACAAATGGGCGAACGCGGAGCGGAATGCGGCGGCCCAGCCTGTCGAAGAGGAGGCGGCTGCGGGAATGCAGACGTTCCTGACGAAGCCGTGCGCGGCCTGCCACACCATCCGTGGCACCATTGCAGCCGGCACCACGGGGCCCGATCTCACCCATGTCGGCAGCCGCCGGACCATCGCGGCGGGGCTGTTCGAAACCACGCGCGGCTCGCTCGCAGCCTGGATCGCCGATCCACAGACCATCAAGCCGGGCAATAACATGCCGATGGTGCCGCTCACACCGGAAGAGTTGCGCGATGTCTCTGCTTATCTGGCGAGCCTGAAATGAACATGCCCGCCAAAGCGTCCGACACGCGCGACATCGACATCCAAGGCTCGCGCCTGACAGAGGCGTTGACTGAGACTTGGAAGACGCCGCCCGGCATCTGGGGCGCGCTCACCACCGTCGATCACAAGATCATCGGCCGCCGCTACATCTTCACGGCCTTCGTCTTCCTCGTGCTCGGAGGAGTCCTCGCCATGCTGATGCGGATCCAGCTCGCGCAGCCAGAGGCGCGCCTGCTTAGTCCCGACCGCTATAATCAGATCTTCACTATGCACGGCGCCAACATGATGTTCCTGTTTGCGGTGCCTGTAATGGAGGCCGTGGCGGTCTATCTGGTGCCGCTGATGGTCGGCACCCGCAACATCGCCTTCCCTCGCCTCAACGCATTCTCCTACTGGATCTATCTTGCCGGCGGCGCGCTGCTCTGGATTGCCTTTGCGCTCGACATGGGACCGGACGTCGGCTGGTTCGCCTATGTGCCGCTATCCGGGCCGCAATATGCCGCCGGCAAGCGCGCCGACATCTGGGCACAGATGATCACCTTTACCGAAGTCTCCGCGCTCGCAGTCGCTGTGGAGATGGTGGTCACCGTCTTCAAGCAACGCGCGCCGGGCATGACGCTCGACCGCATCCCCGTGTTCGTGTGGGCGATGCTGGTGACGTCCTTCCTGATCATCATGGCGATGCCGGCGATCATGGTCGCCAGCACCAGCCTGATCCTCGACCGCCTCGTCGGCACGCACTTCTTCAATCCGGCCGAGGGCGGTGACGTGCTGCTCTGGCAGCATTTATTCTGGTTCTTCGGCCATCCCGAGGTCTACATCATCTTCCTGCCGGCGGCCGGCATGGTCTCGACCATGATCGAACCGTTCGCGAGGCGACCGGCCTTCGGCTATCTCGGTCTGGTGATGGCGCTGATTGCAACCGGCATCCTCGCCTTCGGCCTGTGGGTGCACCACATGTTCGTGGCGGGTCTGCCACGACTAGGTGAGAGCTTTTTCACGGCGTCCAGCATGGCCATCGCGATCCCTGCCGGCATTCAGATCTTCTGCTGGCTGGCGACGCTGTGGGACGGCAGGCCGGTGTTCAAAACGCCGCTCCTCTTCATCATCGGTTTCTTCGTCACTTTTGTCATCGGCGGCCTTACCGGGGTGATGGTTGCCTCCGTCCCGTTCGACACCCAAGTGCACGACACATATTTCGTCGTCGCGCATTTCCATTATGTGCTGGTCGGCGGCGCCGTTTTCCCGCTACTGGGCGCCATCCACTATTGGTTTCCCAAGCTCACCGGACGGATGATGAGCGAGACGCTTGGGCAGTGGTCGTTCTGGCTGATCATCACCGGCTTTAACGCCACCTTCTTTCCAATGCATATCCTCGGATTGGAGGGCATGCCGCGGCGAATCTACACCTATCAGCCCGACCTGCCGTGGCACGCTCTTAATGTGTTCGCGAGCCTCAGCTCCATCGTGCTCACCGCCGGGTTCTTGGTGTTCTTCATTAATGTCATCCGGAGCGCGTGGGCCGGCGACGTCGCTTCCGACAATCCCTGGGATGCAGCCACTTTGGAGTGGGCCACCTCGTCGCCTCCGCCCAGCTTCAATTTTGCGATGATCCCCGTCGTCAATAGTTTGCATCCGCTCTGGGATTGCCGCGATGCGCTTGCTGTGGCGAAGGGCCTGCGTACCGATCGGCGCGAGCTGGTGGTGACGTCGCTCAATATTGCCGAACCACAGGCGCGCGAGGCCTCGCCGCGGAATTCGATCTGGCCACTGCTGACGGCGATCGCAACCAGCATCATGCTGATCTGGTCGATATTCACACCCTGGGCGGTGGTGTGGGGCTCGATCCCGATCGCGATCGCCCTGATCGGCTGGTTCTGGCCCAAGGGAACGCCGGAGGACGAGGCATGAGGGAAAGGATCGTGCTCGATCTCCGCAAGCTGCCGCTACACGGGATGGGGACACAGAGTGCCACCTGGTGGGGCACGCTCGCCTTCATGCTGATCGAGGGCACCGGCTTTGCCCTGGCGATCGCCGTCTACCTCTATCTGATGAGCCTGGCGACCACTTGGCCGATCGACGCTCCCCCACCCGATCTGCTTCCCGGCACATTGATGACGCTCATTCTGCTCGTCAGCCTGGTGCCCAACATCCTGATCTCGCGCTGGGCGGAGCAGCAAGACCTGCGCAAGGTCAGGATCGGCCTTGTCGTCATGTCGATCCTGGGAATCGCGCCGCTGATCGTGCGCGTCTTCGAATTTCCTGCGTTGCGGATCAGTTGGGACACCAATGCCTACGGCTCCGTGGTTTGGCTCCTGCTGGGCCTCCACACCACGCACATCATCACCGACCTCGCCGACACCTTGGTCCTCGCCGCGCTGATGTTTACGCGCCACGCGCAAAATGCCCGCCGCTTCGGCGACGTCCAGGACAACGCCATGTATTGGAACTTTGTCGTTGCGGCGTGGCTTCCGATCTATGGCTGCATCTATTGGCTGGCACGGCTATGAGCGCATCAAAATTGCTGACCCATCTCACGATCTGGGCCGGCCTCTGGTTCGCCGCCGTGATCTGGGCCGTCAATATGCAGCTTGGACAAATCCTGCCCTATGTCGATTGCCGATCAACGCTGCATGTCTCCGCCATCATCTCCCTTGCAGGCGCAATCTTGACGGCTCTGTCGGGCGTCGCGTCGTGGTCTTGCGCAAGAAGGCTGGGGGTCGCGAGCGCGCCCGCTCATACGATCGATTTCGCCAGAGCGGTCAGCGCCCTTTCCGCCTGCCTCTTCACCTTTGCTCTTGCGATGCAGGGCGTGGCCTCTCTGGTGCTGACGGGATGCGAAAGATAGCGGCAATCACGGCTGGCCTGCTGGCGGGTGGTGCGGCACATGCCCACGAGCTGACCCCGGACGTGAGCGGCGCGCGTTGGACGCTCGATCCCTGGATCGTCCTCCCTCTCATGGTTTTTGGTCTCATGTACGGCGTCGGCGCGCTTGTTCTGCTCCGGCGACGGGCTCGTGTTCCTGGTGCCGGACTCTGGCAAGTCGTTGCCTGCGCCGCCGGCTGGCTCTCGCTGATCGCAGCGCTGGTGTCGCCGCTGCACTGGCTTGGCGAACGGCTGCTCAGCTTTCACATGATCGAGCACGAGATCCTGATGGCCGTAGCCGCGCCGTTGCTGGTGATCGCGCGACCGGTTGGAACGCTATTGTGGTCCCTGCCCCGCCGCGTTCGCCTGTCGATCGGCCGCTGGATGCGGCTGCCTGCCACCGACGCCGTGTGGGGCTTTTTCAGCGCCGGTCGCACCGCCACGATCCTGCACGGAATGGCGATCTGGGGCTGGCACGCGCCGCTCCTGTTCGACGCAGCCGTTTCCAACCTCCTCCTGCACCGGGCGCAGCATCTCAGCTTCTTCCTGACGGCCGTCCTGTTCTGGTGGTCGGTGTTCAGGCGTAGTGAAACCGGGGCCGCCGCCTGGCATGTCTTCATCACCATGCTGCACACCAGCGTGCTCGGCGCCTTGATGGCGCTTGCGCCGCATCTGCTCTACCGGGAGCAACAGGAGGCTGCGGGGGCGTGGGGGCTCACTCCGCTGGAGGACCAGCAGCTGGCCGGCATCATCATGTGGGTGCCGGCGGGAACGATCTACGCCGGTGCGGCCCTGACCCTGATTGCGCTTTGGATCACGCGTGCCGCCAAGCAAACGGAGCGAACCGATGCCCTTCACGCGCAGTAGAATGCTTATCGCCCTGATCGTCGCAGCCGGCGCGCTGACTGCCTCCGCCGTGGCAGGCGGGCTCGCCCAAAGTTACCGCAAGCAGACCGAGAATACCGCCCGGGCCATGACCGCCGGCGATCCAGCCCGGGCGCCTGCCCTGATCCGCCGCTATGGCTGCGCCGGATGTCATACCATTTCCGGCATCCCCGGCGGCGACGGTCAGGTCGGAAGCTCTCTCGCCGATCTGCGTCAACGCGTCTATATCGCTGGTGTGGTGACCAACTCGCCCGACAATCTCATAGGATGGATCGTAACGCCGCAGGCTTTCTCGCCGAGGACAGCGATGCCGGCCACGGGGATCAGCGAGGCGGAGGCTCGCGATGTCGCGGCCTATCTCTATGCGCAGTGAGGATCATCAGGGACGAGGCGTCGGCCGGGGCGGCAGCGACTTCACATAGACGGCGATCGCCTTGCGATCGCTGTCCGGCAACATCGCCGTATTCGTGACGACATCGGCCATCGACGAGCCGACGCGGCCATGATTGGGCGTATTTCCGGTCTGCAACATAGCCGCCACCTGCTGCTCCGACCAGTCACCGATCCGTGCCGGCGTGATGTTGGGATAGAAGCCGGTGCCTTCAGGATCTTGCCCTCCGGCATAGCGGGTCCCTGGTTTAATGCCGCCGAACAGATCTCGTGATGAATGGCATTCCGCGCAGTGAGCAACCGCCTCGGTCAGATACCGCCCCCGATTCCAGGACTCGTCATGTCCGGCATCGACCACGATCGGTCCAGGCTTGAAATAGAAAAGCTTCCAGAACCCCACAAAGCGGCGAATGCCAAAGACCAGATTGAGCTCGTGATCAGGCGCACGCCCCTTCACGGCGGGGAGCGTGCGCAGATAGGCCATGAGATCTTGGACGTCCTCGGAACGCATGTGCGTGAAGCTCGAATACGGAAACACGGGATAGTAGTGGCGACCGTCGGGAGAAACACCGCGCAGCAGCGCGTTGGCGAGATCCTTCGCAGTCCAGCGTGCGATGCCGTCTACCGGATCCATCGAAATATTGGGTGCGCGAAACGTGCCAAAGGGCGAGGTGAGCGCTAATCCGCCGCCGAGATGCAAGCGATCAGCTTGTCCCGGCGAGGCGTGGCAGGAGGCGCAGTCGCCGGCTGCAAAAATGAGCTTCCCGCGTGCGGCATCGCCGACGGTGTCAGAGACACGGCCTACCTCTGCCGAAGTGAAACGCACGGGCGCAGTCAGGAACCAGATCCCCGCAGCGACGGCCACGATCGCGGAGGCTGCTGAGATCACCCAGAGGCGTCTGCGCATTTTTCTCCTCGTTCGCCGCCGACGCCAAGTCAGTGGTCAGATCACCAGTGTCGATAATGCCGATAGTACCGACGATGACCGTAGTAAGGTCCGCCATAAGCATAGCCGGGGCCATAGGCGTAAGCGGGGCCATATGCGTAGCCGGGGCCATAGCCCGGACCATATCCGTAAGGACCGTAGGCGCCGTAAGCTCCTGCCGCGAGTGCTCCGGCTGCGATTCCGAAGCCAATGCCCGGGCCGCCCCATCCGCCGCCGCGCCAATGTGCGTCCGCGGGGGTGACCGCGACTGTTGCAATCACGGCGACAGCGACTCCAACTAATCCGATCTTCTTCATCTTAAACTCCAATCATCAAGTCGATGACGGTTCAATTCGGAAGGACCGTCGAAGTTTCTATTCACCTGTGGCGCCAATGGAGAGCTCGGGGCTATCGACAACACGAAAGGCCCACGCTCTGCAGTTGGGCTCAGTCGGTCGAGATCGGAATCTCGCCGCCTTCCATGATCTCCGGAATGATATCCTTGAACAGGCGCACCGGGACGGACTTCGCCGCGGGCACCTTGCTGCCTTCGGCATAGTGCCACAGCGGGATCAGCCCATTGCATTCCGGGTAGTAGCCCGCAAGGCTCCTGCGCGGGATATCGTAAGGCACGACTTGGAGCTCGCTCAGGCTGCGTTCGACACCATCGCCCGCTTCGGTGACCAGCGTGACGGTATCTCCGGACTTCAGCCCACCGTCCTCCATATCGGCTGGATTCATCAGGACGACATACCGACTGCCCTGGATGCCCCTGAATCGATCGTCTTCCGTGTAGATCGTCGTGTTGAATTGGCCATCCGCACGCATCGTCATCAGCTCATAGATGCCGTCGCCTTCTCGCGGCGGCGCAAATGCCGCCTTGGGCACGGTGAAGTTCGCCTTACCGTTGGGCGTCTTCCACTTGCGCTCTCGGGCCGGCAACGGCCGAGGGAAGCCGCCGGGTTCGAACATGCGTTTGTTGAAATCCTTGAACTGCTCCGGATAGGTACGTTCAATGGCGTGCCGCACCTGCGCGTAATCAGCGACCCAGGCATCCCAGTCGACCGCGGGATTAGGCCCCAGCGTGGCTTTGGCCAGCGCGGCGACGATCGCCGGCTCTGACAAGAGATTGTCCGCCACCGGCTGGCGCTGACCGCGCGAGCCATGAACGCAGGTTGTCGAATCCTCCATCGACACGGCCTGCGGGCCGCTTGCCTGCTGGTCGATCTCGATCCGACCGAGACACGGCAGCAGATACGTCACCTCGCCCGGGACGATGTGGCTGCGATTGAGCTTTGTCGCGATCTGGACCGAGAGGCGCAGGCCCGACCATGCGGGCTCCATCAGCGATCGCTCCGGGATTGCGCGCACAAAATTGCCGCCAAGGCTGACGAAGCCGCGCACGTCTCCATTCAAAATGCCTTCGCAGGCATCCACGGTCGAAAGGCCGTCCCATCGCGGCGGCTCGAAGTCGTAGAGGTCGGCGAGCTTGTCGAGCGGCACGAGTTTGGTCTTTTCGGAGATGCCGACGGTACGCTGGCCCTGCACGTTGGAATGTCCGCGGATCGGCGAAATCCCCGAGCCGGGCTTGCCGATATTGCCGCCCAATAGCAGTAGATTGACGATCATCTTAGCCGTTTCGACGCCGTGCTTGTGCTGGGTGATGCCCATGCCGTAATTGGCGATGACGGCATTGGCCGCCATATAGGTGTTGGCCGCGTCCAGCATGGCGGTTCGCGAAAGTCCCGATGCCCTTTCGATCTGGTCCCAATCCTGGGCGCGACAAAACGCGGCAAATTCCTCGAAGCCGGCGGTATGCTGTTCGACGAACGCGACGTCGATCACGCGTGGACCACCGTTCGTTCGCGCGAAATCATCCGACTCGATGATCCATTTACAGATGCCGGCGATGGCCGCGGCGTCGCCCCCGATCCGCACCTGATGATATTGCGAGCTGATGCGCGTGCCGCCCGCAATCATCTGAACAGGGCTCTGCGGATTGACGAAGCGCTCCAGCCCGCGCTCCCGGAGCGGATTAAATGTCACGATCGGCACGCCGCGCTGGGCCGCTTCCTGAAGCGGATGCAGCATCCGCGGCGCGTTCGTCGTGGTGTTGTGGCCGAAGAAGAAGATGCAATCAGTCTCGTCGAAATCCTTCAACAGCACCGTTCCAACGGGGACGCCAATCACTTCCGGCAACGCCACCGAGGTCGTTTCGTGGCACATGTTCGAACTGTCGGGGAAGTTGTTGGTGCCGTACATCCGGCCGAACAGCTGGTACATATAGCTCGCTTCCAGCGAGGCACGGCCAGAGGTATACATGACGACCGAGCACGGATCGAGCGCGTTCAACTCTGCGCCGATCTGCCGGAACGCTTCGCTCCAGTCGACGGGCAGATATCTGTCACTGCCAGGATCGTAGCGCATCGGCGTCGTTAGGCGCCCCTGCTCTTCCAGTTGATGATCAGACCAGGTTCGCAGCTCGGTGAGCGTGTGCTGCGCGAAAAAATCCGGCGTGACGATCTTGCCTGTTATCTCCCAGGCAGTCGCCTTGGCGCCGTTCTCGCAGAACTCGAACATGCGCGGCTCTGCGGGCTTGGCCCAGGAGCAGCTCACGCACATGAAGCCGCCAGTCTTGTTCTGCTTCAGCAATATCTCGCTGCCGAGAAGCGCAACCTCTTCTTGCGTGAGAATGTGAGCCACCGCACTGAGCGAGCCCCAACCGCCCGCCGGCGCATCGTAGTTTTCAATCTTTGCTTTTTGCCGCATGCCGGGCTCCTCAACATCAAGTCAGCTGAGGAAAACCTGAGAGATCATCGCCAGTTCCTCAAGATCAGGAACATTGCTCCGGCCGAGGCGTCGATAGACCCTTGGAAGCGTTTCGCAACGCCGACAGATTGGACGACGTTCGAATGGCACGCATTCTTATCGGCACCTCGGGCTGGCACTACGCATCCTGGCGAGGTCCGTTCTTTCCCCGGGAGGTCCGGATCAAAGACCAGCTCAGCTACTATGCCGATCAGTTCGACACCACGGAGCTGAACGGGGTGTTTTACCGCACGCCAACGCCGGAGGCAGTGACAGCATGGCGGCAGCAGACTGGCCGCGATTTTGTCTTTGCCTGGAAAGCGTCGAAGTTCATTACGCACTGGAAGCGTCTTTCGGATCGCTCTGCAAACAGCCTCGAGCTGCTTGAGGACCGCATGTCGCTGTTGCGCGGTAAGGCGGGGCCGATCCTGTTTCAGCTTCCGCCTCAGTTCCAGGCGGACGCCGAGCGGCTCGGCTCGTTCTTCAAGCTGCTGTCCAGGAAACGCCGCTACAGTTTCGAATTTCGCCACCCGAGCTGGTATCAACCGCGCATTCTCAGAATGCTGTCCGACCAGAACATCTCACTCTGCCTGTCCGACCATCACGATGCGCCCTCGCCCTGGAAACGCACGGCGGACTTCGTCTATGTCCGTGCACACGGCCCAAGCGGACGCTATCACGGCCACTATTCGCAGGCAGCGCTCTACCAATGGGCCGTGCGCCTCAAGTCCTGGAAGAGGCAAGGTTGTGATGTCTATGTCTATTTCGACAACGACCAGAAAAGCGCCGCGCCGGCCGACGCGCAAACTCTGCGAAAGATGCTTTAGCAAGTGAGCTAGGGGCCACCGGCCACCGAGCCGGCAATCACCATGACGAGGTCAGCCAGATCGATCTTGCCGTTGACGATCAGCTCGTCGGAGCCTTCGACCTGAAGCGATTGCGGCCGGTTGGCCGCTTGTCGCTTCAGCTCGCCGATGATGGCTTCCTTGAGTTTCTCTTCCAGCATTTGGTGCCCTACTGTCCATCATTTGGAAACCTTGGTCTTACTCGACCAATCCCAGGCAGCACGCGTAGTTCCACGAGCTCCCCAAGCAGGATGACCCTATCGATGGCGGGCTAAGCCTCAGGGAACCTCGCCCCTCGGTCTTGCGCCAGAACCCGTTCGAGATAGTGCGCCGTGCGGCTGTGGGGGTGACCCGCGACCTCAACAGGCGTTCCTGCCGCGACGATACGCCCTCCGTCTTCACCTGCGCCCGGGCCGATATCGATCACCCAGTCGCTCGCAGCAACAAACGCCATGTCATGCTCGACGACGATCACCGAGCTGCCGGACTCGACAAGACCGGCCAGCTGAACGATTAGTTTTTCGACGTCGGATGGATGCAGGCCTGTCGTCGGTTCGTCGAGGACGTAAATTGTTTGGGATCGCTGCGTGCGCTGCAGCTCGGTGGCGAGCTTGACGCGCTGCGCTTCGCCGCCGGACAGCTCTGTGGCAGGTTGACCGAGCCGTATGTATCCGAGTCCTACCTGGCGTAAGACGTCGAGAGAGCGCGCGATGACCGGATCATCGGCGAAGAACGCGTGAGCGGCCTCGACCGTCATTGCGAGAACGTCGGCGATCGATCTGCCGTTCAGCTTGATGGCGAGCGTCTCACCATTGTAGCGCGCGCCGTGGCAGTCCGGGCACGGCGCGTAGACACTCGGCAGGAAGAGGAGCTCGACGCATACAAAGCCCTCGCCTTGACATGTCGGGCATCGGCCCTTGGGCAGATTGAACGAGAAGCGGCCGGCGTCGTACCGATGCCGGCGCGCCTCCTTGGTTGCCGCGAAGTGTTTCCGGACATGGTCAAATAGCCCGGTGTAAGTCGCCAGGTTCGATCGGGGCGTTCTCCCGATCGGCTTCTGGTCGACCACGACCAACCGCTTCAGACGTTCGAGCCCTTCGGTGATTTCGCCGCCGACGATTCCGACCGGCACTCGCTCGAGATCTTCTTCGTCAGGCTCCTCCGCCGAAGGCGAATGTCCAAAGTGCTGGGCCAGCGCCTCGACGAGAAATTGGCTGACCAGGCTTGATTTGCCAGATCCGGATACGCCGGTCACGCTCGCCAGCACGCCGAGAGGTAAATCGACGTCGAGGTTTCGCAAGTTGTTTCGGGTGACGCCGCGCAGACGAAGCCAGCCCTGCGGAGATCGTTCTCTCCGCCTCGGCGGAGCGCGCGATCCGAACAGATATTCTCGGGTGCGGGATCTCTCGACCTCGCTTAAGCCATGGAGGGGACCACTGTAGAGAATCTCGCCACCATGTGCTCCGGCATCCGGCCCGACATCGACGACCCAGTCTGCGTGGCGAATGACGTCAAGCTCGTGCTCGACCACGAACAGTGAATTGCCAGCCGCCTTGAGCCGGTCGAGCGCACGGAGAAGAGCCTCGGTGTCGGCCGGGTGAAGCCCGGCGGACGGCTCGTCGAGCACATAGACCACACCGAAAAGATTGGAGCGGACCTGTGTTGCAAGCCGCAGGCGTTGTAGTTCGCCCGGCGAAAGAGTCGGCGTGCTGCGCTCGAGCATGAGGTAACCGAGGCCGAGATCGAGCAGCACACCAAGCCGCCCGACCAGATCCTGCGCGATCCGCTGCACGACCACGGCCTTCTCCGGATGAGCCTCTCGACCAGCGCCGGCATTCTCGCAGTAAGGCCGCATCAGCTCAGTCAGCCGCTGCAACGGAACCCGAGCGATGTCGGCGATATCCATGCCCGCGAATTTGACGGACAGCGCCTCCGGCTTCAGCCGCTTGCCGTGGCATGCGGGACATTCGGTGCTCAGCATGAACCGAGCGACCCGCTTCTTCATCATCGCGCTGGTCGTGTTGGCGAATGTCTCCATTACGTAGCGCCTAGCGCCGGTAAAGGTGCCCTGGTAGCTCGGCTCTTCCTTACGCTTCAGCGCCCCGCGCACTTCTTTCGCATCATATCCTGCGTAGACCGGGACGGTCGGCTGCTCATCCGTGAACAGGATCCAGCTGCGCGCCTTCTTCGGCAGCTCGCGCCAGGGCTTGTCGATGTCGTAACCGAGCGTCGTCAGAATGTCGCGGAGGTTCTGGCCATGCCATGCGGTGGGCCATGCCGCGATCGCCCGCTCCCGGATGGTCAACCGGTCGTCCGGCACCATCGAGTGCTCGGTCACCTCATAAATGCGCCCGAGCCCATGGCACCGGGGACAGGCACCCTCGGCGGAGTTCGGCGAGAAGGCTTCGGCGTACAGCAGCTTCTGTGATCGCGGATAATCGCCCGCGCGCGAATAGAGCATGCGAAGAAGATTCGACAGCGTCGTCACACTACCGACGCTCGATCGCGTCGTGGGCGATCCCCTCTGCTGCTGCAGCGCGACGGCCGGCGGCAGGCCCTCGATCTCGTCGACCTCCGGCACAGCCATCTGGTGGAACAGCCGCCGGGCGTAAGGCGATACGGATTCAAGATAACGGCGCTGGGCCTCAGCATAGAGCGTTCCGAAGGCCAAAGACGACTTCCCGGAGCCTGAGACGCCGGTGAACACGACCAATGCGTCACGCGGGATGTCCACGTCCACGTTTTTGAGATTGTGCTCACGAGCACCGCGCACGCGGACGTATCCGTGCCTGGGTCGCTCCCCGACTTGTTGTTCCGGCTTTTTTACCGTTTCATCCATCAATGAGTTCCTCGCCTCCACGCGAGGATAGACAACGGCCGTGGAACTCTAACGATCCTCTTTCCGCCCCAAGCGGTGAAACACGCGCTCGGGCAGGCTCAGCCTTGCAGAGCACGCGACCGGCATTCGCCATGAGAAAGTCGATCGGACGGTCCTTGGCCGACGCGTGGAGTTGGTCGATGCCTTCTGCGTGGCGAGGCCGACGTGAAGAGCCTCGACGGCGCCCGCACCAGGCTCACTTCTCAAATCGGTGGCCGCCTGTTCGATTTCCACTTCGTCCGCGGCAATCAGCAGGTCAATCCTTCGCGCGCGCAGATGCGCGCAAACTCGTAACCGATCCCCGTCGATGCGCCGGTCACGGTTGCAAATTGCCTGTCCATCTCTGCTCTCGGCTGTCTGAAACTTGGCTGTCTAATCGCGCTGGGCTTCGGCCGTTCCTAACGCGATAGGAACTTCGAGGCGCAATTCCGCTTACCCGTCATCCCTCGCTTGGAGTTCCCCAATGAAAGCTCTCACCTGGCACGGCAAAGGCGACATTCGATGCGAGACAGTGCCGGACCCCAAAATCGAACATGGCCGCGACGCCATCATCAAGGTGACCGCCTGCGCGATCTGCGGGTCGGACCTGCATCTGTTCGACGGCGTCATGCCGAGCATGGAAAAAGGCGATGTCGTTGGCCACGAGACGATGGGTGAGGTCGTCGACGTCGGTAAGAACAATACCAAGCTCAAGGTCGGAGACCGAGTCGTGGTGCCCTTCACGATCTCCTGCGGTGAATGCTTCTTCTGCAAGAACGGTTTCTACTCCGGATGCGAGCGGTCCAACCCGAACGCCAAGATGGCCGAGAAGATGTGGGGACACTCCCCTGCCGGCCTGTTCGGCTATTCGCATATGCTCGGAGGTTTCGCCGGCGGACAGGCGGAGTACCTGCGGGTGCCCTACGCCGATGTCGGACCATACAAGGTTCCGGAAGGCCTCAGTGACGAACAGGTGCTGTTCCTGTCGGACATCTTTCCGACCGGCTACATGGCTGCCGAATTCTGCAACATCAAGGGCGGCGAGACAGTAGCCGTATGGGGATGCGGCCCCGTCGGACAATTCGCGATCAAGAGCGCGTTTCTGCTGGGCGCAGAGCGCGTCCTGGCGATCGACACCGTTCCGGAGCGCTTGGCGCTCGCCGCCCAGTCGGGCGCAACGGTGCTCGATTTCAAAAAGGACGACATCTACGATCGCATCCAGGAATTGACCGGTGGGCGCGGCGCGGATTCCTGCATCGACGCTGTGGGCACCGAGCCTGAGACGACGGCCAGCATTGGCTCCGTGATTGACCGGATTAAGGTCGCAACCTTCATGGGAACGGACAGGCCGCATGTTCTTCGCCAGGCCATCGAATGCTGCCGAAATTTCGGGACGGTTTCGATCGTCGGCGTCTATGGTGGTTATCTGGACAAGATTCCCATGGGCAGCGCGATCAATCGCGGCCTTACCTTCCGGATGGCTCAGACTCCCGTCCAGCATTACATGCCGAAGCTGATGGAGCGCATCCAGAAGGGCGAGATCGATCCGTCCTTCGTCATCACCCATCGCGCGACACTTGAGGAAGGACCGGAGCTTTACAAGACTTTCCGGGACAAGAAAGATGGCTGCATCAAGGTCGTGATGAAGCCCTTCGGAGCCTGACGACTGTCGGCTATCCGAGCAGGATGACAATGGAGAGCACGGACGCATATTTCGATCGCAAGTTCGAAGAACTGAAGCTTTTGAACAGCTGCTTGGCCGCACCGTTATCACTGGATCGTCCAGGTTCGGTCGCCGAAGTCATCCGTCGTAAATTTCAGCTCACTGCGGTTCTCAGGGCCGCGCATGAGATGCAGGAGTGGAACGCCACCGAAACAGCCTGGGCCGGCAGCGCGCGTCCATTCAGCGGGTCCTTCAAATTTCAATACGACTATCAACGGGCCGACCTTGCCGTGGAAGGACCGTCATTCTACTCGCTCGATGAGCGACACATTCGACAAACGATCTATGCGGCATCCGGCATGGCCGCGATTGCTTCGCTGCTCCTCGCACTCTCCAAGTCGATGAGAGGTGCGGAGGTCATTGCACTGCCAGGCTCCTATGGGGAAACGCTGGAGCTGATCGACGGCTATGCTCGTCCATTGCACCTGGTGGTCGGGTCGGTCGAGAATGTCCCGGCGAACAGCAACTCTCGCAGGGTTCTGCTGCTGGACTCGTGCGTCTCATCTCGCGATTTCGGCGACGTCATCAATTGCGGGAAGCTGCATTTCGACCTCGTCATCTTCGATACGACATGTTTCGCCAGCAGTTCAGGTCGTATTGGGCAGGTCGTCCGGTGGTCATGGCGCCGGGGAATTCCGCTGATCCTGATCAGAAGTCATAACAAGCTGGATTCGTTAGGTGCGGAGTACGGGCGGCTGGGTTCCATTACGTTGATCCGCAACGATATCGCGACGGAGCGGGTGCCCTCTTCCTTCCTGGAGGAGCTTATGACGGAAACGCGCAACGCCATCAGGCTCCTCGGCAACGCAGCCTTGCCGGCGCACTTTCCGCCCTTCTTGGGCAGGTCCTCCTACCGTCGTCTGACGAGGAGGCGTATGGCTTCGATCCTTCGTAACGGTCGTTTTTCCTCCCGGCATTTCGCCTCGAGGCTGCGAGGCGTGCCGTCGCAGCTGCGACCCGTTCACGGACTATACGTCAGGTTGGGATCTCTCGACGAGGCGGCGGCTCGGCAGGCGGCCGCCGCCATGAGTGAGGAGCTGAGCGAACTCGGGTTTCCTATCCGTCACGCTGGAAGCTTCGGGTTCGATTTCGCTGCGACGGAGTGGTGCCACGACCTGACGACCGATCGTTACAGCGTCCGCATAGCCGTGCCCGATCTTCCCTCGAGGCTTTGGAGCGATCTGACTCACGCAATTGGCGATTGGTGGCTTGCTTCAATCGCCTGATCCCGAGCGTCAAGAATATCCGTCGGAAGACGCGGACAAGCGGGTCAACGGCGCCGCTCACAGGAATGCTATCCCTCAAAACCGATTGTCACTGCGAGGAAGACAGCTTGTCAGACGCAGATCGGTTTAGAATCAAGGCTGAGGAATGTCGTCGCTCCGCGACGCAAGCCGAGACCGACGGCGATTGGGTCTCCGATCTCAGCATCAAGGAGTGCAAGGCGGACCGCTCCTAAAGTGCGGCACTTCGTACAAATTTTGCTGTGAACGGGAACGCCTCTCAGCGGGCGCCGCAGAACGAAAACCGGCCCGCCACCGAACGCGCGTTCGATGAGGGGCCGTTCCGGGTGGATGCCGCGAAACTGGTTCGCGGCACAGACCGTTATGTCAACCTTTTATCTGGACCGTCGTTCCTCTTGGGCCGATGGCGGCGAGCGGCGGGCGCACAACGATGTATTCAGCCAACGGTGTCAATGTCGGAGCCTCAGCCGGACGCTTGGAGACTCGCAGTGGATGGAGGGAGTTCCTGCGGCTGTGGGTCGCCGGAGTCTGAGCGGAAAGTCTCAAAATGAGGGCATCTCGGAAACTTCAAGCACGGCATCAAGGCTTCGCCGCACATCGGGCGAAGCAACATTGTCGGCAATTAGAACAAACGCGAGCAACGATCGTCCGGTGACCTCGTAAGCATGCCGAACTTGAAAGTTGGCATCTCATTTTCGGGCTGGTTCGTGTCGATAAGTCCCGTCCAATTGCGCCCCTCGGCGACGGCGGGCAGCGTGAAGTTCACGATGTCATGGTGCGCGTTGTAGATCAGCAGCATGTGGCGTCCGAAGCGCGCCGCTTGATCCCGCTCTCCTGAGCGCGTCCATCGAGCAGCATCCCGAAACTTCTGGCGTTGCTATCCTGCCATTGCTCGTCGGCCATTTCTTCGCCGGTCGGCGACGGCCACGTCACGTCCTAGACATCCAGCTCTTCACATAGGACAGGATCCTGGCGGCAGGCATTAAGGAAGCCGCCGCCCTCATCGAAGCCGTACGGCTCTCTCGCCAGGATGGTCGCGAGATCGAAACGAAAGCCGTCGACCCTCATCTCGGTTGCCCTGTAGCGAAGGGAATTCTGCAACCAGCTGAAGCACGCGTCGATGCGACAGATTTACCGTGTTCCCGGTACCAGTATCGTTGATGTAGTAACGCTTCTGATCTGGAAGAAGCCGGTAATAGCTGGCGTTGTGCTCGACCAGAAATTCCGGATCCCGGCTCAGCTGACGAAGAGCTCCGGCCATTTCGGTGGGCTCAGCTGCGGCGAGCTCGTCAGGTTTCGCGGTTTGTCGTCGCGCCGATGTCTGGCCAGACTGCGAGCGAGGTGATCCGAGCTTTGCGATCATGGATCATCGAGCGCGACGGACGCCATGAGAGGCCGACAACTGAACGGTCTTACTTTGGCTTTTCGGCTTTGATGTGCAAGACGTACAGCGTGTTTTGAAATTCGTCCGTGACTTCCATCTTCCATCCCTGGTCCGGCGTTAACTTCCCGTCGAGGCCTTGGAGTATCTGGCCAGCCGTCACTGTAGCCTCATGCCAGGCGGCGTGCTTGTCCGGCAATTCCTCGCCTTCAACGTCAGGTTCGTAGCGTTTGTGGGTCACGTGGAAGAAAAAGCGCGGCATACGCCAGTAATGCTGACAAGCGAGTGCACGTTCCAAAATAGGCGACGGCTCAAGATCAATCCGGACCACTAGGCTCGCAGACAGAGGCGCCAAACCGGGCAGGCCTTACTCTTTGTCCTCGGTCCAAGAGCGCTCGCCACACCGGCACTCGAACATGCGCACGGTCCGGCCGCGCACTGGGTCCATCATCGTATGAGCCAGTCGGGGCTGCGCGCCGCATTTGCAGCGCTGCTCTTCCCGCGTCTTCGGTCCAGAGAATTTGTCGCTACTGAAAAAATTCACGGGAATCACCCTGCCAAAGGCGACTCAATAAGTACCAAAGTGGACAATTGTTCCCTAGCCCTTCTGAGTCTTCTGTTCGGGAGGGCTAGGCTCCGGCAAGCCGAGCATCTTGGCTCGCTTCGCGGCCATCCTACGATAAGCCTTCGCTTGGCTCTCCATCGCCGCTTTCAACTTAGGGTCCGATTCTTCGGCCGCCATCCGTTCGAACTGGATGGCGTGTTCGAGATACTCGCCGAGCAGCTTCACATCCCACCCCTTCAGGACAGGCAGCATTGATTAGTGGAGATTCATTCGGGCGGCCGTAGGCCGGGTGAACGAAGCCAATCACTCAGATGCGCGCCGGTCTGCGCAATCCTGGCTCGTTTCAGCAGGGCCTCTCGCTCGGCTCCAGCGGGTAACTGGCTGGCCTGTTCTTTTAGCTTTGCCGCCTGTTCCGCCATTCGTTCTTCGAGGGAGCGGGTCTGTATGACCCTACGACGATGCTGCGTCATGGCGCCTTCCCAAGAATGATTTCAAACGACTCCAAAACGGAGATGGCCGGTTTCGGTTCCGTGAATGAAACTAGGCCTTTAGTAAATCGGGAAGCTTGGCGCACGTGCCCCGGGCAGGTTCAGGAGCAAAGGCTGCCGGACAAGCTTGGGACTTTCGCTGGCTCGCCGCCGAGCTGGCGGAGCACCCCAAGCCCCCTGCGAGGCCGGGGTCGTGTCTCCGCAAGCATACTCGCGAACTTCATCAACCTTGATGACTAGCAGGATGTTCTTTGTCGATCAGGCTCGAGCTTCCTCTTGAAGCAGGCCGGCCCTTCTCGGCCGTGAGTCGCCCGAGAAAAGCCAGGTACGACCTCGGTTATATCCGTGTCAGCCCGAAAGCGCGCGCAGCACGCTTTTGCGCGGGCCCGCTCGCGTGACGCGCGGTGGCGCTGGAGACGCGGGCTGGTCGTTTGGCCACTGGCATCGGCACTACCGGCACTGATGAGCGAAGTCGGTCCGCATGCAACGGGACCGCGCTATGGAAGGCGCGGCCTTTCTTTTTTCGACATCACGCGCCAGCATTCGTCACCACCATCCGCCGGCAAATGGTTCGGGCCGCTCGAAGGCAAGACGCCGGTCGGGCGCTCTTTTCTGTAGTTTTGCCGAGCGCTTCGGATGCGGGCGAGCCGCTGCGGCCGCGCGCACAGCTGTCTCTTTCTTCACCTCAATGGCAGGCGCGGCAGGCACTGCGGCCATGGCTTCGCGCACCTGGTGCTGCGGTACTACAGGGACCGGATCGGCCTGCGCGATGATCGGCACATCGGTGCGAGGACGCGTGTCGAACACGATCTTCTCCGGTAGGCTTCTCGCCGAGGTGATCCGGATGATGGTCCTGTCCGGCTCGGACGGGCCCGCCTGCTCAACCGGCGCCGGCAGATACCGGTCCGCAGCGAAGAGCAGCGCCAGCAGCAGTCCGCCGACGAACACGAAATAACGAATGATCGGCATGAACGGCCGCTCGCAAAAGAGAAATCAGGTATCGGCGGGGTGGATTGGAGTGGCGGGTCGCTTCGTTCAGCGACCCGCCACTGGAGGGATTAGTCGATCTCCTGGACGACCGTGCGGGTCGACGGATCGACCAGCATCACGCGCTCGCCCGAGTAGACATAGCGGTACTTGGTGAGCGAGGGACCCCAGTCGGCGGGCACCGCCTCGAGCTCGACTTCGCGCGGCACTGGCTGGCCGACGACGATCTTCTCGCGGGTCTCCACTGGACGGACCTTGTGCTCGGTGACGTAGGTGCGGATCTTCGTGCGGTATTCCGGCTCGATCTGTACGGCGGCGGCATGTCCCGTGCCGGTGGTGGTGACGACGGTGGACTGCGCCATCGCGCCCGTCGAGATCAGCGCAGCAGCCGCGCACGTCAGCATCAGCTTCTTCATGAAAATCTCCTGGCCGCAGGATGCGGCATGCGAGAACCCGCGAATGATGGCAAGGTTCCGGATTCGCGTGAGGAAATTGCCTATTTTTCCCGAGCGAAGCGCAACTGAAATCGACGGCGCGCGCGGCCGTGCGGACCCTTAGGACGGCCGGAGCGTTTACGGTTCCGTGGCTTGAAACAAGCGGAGGGTCGGACGTGACGATGAAGGCGGGTGCGAGCAAGCGGCCGGTCGAGAATGAAGATCAGGACAGCTTTTTGCAGCGCCTGGGTCCCGGCTTGATCACCGGCGCTTCCGACGACGATCCTTCCGGCATCGGCACCTACAGTCAGGCGGGCGCCCAGCTCGGATTCGGCATCGGCTGGACGATGCTAATCACCTATCCGTTGATGGCCGCAATCCAAGAAATCTCCGGACGCATCGGTCGGGTCACTGGCCACGGCATCGCAGGAAACGTCTGCCGGAATTTCCCTGCTCCCGTCATCTGGTCCATGATACTGCTGCTCTTCGTGGCCAACACGATCAACGTCGCCGCGGACCTCGGGGCGATGGGCGATGCCCTCAAGCTTCTGATCGGCGGACCGGGCACGCTCTACGTCGTGGTGTTCGGCGCGGTTTCAGTGATCGCGCAGATCTTCTTTAAGTATGAGCAATACGTCTCCATCCTAAAATGGCTGACGCTGGTGCTCTTCGCCTACGTGATTGCGCTTTTTCTCGCAAAAGTGCCTTGGGGCGCGGCCCTCAAAGGGCTGCTCGTTCCGAAGATCGAATGGAGCGGACCCTTTCTCACGACCTTGGTCGCGATTCTTGGGACGACGATCTCGCCCTATCTGTTCATCTGGCAGTCCTCTCAGGAAGCGGAGGAGCAGCGGATCGATCCCGACAAGAAGCCGCTCAAGCAGGAGCCTCAGAAGGAGAAAGAGGAGGTAAAGCGAATCCGGATCGATACGCTCGTCGGCATGGCGGTCTCGAACGTCATAGCCCTCGCGATCATCATGACAACCGCCGCGACGTTGCACGCATCCGGAAAGACCGACATCGAATCGTCCGCCCAGGCCGCGGAAGCATTGAGGCCCGTCGCGGGTGCGCTGGCCGAGTTGATCTTCGCCCTCGGCATCATCGGAACTGGCCTGCTTGCGATCCCAGTCCTAGCCGGCTCGACCGCCTACGCAATCGGAGAGGGACGCAAATGGCCTGTCGGATTGTCGCGCAAGCCGAAGGAGGCTGTAGCGTTCTACAGCGTGCTCGCACTATCGGTCGCGCTCGGTGTCGGGCTCAACTTCACGGCGCTAGACCCGATCAAGGCACTCTATTGGAGCGCGGTCATCAACGGTGTGCTGGCTGCGCCGATCATGACTGTCATGATGCTGCTGGTGCGGCGGAAATCGGTCATGGGCGATTTGGTGGTTTCGGGACCTGTCTATTGGCTTGGATGGATCGCAACCATCGCAATGTTTTTGTGCATCGTCGGTATGGCTTTTACTATATGGAGCTAATCGACTCACCGATCGCGACTCCGGCTGGAGCGAAACAGTTTCTTAAATCTGGCCCGCCGCTGATGGGGGCTCGATTGGTGACGACGTCCTCAAAACACAGCGGCATAAGAGGCCGACGATCCCGCTCCCGCTGAGGACCTATGTTGGTTGCCATGTTAGGTTAACTGGGCGATGCCCGTCTCCGCGATAGCGGCTTTGTCATGCCTCAGGAATAGGCCGGAAAATCCACTCGCGCCACATCGCCAATAGCGCGGCCATGATGACTGGGCCCACAAAGAGGCCAACAAGGCCGAATGCGGCCAAGCCGCCGAAAATTCCAACGAACGCGAGCAGGAATGGGAGCCTCGCTGAGCCGCTCACCAGCGTCGGCCAGATAAAATGGTCGCCGGCAAACATGACGATTGAGCCCCACAAGAACACTGCGGCCGCAGCGATCCCGCTTCCACCCTCCGATATCGTGATGATGGCTGCAACGGTGAATGCCACCCAGGCGCCGAACGGGATCATCGCAAACGCCGTCGTCAAGATAACGAATATCAGCGTGTTGGGCACCCCAGCGACGAAATAGCCGATGCCTATCGCCAATCCTTCGCCAAGGGCTACCAGCACTGTACCGTTCACGGTCGCACGGGTCGCATCAATCATCTTCTCGACCAGACCTTCTCCCGCATCTCCGAAGAGCCTGTCGCAAGTCTCGAGGAAGCGGCTTGCAACTGAGCGACCGCCGCGAAGCAGAGCGAACAAGACCAGCAACGAGAAAAACAAGAGGAAAAGCCGATGCACAAGCTGGCCGCCCAACGTTCGAAAGAGCTCGGATACGTTGTCCGCATTCACCGACTTCAGCCATTCAGTGGCTGCCTTCGGATCGGAAAGATTGGCTCGCCACCATTGCTCCATGCTCTCGGCGGCGATCGGCAGGCGGGCGATCCAGTCGGGGACCCCGATGCCGCTCTCGCGCGCTCTCTTCAGCCAATCGGCAAGCAAGTTGCTTTGTTGCGCGACCTCGTACACTGCAAGTGCAATCGGCGTCACGAGGATCAGGGCGACGAGGACGGTGAAGAGGAGCGCTGCCGACCCGGACGGACCACCCGAGACGCGTTTGGCGAATGCCAGATAAACAGGCCACAGCGCAACTGCCATAAGGGCGGCCCATATGAGGGCAGGCAGGAAGCTCGCCGCGGTCCAAAGTCCAAGCACGACCAACAATAGTGCCAGGACAATTCTGGCCTTCATGCGCGCCCCCGCCCCTAGAGGGAGCGGCTTTTGTTCGGCCGGCGAGGCAGCTGAATTAAGTCTCTTCGGTATCCCGTTGGCTGTGGCGGTCATGCGACCTTCGGGCCTTTCCCGGCTGCGCCGCTACGGCCTTGCGGTACCTGACGTTTGGTCCGCTGACGGACCAGACTGCGGGACCACACGCTTGGAGATACGAACCACACGCACTTTGCCTGTCGTGGTCCCTCGTTTCTGGATCCGTCTATTACGCCAGGTGGCTACCTCATTCTCCAAGCGCAATATTTCGTCCTTGAATTCGCCGCCGCGTTCGTTGACCGCGCGCATCTAGTCGTTCCTCCTCAGGCCCTGCACGCTTAAAACGAGACAAGGCGACGTATGTTCCGTTACCAGGAACAACCGGGAGGATGCCCTCGTTCTTCCCCGGAGGAGCATCGCATGAGCTTAAGAAAGTCGATCGAGGGACTTCGCCCCTATCCGTCCCTCCTCTTGCTGGCACTACCGGCGGCTACGGTAGAGCCTCTGAAGCTCGTCTCGGTAGCGGTGGCAGGAGAGGGCCATTGGATCACCGGGACGGCGATGATCGTGGGGTGCTACGCGGTCAGCATTCTGGTCGTGGAGCGGCTTTTCGTCGTCGTGAAGCCGAAGCTGCTCACGATCCCTTGGTTCGCGAAACTCTGGAAAGCTTTCGTTTCGGTTCGGACGAGCGTGATCGGGACATTCCGTGGCGGCCGAACAGAGCAGATAGTTCGCGATACGCGGTCGGCTCCGAAATGAGCCGAAAGTCGACGTTGCCTAAGCGCCTGCAGCCGATGCTGGCCTCGCTCACCGATGCTCCCTTCGACGATCCCGATTGGGTATTTGAGGACAAGTACGACGGATTCCGGATGGTCTGCGACATCCGCAGGGGCAAGGTGGCGTTGTACAGCCGGAACGGCAAAATCATCAGCCACTCCTATATCGAGGTCGCTCAAGCCCTCGAAGGCGTGAAGGGAGATGCCGTGATCGATGGCGAGCTCGTCGCGATCGGCAAAGACGGCGTCTCCCATTTCCAACTGCTCCAGAACGCCCTGCGCCATGAAGCCAAGCTCTTGTATTGCGCGTTCGACCTCATGTTCGCGGACGGTGAGGATCTGCGCGCGCTGCCGCTTCTCGAGCGCAAGAAGCGGCTAAAGAGCATCCTGCCGCGCCACAAGCTGATTGCGTTCAGCAAGCACCGCAAAGGCAAGGGATCCGAGTTCTTCGCAGAAGCCGAGCGGAGACATCTCGAAGGCATCATGGCCAAGCGCGCCGACAGCCCCTACGCGTCCGGACGCCGGACCGCCGATTGGCTGAAGGTCAAGACCGCGCAGCGGCAGGAGGTCGTGATCGCCGGGTTCACAGCGCCGAGGCGAACCCGGCCCTTTTTCGGCGCCCTCGTCCTGGCGGTGCGCGAAAACGATAGGTGGCGGTACATCGGCCACGTCGGCACCGGCTTCAGTCACCAGGTTCTCGAAGAGCTCCACGGCAAGCTCCTGAAGCTCAAGACGGCCAAGTCGCCCTTTCCCGCCAAGGTGAAGGATGAACAGGTCACGACCTGGGTGCGTCCTTCGTTGGTCGCAGAGGTGAAGTTCGCGGAGTGGACTAGCAAGGGAGAGCTGCGCCAGCCAGTCTATCTCGGCCTCCGGTCCGACAAAAAGGCAAAGGACGTCGTTCGCGAAAAGAGTTGGTCTCGAAGATAGCGCCGCCGTGAAGAGACGTCCGCCCCGGTCAACCGGCCGCGCGCTCTGTTGCGGAAGGCCACGGCGGCAGGGGCGGCAACCCGAGAGCCTTGCGTACAGGTCCGAACGACTTCCGGTGAGCTGCGCATGCACCAAGCCTGGCGAGAGCATCGTAGTGGGCTGGCACCGGGTAGCCCTTATGATCCGCGAAGCCGTAGCCGGGGTGGCGGACGTCGAGAGCCCGCATGACCGTGTCGCGCTCGACTTTCGCCAGGATCGACGCAGCAGCGATGCTCGCGGACTTGGCGTCGCCCTTGATGATGGCCTGCTGGGGGAGGTCGATTTCCTTCAATCGCTTCGCGTCAATCAGCAAGTGTTGCGGCGTCAATCCCAGCCCCCGGACCGCACGCTGCATGGCCTGGATGCCCGCCCAGTAGATATTGATCGCGTCGATCTCCTCGACCTCCACGAACGCCACACTCCAACTCTCTGCCTTTGCCTTGATCTCCTTCGCGAGTTCCTCGCGAGCCGCAGCGTCGAGCTTCTTCGAGTCGTCGATGCCGATGATCCGCGTGCCGGGTTTTAGGATCACCGCGCCCGCGGAGACCGGGCCTGCGAGAGGACTCATTCCGGCTTCGTCCACGCCCGCCACGGCATGAAGCCCGCTCCCCCAGAGAGAGGTCTCGAAACTGAGCATCTTGCGGAGACGCTGCCCTTCGGACCGATTTTCGAAGCGGCGTTTATCGACCGCTGCCAGGATGGCACGCGCTCCCGCGCGGCTGTCGCCCCGCAAGATCTGCTCCACGCTGGCCTCGAGCGGTCTTTTCTCGACGACATAGCGCTGACGCAGCACATCGAGTGAATATTGGGACATAGCGGCCTTCGCACAGACTAATCGGCGAAGCGTGTCCGTAAACTTTGTGGCGATTGTCTGAAGTTAGGCCTGCCGCCATCGTCAACCTGCGCAGCGCCCCTCGAAAGGAACCGCCGGCTCTAGCTATTCGCCGGTATGCTGCGCGACTACAGATCTGCATCTACGACCCCGCCAATCTCCTGAACGGAACCAACCGCTGTCTTCATTCCTTTACAAAGGAGTGGAGCCTCGATCCCAGGGTGCTTCCGAGGGACCGGCCCATGCTCCGAGAGACTCGCAACGAAGAACAGGTTCTGGACCGCACCGCCGAGGTCGCAGCCACCATTGCGGAAGAAGGCCTTCGCTATGTCAGCGACTCCGCCCCCGGTTATACCCGCAAGCGGACGGGGACTACCTTCAGCTACTACGACAAGGACGGCAAGCGCATCACCGATGCCGCCGTCATCCGACGCATCAAGTCCATCGGTATCCCGCCGGCCTATGAATCCGTCTGGATCTGCCCCTCGGCGAACGGCCACATCCAGGCGACCGGGCTCGATGCGCGGGGCCGCAAGCAGTACCGCTACCACGCGAAATGGCGCGAGCTGCGCGACCAGAACAAGTACGAACACATCATCCAGTTCGCAGCCGCGCTGCCCGCGCTGCGCGACCGTGTCGCGGCCGACATGAAGCTGGAAGGGCTACCTCGCGAGAAGGTTCTGGCCACGATCGTCAGTCTTCTGGAGAAGACTTTGATCCGGGTCGGCAACGCCGAGTATGCCGAGAAGAACAAATCCTACGGGCTCACCACAATGCGACGAAAGCACGTTGCGGTGGGCCGCGGCGTCCTTCGGTTCGACTTCACGGGCAAATCGGGCAAACAGTGGAAACTTCGCATCGAGGACAAGCGGATTGCCGCCATCGTGAAGCGCTGCGCGGAAATCCCGGGACATGAGCTCTTCAAGTACCTGGACGACGACGGGCAGCCCCGCACCGTCGATTCCGGCGACGTCAATGCCTACATCAAGAACATCACAGGCGAGGACTTCAGCGCAAAGGATTTCCGGACTTGGGCGGGGACGGTACTGGCGGCGTTGGCGCTGACCGAGTTCAAGAAGTACGACAGCCAGGCCGAGGCGAAGCGCAACGTCGTTGCCGCGATCGAGAGCGTCTCGAAGCAGCTCGGCAACACGCCCGCAATCTGCCGCAAGTGCTACGTGCACCCGGAAGTCCTGAACGCCTACGTGTCCGGCGATCTCGTCAAGATGATCGAAGCTAAGATCGCGCAGAAGTTTAAGCGCCAGTACGCCAAGCTCACTTCCGATGAGATCATGGTTCTGGCGTTTCTGCGCAAGCGTCTCGATTCTCTGAAGGCCCCGCCTAGTCCCGCGACCAGTTCTTAGACGGTGCCCTCCGCGATCGGTTGCAAGCTGGCCTCAGCGGCACGCGCTCTGGTCGGCGGAAACGAGCTCTCGTTTCGAATCGGGTTGCTGCGTGTGGTCTGGAGGGGGGGACGTTCGCGGCCGGCCATAGTCCCCGGTTCGGCTTCCATCCACACCTCGCCGTTTTTGCTGGCTCTGTAAAATGCGCCGTGCATAAATCGGCCGCCCAATAGCCGAATCGAAGCGCGTTCGATAGTTCAGAGCGGCATGGCTGTGAGTGCTGATCCAAGAATGACCCCCATCGGCATCAACGGGACCCCGCCAGGCCATTGATTTCGCTGAATTGGAATGATGAGACGCCGTTGCCGATCATGCTCGGGACCCCGCGCCGAAACACAATCTGCGCAGATGCCGAACTGCGCGTCGCCTCCGACCGCCCATCTTGTAGTGCCACTTCGCGGCGCGACGGGCGGCCGACATTTGAAGCAGGGTAGCCGCGGCCGCGCATAAAGATCTAGAAGTCGCCCCGGTCATCGCGAAGGGGTAAACAAGGCAGGGACGCTTACGTGCCGCCACGGAACCGGTAGCCGCGAATATCTATGCGGCTGACTGACGCTTGCTATGCCTGCTTTGAGCGATGCCTTCGGCAAGGTCGCAAGCCCGGTGAACACAGGCCTGGGACGGGGTTCGGGGGGAGGACGGGCGGGGACGGTCGCGGCTCGCGATACCGTGCGGGTTCGGTTCGCGCCCTCTCCTTGGCCGCAAACTGCACTGGAAAGGCGTACCTGTCGGTGGCAGGATGACCTGGCCTCTATGTCGAGCCCCCCATGCAATCGCAGATCCAGTTGCCCGAGCCGGTGGCTACGGTCTTCATCACCGACCAGCTCTCCGCGCGCGCGGCTGATGCTCCTGATTTTCTGCGCGAGAAGCTGGCCATCCAGGACCTCGCCGCCGTGATGTCAGACCGTCCAGACGATGTCCTGCCTCGCTTAGTCAAGCTAGGGATGGAGATCTGCAGCGCGCACTCCGCAGGCATCAGCATCTACGAACCGGAGAGCGCTCGCTTTCGCTGGTTCGCCCTTGCGGGCGAGCTCGCCACCTTCGAAGGCGCGACCACGCCCCGCAATTTTAGTCCTTGCGGCGTGTGCCTCGATCTCGCTGAACCGATTCTGATGGAGCGGCCCGAGCGGGCCTACGATTGGATCGCAGAGGCTGGCATCACGGTGCCCGAAGTGTTGCTTGTTCCGCTGACAGTGAAGGAGTCGGGCCCCATTGGCACCCTCTGGCTCGTCTCCTCCGAACCGGGCCGCTTCACCAAGGAGCATGCTCGCGTGATGTCCGAGTTGGCTGCCTTTGCCGGCATGGCGCTGCGCATGATCCAAACCGAGCAACGGCTCAGTCTTGCCTTGCAGCAGCAGGAAACTCTGATGAGGGAAATGAGCCACCGCATCAAGAACCTCTTCAGCGTCGCCGACAGCATGGTCCGGATGACAGCGCGCAACGCCGCGTCGAAGGAGGAACTGACCCGGACCTTGTCAGGCCGGCTGCACGCTTTGTCCGAAGCTAATGGACTAATCCGTCGCTCCTTCGGTAGGGACGTCACGGCAGTTGCGAATTTCTCCGATCTGATCGCGAGAATCCTTCGTCCCTACGAACGAGGTTCGTCTGCGCTGGAGGGGCCCCCCATCGCGCTGGGAGAGCAAGCCGTCAATCATTTGGCTCTCGTCTTCCACGAACTTGCGACAAACGCCGCTAAATACGGCTCGCTGAGCCGCGAAGATGGTACCGTCGCTGTGTCCTGGGGAATTGATGATGATCAGATCCGGATGACCTGGACGGAGAGCGGCGCATGCGAGGTGGAAGAGCCGAGCGCCGAAGGATTCGGATCCAAGCTGGTAGGGACCACAATCGAGAGGATCGGAGGAAAGATCGAACGCGACTGGGGACCCGGCGGGCTGTGCGTCAGGATCTGCCTGCCTTTGGTCGCGCTTCGGACCTGAGCGGCGCCTCTATCGCTGCGAATTATCACCGCGCACAAGTGCGTGGAGAGGCGCCGGGAAGAATAGATCAGCGCCCACGCGACGGCGGCAAACGCCAATATCGTTAAAAGCGGGATGTACCAGAGCCTTAAGCTCGGCATTTGGCCTTGTGTCTGCCAATCGACCGATTGCAGGTCCTGCCCGGCCCCCGTATCGATTCTGCGCTAGATTAGTAAAAGTGGTGTCTTGAGTAAAAGTCTCGATTGTGTTCCGCGACTCAATTTAGCCGGATCACCCTGATTTGCCCGCTTCCGAGCAGTGGCACCGCAAGATGCGGCGCTCGAAGGAACGAATGGTCCTGCCGCGGCTTGGCTCTCGGGGCATGCCAGTTTTCGATCGAATGCGACGCGCTTAATTCCCTTCCGGTCGGCGACAGTCAAGGATTCAGTATGAATGTGATGGCGAGAAACAACGTCCACGTCAGTGGCCGGGGTGATCGGTTCATGGTCTTCGCTCATGGCTTCGGCTGCGATCTGAACATGTGGCGGTTCGTGGCTCCGGAGTTCGAGAACGATTTCAAAGTCGCACTTTTCGACCACGTCGGCGCCGGCGGCTCCGACCTGTCGGCCTACGACAAGTCGAAGTATTCGACGCTGCACGGGTACGCCGACGACCTGGTTGAGATCGGCCGCGCATTGGGACTGAGGGACGCCGTATTCGTCGGTCATTCCGTCAGCGCTATGATAGGGGTGCTGGCTTCCTTGAAGGCCCCGGATTTGTTCGGACGAATGGTGCTGGTGGGCCCGTCCCCCAGGTATATCGACGACGGCGATTACGTCGGCGGCTTTACTGAAAAACAGATCGCCGAGCTTCTCGACTTCCTGGAAGACAATCATATGGGCTGGTCCGCTGCGATGGCACCATCCATCATGGGCAACCCGGATCGTCCGGAGCTCGGCGAGGAATTGACCAACAGCTTTTGTCGCACCGACCCGGAGATTGCGAAGGCCTTCGCGCGGGTGACGTTTACCTCGGACAACAGGAGCGACCTTCCCAAGGTCAGGGTCCCCACCCTGATCCTACAATGCAGCGAGGACATCATCGCCTCCGAGGAGGTCGGCAAGTTCGTGCGAAGCCGCATTCCCGGCAGCGAAATCGTATTTCTCAAGGCCACCGGACACTGCCCGAACCTAAGCGCGCCGGCCGAAGTCGTCGCTGCCATCAGGGCCTATGTCTGAGTTCGGCCCCATCTACGACTACCGCGATCTCTTCGAGAACGCCCCGTGCGGCTATCTCACGCTAGGACCCGACGGTCGCATATCGCGGGTCAATGCGACACTCACGACCTGGACCGGCTATGCAGCCGATAAAATTCTCGGGCGGCGGCTCCATGAATTTCTCAACATGGCGGGCCGTATATATTACGAAACCCACATCGCGCCCTTGCTGCGCATGCAAGGCTTCTTCAACGAGTTCGCGCTCGATTTCGAGACCGCGGCAGGCCAGCGTCTGCCGGTGATAGCCAATGCTTCCGAGCGCCGCGATGAAAATGGTGATCTTCTCTTCACGGCCATCGTCGTCATCAAGGCAACCGACCGTCGACGCTACGAACGCGAACTAGTGGAGTCGAAGTCGAAGCTTCAGGAGGGTCTGGCCACTCAGCAGGAAACCGCACAGCTGCGCGAACAATTCATTGCCGTCCTCGGCCACGATCTTCGGAATCCGCTTGCGGCCATCAGCGCCGGCGCGCGGATACTGCAGCGGTCGGGCGCGCTGCAAGAACAAAAAGAACTTCGTGTCCTCGACATGATCAACTCCACCGTCACCCGTATGTCCGATCTGATTGACGACATTCTGGATTTCGCGCGCGGACGACTGGGAGGGGGCATCACCTTGCACCGAGACGCCAAGCCGATCGAGCCTGTGCTCGAGCAGGTCGTCGACGAATTACGAACGGCGTCTCCTCAACGCCTGATCCAGACCGACTTCGAGATAAGCGAACCCGTCGACTGCGATCGCGCGCGTATCGGACAGTTGGCCTCCAACCTGATCGGTAACGCCCTTACTCATGGAGCGCCCGACCAGCCAGTGCGGGTCGGGGCCAGAATAGAAGGCGATAAATTCAGGCTCTGGGTGGCGAATTCCGGCGAGCCCATTCCAGAGGCCGCCATGCAGCGACTGTTCGAGCCGTTCTTCCGCGGAGAGGTCCGCAACAGCCGAAACGGACTCGGACTGGGACTGCATATTGCTTCGCAGATCGCGCAAGCGCACGGCGGAAGGATCGACGTGACGTCGACGCCGGAGGAAACTCGGTTCGCGTTCTCGATGCCGCTCGTCCGGAACGATCGGGCAAAATGATCGCGCGCCTCTGACGCCCTTTGTTTCGGAACCAATCCTCCCCGCGTTGCTTGGCATGCGGAGGTCATGCTGAAATGTCGAAAGTGAAGCCTGTCATCCTGATCGCCGAAGACGAGTTCCTGCTGCGGATGGATTCCGTCGAGATTTTGGAGGATGCGGGGTTCGACGTCATCCCGGCCGCAAGTGCCGACGAGGCGATCGCAGTTCTGTCGGCCCGGTCCGATATCCACCTTGTCTTCACCGATATCCAGATGCCCGGTTCGATGGACGGGTTGAAGCTTGCCCGGTTCGTTCGGAATCGCTGGCCGCCGATCAAGATAGTCGCGACGTCGGGTCATGTCAGGGCCGCGGGCGATGATTTACCGGAGGGCAGCGTGTTTCTGCCTAAACCGTATCGCGGTGCCGAACTCATCGCGACGCTGAGGGACATGACGGG
This sequence comes from Bradyrhizobium sp. CCBAU 11434, assembly GCF_028128895.1. Lineage (NCBI taxonomy): Bacteria > Pseudomonadati > Pseudomonadota > Alphaproteobacteria > Hyphomicrobiales > Nitrobacteraceae > Bradyrhizobium > Bradyrhizobium sp. CCBAU 11434. The sequence goes on from NZ_LBJX01000003.1 coordinate 72,562, forward strand.
GATCGCCTGAAATCAATCACATTTTCCGCCCCTCTCGAAGCCAGCGGGGGGCCATCGAGTTCGAAGGCGTCTGAAGGTAGGCGGGAGCAGCCCATCCGCAAACTCTCGAAAAGCCCTGCACGCAACTTACAAAGAATCCGGCGAGATGCTCCAAACTGCCGTATGCTTGATCTCCGCGTCTTCTAGGTCGCGGGTCACCGGTACGCGATAGTCGGCGAGTCGGACAAGTTTTGCCTTCGGAAGGAAAGAGCGGCCGGGGTCGCCGATCAAGATGGTCGCGCCGGCGCGCGCATGTTCGGCCAGAAATGCGAAGGCACGCGCCGCGGTGTCCCGCTCATAAAAAATGTCGCCCGCGAGGATGGTCTGCCATCGGTCGTTTGGTTGAGTGTCGAGCACGTCCTCGCCGCATGACGTGAGGTGGACCTGGTTGACCTCCGCATTGAGTTCGGCAGCCGCGATCGCGAAGGCGTCGATGTCCGACACAGTCACCCCGGCCGCGCCTGCCTTCATCGCCGCGATGCCGACAAGTCCGGAGCCGGAAGCGATGTCGAGCACGCGCCGGTCCCGCACGGTATAGGGATGATCGAGCACGTAGCGTGCCAGCGCTTGACCGCCTGCCCAGGCGAAGGCCCAGAAGGGCGGGGGAAGGCCGGCCTCGTTCAGCTCGTTCTCGGTCTGCTGCCAGAGCGGCAGCGATTCATCGGCGAGGAAGACCGCGATTTCCTGGACCAGCGGCACCGATCTCAGCCGGGTGTTGGCTCGGATGAAGGATTGCAGGTCGGCAATGGTCGTGGCTGTCAAGGCGGGCAGTCGCTGTCTCAGTCCCGTGATGACTAGCACGAACCGTCTTGCGCCGCGAAGGCGGGTGTAGAGCTTCCGACTTCGCGAATGCACCGTTCCGCGATCTCCGCACCTATTATCCTCGTCTCCGCCCCCCGAGAGTGCCCTGTGATCCGATCCTACGATCCTCGACCGCCCTGAAAATGGCCGAGATTGAAGGTCCGAATCGCCGAACCGGTGGTACACAGCGGTGGTCACAAAAACCAACCGGCCCTTTCGGGAATCCTTGTTTTTCGGAGGTTTTCGCGCATCCGGCGCTCTGGGGAAGAGAGTCCCACTCTCTCCGCCATCGAGGCTCGCCCCTCGGCGGGCGCGGCCATCGTTCAGCTTTTTGAGTCCAAGGTAGCTACCGTCAGTGCTCTGATGCCGTCCAACAACACTCGGGTGGCGCGGCAATCATCCTCGTTGTAGTCCAATATGCGCTGTCGGATGAGGGGGTCCCGTCCTCGGCACCAACGGTCATACCATTCGATGGAGGCGGCGCCGGAGGGGTGGATATCCCGCCAAGCGAAACCCAAAAACTTGGCCAGCGACTTGATCGAGTGGTCTCTGGTCGGCCACTCGGTCGCCTTCAGAACTACATCTCCATAAAGATCCACCGCGCGCTGCGGATCGAAAATCTTCTCCACGTATTCAGGTGAGCAGATGTCCGGATACTTCTGCTGCAGCTTGCGATAAATGGTGCGTTCATACTTGGAGTAATAGTAAATTCCCGCGCCCGCTCTAGAATTCAGGTAATCAAGAGCCCCAGCGAAAGCGTCGCGTTCCGCCCCCCGGGTGGCTTCGTCTGCGAAAAATCCTTCGAACCGCTCGCTTTTATTGTCTCCGTTCCTTCGCTCCACAAAACCATGGAGATAGCAAATCCCTCGGAGTGGATCGACCTCGATGTCGAAAAACAGCTCGATGGAAAAGACGTCGAGCTTTATCGGCAACCGCAAATATGGCTTAGGCGAAGAAGATTTGAGCATGACGGCACGTGCGTGCAGCATGCGAAAACGGTCCGCTCCAATGCCGGCAAAAGCCGTCTTCTTGCCCCTAATGAATTCGCGAGGACTTATGTCGGAGAAAGCGCTTATCGTCGCAATGCGTTCCCGCATGCTGTCGCGGTCGGATCTCCGGAGAAGCGGAATCAATGTCAAATCGTCCGCTTCGGTAAGCTCAGCGAGACAGGCCGTGTGCCAATGGCAAAGCTTGCAGACGTTGCCGTAGCCGGGCGTCGGCACGACCTGTTTCGCAAGTATTGAGCGCGCGCTGGCAAGCGCCTTTTGGTAGTCGCCCCAAAGTCTGGAAGGATCACGAAAATCGTACTCGACCTCGTCGCCTTGAATGTCCAAGACGAACGCCCGGCGTCCCGCCGACAGATTCAGCCTCTCGAGGACATCGACGTACAGCCCGAGCTGGACGGCGTAATGGCGTTTCGGTCGACCACCATGATCTTCATCGGCACCCTCTGTGGCGCGCGCGCGCCCTGATTTGATATCGCCTGGAACGTAGCCTCCGACTTCTCTGCGCAGCAGGTCGGGTTTCCCAAGTAGATCACCTGCCCTTATGCATCCGCCGTAGATAAGGGGCTGGCCGTTGGTCATGGCATCAAGCGTCAGCCGCTCCCGATTCTGTTCGTTCACGTTGGAGAGATCGACAAACGGGATCTTTAAATTGGCGACCGTTTGCTGCTCAAACAGCGTTCCACGCTCCCAAAGCAGCCGGACAAATCCACTCACATTGTCTCGCCTTGCGGGATCGCCGAATGCATCCAGGGCGACGCGTTGGGGGCATTCGACGAGATTGTACAGAATAGAAGCTGTCACGGCCACGAAACGCTCCAGAAGCTCTCGACTGAGAGCGTGAATGTTCGCACCTCTCGCGAGGCCAACACAGGTATCTTAAGAGGGACGAGGCTCAGGAATGAGCTACAGCTCGCCGCGGTCCCACGCCCGCACCAGCGGAAGATGCAGTTGCTAAAACACTAGAATGGGCGTTCAGCAACAGACGCTCATCCCGACATATTGCCCCTCGAGCTGACCCTTTGAGAATTGCGCTATTTCCGAATAAATATCACGCGGCACCGCAGCGGCGGACAAAATTTTATCTGGCGAGGCGGCGGCCACCGAAAAAACTATTGGTTGAATCCTTGGCATTAAGGATTATTGCTGTGGCGTAGCTAACAAAGGCGTGGCAGAGGGACAGTCGCACGCGCCTTTGTGGATATGGCAGGGCAAGGATTCATAGGCAAGTCGTGACTGAAGCTGAGTCCTTCGCAAAACACCAGAAACGCGTGAAGGCTACGTTTGGCCGGAACGTGAGGGACTTGAGACTGTCCCTCAAGCTAAGCCAAGCCGACTTGGCCGATGACGCCGGCATCCGTCGTGCCCTGGTAAGCGAGGTCGAGCGAGGAGAGGCCAATCCGACACTCGACTCGATCGTGCGTATCGCATTGGCGCTCGACGTCGAGCCGGCTGAGCTACTGAGCGTGGGCCGGTAGATTAGTCCATCGAAAGATTTCGGCCTAACGATCTCAACGAACTTTTGACGATACAGGGACGTGCGTAGCGCCACAGCTTCGACGCATTTTTGATGTACGCTATATCGTACATAGAAAAAATGAGCGTCATCTTGTTTGTCGCGCATTTTTGACGGCGTCGATTGGAGACATCCTAGCTCTCCCAACTTTAGAATATCGGGGCAAAATCATGCATATTCAGTCGCCGATATCTCGGCCGCCACTCGCACGTCCCCTTTTATTCACCAGTCCGAAATGCCGTGCCGCAATACCAGTGCGCGACATTCTCCTTCGCTATGCACTGGAGCAAGCTTCTCTGGATTCTTCTGTTCTCGCCATCCACCATCGGAGTGGCCCTGAGATCGAGTGCCCCCCTGTCTCCCTGAGTGGCGTGGTTCTTCGGCGGGGAGATAGCGCATACCTCCTACGCGTGCATCAAAAACGCCCTGAGCGCAGCCAAGAGGATCACGACTCTCTCAAATTTGTTTTGGATCGTCATGGCCTACGACTGCTCGAGCGGGATGCCGAGGATCTTTACCGTGAGCCTCTGTTTTCGAATGCGCGGACTATCTGGTCGCATGCGGGCCGGCGCGTATCGCTAATGGAGAGACTGAAGATTTCGATCGCTCTTGAGGACGGACCGAAAACGATCCTCGAACTCGAAAATCTCACGCGCATCCTTGACGTCACTGGGTCGATATGCGCGCTCGCCTGCGAAAACCTTTTGCGGCTCGATCTCCATTCTCAGCGCCTTGGCCCGGGTACACTTGTACTTGGACCGTAGACTCTTTTCGACGCGGGCGAAGGAAACGTTGCCCTGCAAAGCGTGCATCGCCGCTCGTTCCGAACACCTGAGAAAAGTCAACAAAGGATCTGATCGTGCGCCTGTGGACTATGTCAGACATTCATATTGAGCTGACCCGCGGCTGGGACCTCCCACCCCCAGCGGAGCGGCCGGCCTTCGACGTCATGGTGATGGCCGGCGACCTAGTCCCTCGCATGGAGCGTGGCGTCCGCTGGCTCTTGAACCGGGTGCCAGACAAGCCGGTGATCTATGTCGCGGGCAATCACGAATCCTATGGCACGGACGAGACCAGAACGGTCGAGAAAGCCATGCAGGCCGCGGCCGGCACGAACGTCCACGTTCTCCAGAACCGGACCCTCACGCTGGAGGACGAGAAGGGGAAGGTGACGTTCGCCGGCACGACGATGTGGACGGATTTCGAGCTGCACGGCGACCAGGCTCGCGCAATGGCGGTGGCCAACGACAGGATGAACGATTTCCGCAAGATCCGCACCGGGGGCTACCGCCAGCGCTTCCGCGCCCACCACGCGTTGGCGCGCCATCGGCAGTCGCGTGCCTTCCTGGAGGCGGAAATGCGCAAGCCCTGCGAGCCCGGGCATCGCTTGGTGATCGTAACGCATCATTCGCCGCTGCCCGATCTTCCCGACGAGCGTCCCGATCCGGCGGGTCGGCTCTCCGACGAGGAGATGCTGGACGCCGCCTACCGCAGCGATTTGACGGCCTTGATGAAGTCGCAGCCGGCGGCCGAGGGCGTCCACGCGCTGCGGCCGGCGGACGTCTGGCTGTTCGCCCATACCCACGAATCGTTCCGGGCCTTGGTAGGCGGGACCTTGGTGGTCAGCAATTCGAAGGGGTACGGGCCCTGGCCGCCCCGGGAGCGCCGCTGGGAGAATCCGCACTTCGACCCGAACTTCATTCTCGAGATCTGAAAGGGGACGCCATGACCGACAGACATGACCAGAAGCGCAACGAGCCCACCCTTCCCCTCAACCAGGTTTCGAGTGCTCCGACATGCGCATCCGCAGGCTCCTCACGGGCCGCCCCGATTTCTTCGTATCCGCCAAGGCACCTGCCCCGATCCCGGCACGACATCCTGCTCTTCGAGCGGGCCTCGTCCAGGCGTCGCTCGACCCCCAAGTTCGCGCGATTGGTCATGTTGCGACCGCACATGTTGCGTCCGTACCGATAGACCTCGACGCCGTCGTCCTCACGCGCGAGGACGGCCGCTTCGTTCTCGACGTCGTTCCCGCGCGCAGGCTCCGTGATGTCGACGAGGAGGGGCTCGTTCAGATCGCGCTGCGCGACCTCGGACTCAAGCCGGTCGTCGTCACGGCCGACGACCTGAAGGCGGAGCCGCGGCGGTCCAACATCGACCAGGTCTGGTCGCACAACCGCCGCTTCGTGCCGCTCGGCCTGCGGATCCGCATCCTGCAGGTGCTGCGGGACGACGGACCGATGGAACTCGTCCGCCTGTTGGAGAGCATCCGATCGGACCGCGATCCCACGCCGTCCGTGCTGTCGCTTGCCTGCGACGATCTTCTCGAAATCGATTTGACGTCCGCTCCGCTCGGACCGCTTTCCATTGTGAGGTCTCGTTCATGAAGAAATCCACGTCCCGCCGCACCGGCAAGAAGCCGTCTGTCGCCTGCCGGATGGTGCCGAAGCGCCTCGTCGATCTCAGGGCTACGCCCAGGAACGCCTTCACGCGCGGCGCTGTCGACGCCAACACACGCATGATCCTCAAGATGCCGCCGATCGAAGAGCCCGAGATCGAAGCCGAAGATCATGACGACGATGCCCCGCCGTCCAAGCCGGCGAAGCGCGGTCGCCAGTCCGCAATGACCGCTGTGATGGGCGCTTCCTTCGAGGCATCGGTCCCGAAGGAGGTCATTCGCAAGCTGGAACACAATCAGTCGCTGGCGGCCATCGTCGTCGTGCCCTCGCCCGCCTGGGTCGGGCCCATGAAGGACTACTTCCGCGCCAAATTCGGCGGCCGCTGGCTGCTGATCGCGCGCGACGGAAAAGCCCGCACCCAGAACGGGGACGTCGGTTCCGACGAGGTCTCGCGCGATTTGGCGCGCGGATTGTGCGTGGCCGGCGTTTCCGCCGACGCCACGCTGCTTCCGCGCGCCCTGCTTTCCGCCGTCGACATCACGATCCGCGTTGCAGTGCCCTCGCCGGCCGTGTTGGCGACGGCCATCGCACGCTTCACCAAGCGGTCGCCGAAGGATCTCCCGCCCGGTCTCGGCATCGGTCTCGATCTGCACGACATCGTCGCCTGTTTCCGGCCCGGATCCGGTCCCGCGAAGATCGTCGAACGGCTCCAGTCCGCGACGTTGGCGTCGCGGGGCGAAACCGTCGAGGACAAGCTGCCCGATTTGAAGACCGCCGTGGAATACGGGGAGGCGAGAACTTTTGGATTGCAACTTAAGCGAGATATTGCGGCGTTCCGCGAAGGGGCGCTGGAATGGAGCCAAATTCCGAAGGGAATTTGCCTGGTGTCTGAGCCGGGGTGCGGGAAATCACTCTACGCCCGCATTTTGGCCCGCGAATGCGGTGTGCCCATCGTCGTGACGAGCTGCGCGGATTGGTTCACAAAAAGTGGGTATTTAGACGATGTCATCCGATCGATGAGGTCGGTTTTCGACCGCTGTGCCGCGCTGGCGAATCCTTGCTCGATCGCCTTCCTGGACGAGATTGACGCCGTCCCCAACCGGGACGATTTCAACTCCTCGAATTCGGGCTCCCGCAACAAGGACTACTGGTTGCCGCTGATCACAGACCTGCTTCTCAGGCTGGATAATTCGATGGGATCGTCATCGACGGGTTCGCCGCGCCACGGCGTCATCGTGGTGGCCGCGACCAACAATCCGCATGGCGTCGACCCCGCGCTGCTGCGTCCAGGTCGCCTGGAGAAGATGGTCAGGCTCGAGCGCGCGGACGCCGCTGGCGTCGAAAACATGCTCCGCTTCCACGTCGCCGGCGACTTGCCCGATCGTCATCTGCCGGAGATCGCCGGGATGATGGAGCGCTCGACAGGCGCGGAAGTCATGGCTTTGGTGCGCGAGGCGCGCCGCATTGCCCGGCACGCCGGGCGCCCGCTCGCAGTGGCAGATCTTAGGGCGGCCATGCTGACGGCCGATAAGATCCCGTCGAAGACCGACTGGCGCATCTGCGTCCATGAGGCGGGCCATGCCGTCACTGCGCTCGCGATCGGATTCGGCAGGCTAAGCCATTGCGTCGTGGGCGCCCGCACGGGCAGCGCCAATCGCACGTTGGTCCAGGCCGATGCGAACGACCTGCCGACGCGGCGCACGATCGAGGACCAAGCCACCATGTTCCTGGGTGGGCGCGCCGCCGAGCGGATGCTGCTCGCCACCGGCGAATCGATCGGCGGGGGTGGAGATGAGGGCTCCGATATCGGGCTCGCCACGGAAGCAATCGCATCCCTCCACCTGACTTGGGGCGTAGGCGGGACCATCGCCTTCCTCGGCTCCCGGAAGGACGCATTGGAAGCGGTCCGATACGACCGCTCGCTGCGAGAAGTCGTCGAGGCCGACCTGCAGAGACTGCAGCAGCGCGCGGACAAGATCGTGGACAAGTATCGGGATGCCGTCGTCGCCGTCGCGAAGGCGCTGCAGCGCCGCCGTCACTTGAGCGGCGACTCCGTGCGCACGATCTTCGAAGCGCATCCGCCCGTCCGCGGCTCGAGCAAGACGGAACTGCAGCCGTGATCGCGGCCGATATCGCCAATACGCTGCACCAGGAAGGCATGCGAGAGACGATGAGCATCGAATTCGTAGAACTTTAGCGACCCCGTGAACGGAACATCGATCGCTCCCATGCTATGGGGCGAGCATGACAGTTATACCGACCATCCTTTCCGCACGCCCGAGGGCGATGCGCTTCGTACGCCAGGCATAGACCGGCTGATCCGTTCGAAAGGATCCGCCGGCTCCGTCCGGCGGATGAGGTCAAGTCTCCTCGACGCGTCTCAAATTCGCATCGCCTTCCGGCGCCCCTGCCGGTTTCCGAGGAGTTCGCCATGATACCTCGCGTCAAAGTATTCGGAGCTGACCTAGCTTCGTAATCCCGCCTCCCCGACCGCGCGATGCGTCCGGAGCGGGCCACCCTCCCCACAACGACCGAAGCCCTCGCCACGCGGACGACGCGATGTTGAGGTTGTCCGGACGATCCGCCCGGAGAGCCTCGCACGCGGACCATGCGCCCTGGAGTGACTTCGGCGAGCCCCACGGATGTCTCGCACGCGCAACGGCGCGCGATGTGGAGACGTCCGGGGAGGTGCATCAAACCTGATTGATCCTCCGCAGGAGCCGCGCCGTCGCGCGGCGACCGGAAGGTCTTGGGCGTCGCTGAAAAGCGAAACGCTCCTTCGCGTCGACGGACCGGGGATTCTTGGGCCCGGTCTTCCGCCGCCAGGAGCGTTGCCTTCGACATCCGGACGAACCCGATGGAGGGCCGTGGGCGTCGCGTCTCATCACCGCAGTCCATAGCCCGAAGTCGATCCCGAGGCAAACCCGCAAAAAGCTCTTTTGCGGGAACGGCGGAGCCTTGTCCGCGGCACGGTGAACGGTCTCCGACTGGACGTCGGAGACATCCGGCTCCGCGGCAGCTCTGCCCCCGAAGGAAAGGGGGCGCACCATGTGCACCACATCGACATCTCACCACGAACTCGACCTGTCCCGGATCGACTGGGAGGTCCTGGTCCTGCGCGATCCCGAGTGCGAACGGGTCGCGCACTACCGAGTGACCTGTTCGGACCGGGAGACCGGCACCTTCATCGGCGAAGCGGTCCTGCCCCCGGGCCCGGACGGCGGCGTGCCCACCATCACGGTCGGCGACGTCGTCGAGCTGATCGGCGGCTACCGCGTGGCTTCGATCATCGTGCAGATCGAGGCCGAGCGACTGGACCGGATCAACCGTCGTTGCGCGGACCGCAGTCGCCGTCGCGGCCGATCGTGGCTGCGCCAAGTCCCCGCTTCGATCCTGGCCGAGCACGGCATCGAGACACCGGCAAACCGAAGGAGGGTGCCATGACCGTTCGCGATCCAAGACGCCCTTCACGGGACAACTACACGGGGCAGGTGCCGATGGCACGCTGCGGATGGAAGGGCATTCCGTTCGAGTCCATGATCGAGATGGACTTCCTTGTGGTGACGGATGCGTTCCTGCGCACGTTGCTCGGGATCGAGGCGCAGCCGTGCGTCGTCGAGTATTTCTTCGACGGCAAACACCGCAGGTGGATTCCGGACTTCGCCCTCACGGTCAGCGGCGACCCTCGCCGGATCCTCGTCGAAGTTAAGACGCTGCTCGACCTCTATCCGGAGGATGCCGAGGAAGCGGCGCACGCGCGCGCGAAATGGGGGGCCATCGAGCGGGCCGCCATCAGCGCGGGCTACGGTTTCGCTCTCTACACAGAGAACGAGATCCGCGTCCAACCGCGCCTCGACAACGCGTCGATGACTTCCGGGGTGGTTAGCAGGTTCTTTCCGAAGAACCGCGTCCAGGCGGGCATCGACGGCGTCCTCAATCTGCCGAACGGTTCGAGCGTGCTCGATCTTGAACGCACGATCGGCGGAAGAGGGGACGGTCTCGACGTCGCGATCCATCTCGCCTGGCAGGGACTCATCCGGCTCTCCCCGCGTCGCAAGTGGGATTGGGAAACGACGTTCGTCCGGACCGGACGACCCTTGTGACTAACACCAGGTAAACGGGCGGCTCGCCGCCCGTTTACCGATTCTCCGCTTCTTTCTGCAATCTTCGCGCGTAGGGGTAAGGCGTAAATGTCCAACCGCGTTCTAACCGGCATCGAGCCGGACACCAAAGTATTGCTTGACGGCATCCTGCACATCGCCGGCGAAGCGATCGGCGACGGCAGGATCTATCGGGATTTCAAGACCGGCGACGAACGTCTGCTCACGGGCGCGCAGCAGCGCGCAATGGCGACCGAGTTCAGACTGGTCCTCGACGAACTGCCGGAAGACCTCGTCGACCACATCGCGCGCGCCCGCGCGACAGACTTCAAGGTCTTCAGCTTCGTGGACCGTACCGTCGCGCTCCGAAGACTGCGCTACATCCGAGCCGTTCACGACCTCCCCGAAGACCTTCGTCGCCGCAAGAAACACATCAAGAACGCGATCTCGACGGTGTTCGACGAACTCCGTTCTGAAATTGCGCCCCCGCTGGCGCCCGAACTGCCCGACGAGGAACAGACCGAGCCACCGACGATAGGGGAAGCGGTCCGCGACAAGCTCATGGCGCGGATCCTGAGCGACATCGAAGTCGACCAGCCGCCACCGCCGGCCGAAGCCAACCCGCCCAGCCCGCGGACGATCCGACGCCTGTACCGACTCTACTACGCCTCGGGACAGGACATACGCGTCCTGCTGCCGTTGCACTGCCTCAAGGGCAACCGCGCTCCCCGCTATCCCGAGTGGGTACGCAAAGAGGTCGACAAGGCGATCGAGGAAGCTATCCTTTGCCCCACGCCGGCGACCCACGCCGACGCGCTGAAGCTCGCCTGCAGCAAAGTCACCAACAGCGCGGCCGGCCGGGACCTGCCGGCGATCTCCCGGGATCGCGGCGGGGAGCGCCTGCTCGGCAAGAACCTCGTCAGCAGGCTCGTCGGACGCATCGGCCAGTTCAGGATCACCAACCGTCAGTTGGGGATCGACGAGGCGCGGCGCCGCTTTTCCGCTGTCGAACTCGGCCCGCAGGGAGACCACGCCAACCATCAATGGGAAGTCGACCATACGCCGCTCGACGTCTTCGTCATCGATCCGTTCAGCGGAAAGGCCTACGCGCGTCCGTGCCTCACGGCCATCATCGACCGCTACAGCCGATGCATCGTCGGTTTCTCCCTCAGCTTCGCCCCACCCTCCTGGGTAAGCGTGATGGACGCGCTGCGCATCGCGGTCTTTCCAAAGGGAGAGCTGATCGCGGGCCTGAACCGCGGTGAAAAGGGAATCGAGAACGAGTGGAAGTGCGAGGGCCTGCCGAAAGTCCTGATCACCGATCACGGTCGCGAGTTCAAATCGCGTTCGATGGACGAGACGCTCGACTTCCTTGTCATCAAATCCTTCCAGACCAAGAAGCGGAAGCCCTGGCTCAAGGGCAAGATCGAGCGGTTTTTCGGAACGCTGGAAGACTTCCTCCACAGCCTTCCGGGCACGACGTTCTCCAAGTTCTATCAACGGGAATTCTACAAGTCCGAAAAATTCGCCGTGCTCACGATCGACCAGTTGAACTTCATAATCGCGAGGTGGGTGATCGACGTCTACAACACGGGCGACCACCCGACCCTGCGGCTTTCTCGCGCCGAAGTCTGGTCGCGCAGCACCACGACCCAGCATGTCGTCCGGAAGGCGCCGAAGGAGCACTTCGAAGCGCTCATGGGCGTCGTGGTGAACCGCTGCCTGCGGCGAGGCGGCATCAAATATCTCGGTCTGCGGTGGGACTCGAAAGCGTTCGCCAATCTGCGCGGACGGCTCCCCCAGGACGCCGACGTCTCGGTGCGCATCGATCCCCGCGACCTGGCCAAGGCCTACGTCTGGGACGAGAAGAACCAGAAGTGGCTGACCGGCCATCTCAAAGAGCCGACGGACGCGCGCGAATATTCGCTGGATCAGTGGTTCTTCATCGAATTCAACCGCAAGAAAAACCAGAAGATCCACGGCATGGAGCGTGAGCAGGCCAGGGCGAAGGCGATCGCCGACATCAAGGAATTCGTCGACGGCATCCGAGCGGGCTACCAGGACAGCAAAGCCTACAAGCGGTACCTCGAATTCACCTCGCAGGGTCTGAGCGCCTGGGAAGCCGTGCGCCAGCCCGTGCACGATCCCGAGGACGATGGCCCGATGAAGCCGCACCGCGTGGGTGAGACCGAGGTGCGCGCCGAGCCCTCACAGACCGGTCCCTACCGCGACGCCACGCAGCCGCCCGCCGGCGGCCAAACGCTTCCCCCGCGTTCGACCGACGATCACGAGGAGTTCGATTTCGACGAGGACGCGGACGGCGACGACGAGGAGGACAAGGCTGACACGCCACTGCCGGCGTCCGCATCGGAAACTGCGACCCCAGCCAGGCCCACGCGAAAGAGGCCGACAAAGCCTGAACCGAAGCCGCAGGCGGTGATGCCGCCCCGGCCCAAGACCACAAGCGAGCAACCGGCTTTCGAGGACGAATTCGTCGAAGACGACTTCAGTGGCAAGGCATCCGTGCGCTCCCGCCCCATCGACGACGAGGAGTAGAGGAGAAAGACATGAGTTTCGCCAAAATGAGTCACAAGGACCGGCTACGGTGGTTGGGATCCAAGGTCATCCCGACCCCCGACGTGCAGAAAGTGAAGACGTTCTGCACGCGGCTCCATCGTCAGTCGCGAACCAAGAACGAAGGGAACGGCGGGTTCGTGCTCGGCGATACCGGCACTGGCAAGTCCACCGCCGTCGCCGCCTTCGTCGACGACCTCGCCGAAGAATTCAAGGCGAAGCGCCCGGATTCGGAATGGCACAGACCGCGCCACCCCGACACGCCGATCAGACCTATCTACGAAGTGACCGAAGATGCCGGATGGCTGCGCCATGTCGTCGTCATCGTGGTGCCGCCGCGTCCGCGGTTCAACTCGTTCCTGCGCAGCGTCGCCATGACATTGGGCGTGAAGCTCAAGAGCCGGTTCGACTTCGGCGAGGCCTTCGATCAGATAAAGCATCAGATCGAGGAGCAGAAGGTCGGTATGATGATCTTCGACGAGGTGCAGCACTTCACCGAAGGAACGCTCGATTCCTACCAGGCGGCCGACGTCATCAAGATCATCATGAAGTGCCGCGTCCAGGTCGTATGCGTCGGCCTGCCGAATATGCTCGACCTCGTCGAAGGCGAAAACGCGAACGACCAGTTGCTGCGCCTCAGGCAGAAGCAAGTGGAGGTCAAGCCCCTAAAATGCTCGCTCGACGACTTCGTCGCGGGCGATGGCGCAATCCGCGGCGAGCAAACGAACGCCGGCGACGATATCCGCTTCGCGAAAACACCCTTCACCGATTTCTGCGCGTTTCTCGACGACAGGAGCGATCCGAAGGCGATCATCCTCCCCTTCGACACATCATCGGAGATCTCGAAGTACCACATGGCGTTGCGCCTTTGGCGCGCCGGCGGCGGCCACGTCGGAAAGATGATGGAGATCCTGTTCCAGGCAACCGATCTCGCCATCGAGAAGCGCATGAGCAAACTGAACCTGCGCGTGCTCGAGGCCGCCTATCGCGACAGCGGCGTCGACGACAAGGACAACTGGTTCATGATGGAGGTTCCCGAGCTTCTCGAGAAGTTCAATCAGACGTCCAAAAACAAGGCCAAGGAGGATTCCTCGCCCGGCCGCCGCGGTCGCTCCAAGGACAATGTCCTCGCAAAGAAGCATTGAGCATGGCATTCATCACGACAGGGGTGCCGAGATGGCGCCGACCCGAGACGGAAGAACCCGCGCACGGATTGTTTCTACATCTCGTCGAACTGAACGGCTACTCGTCGGTTGACTTGGTAGCCGAGTGCCTTGGCGTCGCTGTGCCCAGCTTGCGATCTGGGAAGCGGTCCGCATTAACGGCCTTTGCACAGGCTATCCGGTGCCCGATCGACTTGCTCGCGCTCAATTCTCCCGTTGAGCTACCGAGGGAGCAACGCACCGAACGAAAGTACAACAGTGGCAGTGTCTCAATGACTATGCGCGGCGTAGCCATCGGCACTCTAGAATTGAATCGGAAACATAGAAGGGTCTGCCCCGCCTGCCTCAGTGAAGCTAGGCATCATCGGTTCTGGTGGGACTTAGACGCGATCACCACCTGCCCTCGCCACAAACTCCGCCTCCTAGATCGGTGCGGTTGCGGAAACGAAGACCGCCTGACCTGGAAGGACACCAGAATCTTCTACTGCGCTCGCTGCAGCCGCGACCTACCGGCCCAAAGCGAGACCGCAGATCCGGGTGTGCTGTCCGCGGAGATGCAGTTGCTCAAACGCTTTGGTGTGATCGAAGCACCCCCCTGCGCAGGCCTCGACGGGCTAAGCTATTGCGATGCGGTCGATATGATGCAACGCGTCGGTGCAGCTAAACTGGGAGGATTTTCAACCAAGTGGCAAAGCGCCGCTTCGTTGGCCCTCGACCCGGCGCTAGTACGCGCGAGGGGATACGAAATCATTGCATCGGGCGAGTTCACATCGCTCTTTGATGAGCTTCTGGCCGGCTTTAAGCGAGCAAAGCCGGATATCGAACCCGGCTTCACTACGGCCTACGGCTGGTTCTATCACTGGTTCAACTTAAGGGGCGGGCGGCGCTTCTCCGAGTTCCTAAGCGATGCTCTCATCGCTCACGCAAGGGCCAACTTTCACATCATAGGAAGCGTGGCAACGGGTCTTACCGATGATGGTGGTCTGCCTGCAACTTATACGCTCGAGCAGGCGGCTAGAGTGTGCGGCATCTCAAAGACTTCAATGCGCAAGTTTGGGGTGCAGATGGGCAAGATTCGCAAAGAGGCGCGGTCCGGGCGGGTGCTCGTGTTCGAAGGCGACGCGCTCAGATTGCTCGCCAAGGACCTGCGGGAGGGTATGGATAAAAACGGCGTCATGGAACAACTGGGCGTCGATTTGCGGGTTACGGAGGAGCTTCTGCTTGCCGGGCTGATCACCCCGTTGTTCAAGGATCGGCGGTGGCGCAACAGTTTCGTCTTCCGCCGGCGCGAATTAGATGATCTCATCAGAAAGATCTGCGGGGATTCACCTCTGGTGCACGACATTCCAGATGGAATGATAAGCGCGTCGAAAGCCCGCAGATCTCTAAACATGTCCGGCGGCTTCTTCCTAAAGCTCATAGCGGATGGGAGAGTCAAAGCTGTGGCTAGGCTGTCCGGGTCAGTCGGAGTGTCAGGCGCCCTCGTTGACGAGAACGAACTTCGCCTGGCGGTTATGAATTTGGTCGGCAGCATGGACCTGCCGATCACGCTCGCCGCAGCTGTTCTAACGACCACCAATCGCGTCGTGAAAGCGCTACTGGCGCGAGGTCTTCTGCGCAGCCGGCAGACGAAAGGTGGTCAACTTGTCGCGGCGGCCTCGCTTGCCGAATTTCGCAAAAAGTACATCGGCGTGACCGAGTTAGCCAAACTCGGCAACTGCCGCATCGAGCGGGTGCGTCGGTGTCTGACATTCATGCGCATTAAGCCGATCTCTGCTCTGGTTAGATGCTCTTTCCCCGGCGTCTCACGGCCTGAAATTGAAAACAGGCTAGGCGAATTTCGCTCGCTGCTTGTCAGCGGCCTCCGGTCGGTCAAGGTGACAAGCCGGCGCGAGGGTGTCGCTTAAAAGCGAGCTCCGCGCTTTCCGCTCGTCACCGCACTTTGCCTTTCCGAATTGGAGCTTGGGGTTCTGGCTTATTTATAGCGAAGCGATCGTTGAACAGCCGCGCGATCGGACTCGCCTTTAGATATCGGGCGAAGTAGGCTTGCGAGCACTATCCCGAGTTGCGGGCAGGGGCGATGCCTTTCGATGATCTGATCGTGGAACGCCCGCCGACCGCGGGGGCGCCGGCAGGCGAGCCTGACCGGCATTTCTTCGAAGGCGCGGTTATGCTGGCGTATGCCATGCACCTGCTGGAGACGGAGCCAGTCCGGGAGGTCCGGATCCATCCGGACGGGCAGCACGCCGTCCAATTCGATTTTCCCGGATGGCTCGCCAAGCAAGGCTTCAGCCGCGTCGAAGAGGGAGGCACTGCCTTCAGCGGCACGTACCAGGACGGCGAAGGCCGCAGGATCATAGTCCACTCCCGGCCGGGCATTGGAGACGTCGTGGCGGACGCCGAGGGCCTAATCATAGAAGCCGAGAGCAAGGGCGGCGCGATCGAGACGAGCCATCGAGGTCGTCTGTCCCGGCTCGACAAGGGATTGTGCGAGATCGTCGGGAGACTGATGTCGAAGCCGTCGCCTGGCCGGCAGGTGACGGTGGTCCCAAAGAACGCAGTGACGCTGCGGCTGGCGCGCAAGCTGGCGCCCCGCTGCGCGGCCGCCGGCATCCGGATCGCCCTCTTGGGCGATCGCGGGGAAGTCGAGGACGTGGGGGCGTAGGGCCGGTGGGATATTTTAGCCAGGACGCCCTCGACGAGTTGACGAACGGCCTGACGGAATTGCCGGCGCAGCTGCGAAAGCTGAAGGCCGGTTTCTTCGACCTTGCTCTCACGAACGATCGGGCGCGGGAGTACGTGCAGCACGGATTGTCCCGTCGTCTGTCGACGATGGTCCATATGGTGCAGACCGTCTTCGAGTTGCTGCCGCCCGCCCAGGAGAGCGTTCCCGAAACTGCGACGGTAATGGATGCCACCGCCTGCATCCAGAACTTCGTCATGAACGCATTCGGATGCCTAGAGAACCTCGCCTGGGTTTGGGTGCTGGAGAAGAACGTGCGCGGCAAGAGCGGCGCCGAGCTCGGGCGGCACGAAGTCGGCCTCGGGAAACCCTACGTCCGCAAATCGTTCAGGGCCGAATTCGGAAAGTTCCTCGACGACAATCAGGAATGGTTGGGCAACCTGATCTCATTCCGCGACGGGCTCGCACATCGGATCCCGCTCTACATCCCGCCCTATGTCATCGAAGAGGCGTCGGCGGAGCAGTACAAGGTCCTCGATGCCGCCGCGATCGCAGCGGCTCTTGCCGGCGACCAAGCCGAGTATGACCGCCTGCGCGGAGAGCAGCGGACGCTCGGCAAATTTCGTCCGTGGATGACCCACTCGGTGCTCGACGGCGCGCCCACCATCGTCTTCCACAAGCAGATGCTGCACGACTACGTCACGGTGGACGCCTACTGCTGGACACTGATCGAGGAATTCGACCGCTGACCCGCTCATGGCAACCGCTCTTTTGTCGTTTCAGACCTTCGAGGCCGCGTGAACAGAATCCTGACGACCGAAATTTGGCACGAGGCCAAAAAGCTCGCCCGTACCGCCAGCAGCCGCAAACTCGCGGTCGCCTACGTGACTGCGGACCACATCGGTTTGCGTATGGGAGACGTGCTCGTTACCGACGCTTCCCCTCGATCTATCAGGTCCGGACAGACCGACGCCAAACTCCTAGCCAAGCTCCACAAGGCCGGCGTCGTCATCTACAGCCGCGAAGGCCTGCATTCCAAAGTCATGCTGATCGGGAAATACGCCGTCGTGGGGTCGGCGAACATGTCCGAATCAGGACTTACCGAGGCGGCCGTGCTGTCTGACGAGCCGACGATCCGGTCCGGGGTCGCCTCCTTCATCGCACAACTGTGCACCAAGAAAAGCCGCTTGGACGACCAAGCCATCGCAGCACTCTGCAAGATCGAGGTGGTCCGCAACGGATGGCCGAAGGGGAAGCCGAAGAAGCCGATCCGCGTTCGGCGGCTTGGCAACGCGACGTGGATCGTCGGCGTCTACGACCTGAAGCGCGATCCCACCGATGACGAACAGAAGCACATCGATCGCGCCACTACTGAGATCAACGAAAGGCTAGGCGCAGAGGCCGAAGAGTACGATTGGATTCGCTGGGGCAAGAAAGGTAAATTTGCCAAGGAGTGCCGCGTCGGCGACACCTTAATCCATGTCTACAACCCTAAGAGCGGCAGAGGCCGTACCATCACTCGCCGCCGGGCGGTGCTGCTCAAGCGGACCGAGCCGAACTGGATCAGAATATATCTCAGCGAGGAGACCAAAGATTCTCACGAAGTGAACTGGTCTCGGTTTCAACGGGTACTTCGGGCGGCCGACTATCAGCGCAAGGTCAAACCCGGCAGTGTGCAGAGATTGGAGCCCGAGATGGCCCGCGCCATCGACCGCAAATGGACCCGGGTGAAGTAGGAGGCGCGGCGCCCACTGCCATGAAGCTTCCCTAGAGCTTCGCGCTTTTCGACGAAGCGACCGAGCCGATCGTACCCGCGGCGGATGCCCGATCCTCGTTTCCTTAGCCGAAAGGCTTCCGAGACCACACGATTTACGTTCCAACAAGCCAATTCTTGCGGAATCCTCCCACTTCGTCAGCCTTCATTTGTGTCGATGCCACTTAACGGGCCCAGGAAGCCCGTGGGGAAGCAATTGGCAATTTCGGCCAATTCCATCGTCGATGAATTTCTAACGCACTACGTGCCGTCTAAAAGGCCCGCACTTTTGCTAACGATTTTCCGAATTCAAAAGACAATCTTATGAGGTGCAAAACACCCCAAAAGACAAATTTATGAGGTGCACGTGACGCACTTATGAGGTGCGCCGACCGGAAAAGTCCAATGATTCCGGTGACCATCCGACAGTCTTATGAGGTGCGCGACAG
>NZ_LBJX01000004.1:0-140252 GCF_028128895.1 Bradyrhizobium sp. CCBAU 11434
TGGGCTCAGCGCGTGCTCGGCTTGGCCGGCGCACGACGGCGATCGGCCGCCGGTTGATAGGCCACCCGCGAGTGCTGGGCGCAGTAGGGCAGGCCGGAGAGCGCCTTGCCGCCGCAGAAGAAGAAATCCGGGCTCGAGGGATCGCCGACCGGCCAGTGGCAGGTGGCTTCGTTCAATTCGAGCAGCGAGAGCCGCTGGCTCATCGGCACCACGTTGTCGTAGGTAACAGGCTCGGCCTCGACCTCGACCTCGAAGGCCTGCGCCAGCGCGGTGTTGCCGCGTGCGATGGGGCGGCTCACCCGCATCATGTGCTGCGCTGGACGCGCCTTGCGCGGCCGGGGAGCTGCTGACGAGGGGCTCTTGGCGCGGCCGGACAGGCCGAGCCTGTGCACCTTGCCGATCACGGCGTTGCGGGTCACGTTACCAAGCTCAGCGGCGATCTGGCTGGCCGAAAGTCCGGCCTCCCAGAGCTTTTTCAGCTGCTCGACGCGATCATCTGACCAGGTCAAAACCGTCATTGCACCCTTTCCTTCGCCGGCGCCAGCCATCCTGGGGCCTCACGACGAATGCCTAAGCTTCGAAAAACCCGTGCCGCCAGAATCCCTTAAGGCTCGCCGGGCGCACCAGATGCGCCCGAACGTTTACGCCGGTACATGAGGACTTAAGGGATCAGAACCGCTGCACGAGATGTCGTATCTGACAAGCCAAACGCTACAATATGGCGTGACTCACGCGCAAGAGTCCGCCGACTCGCTTCCACATGTTCCGTGGCGAAAATCCCGTAAATTTAGCACCGCAAGACTACGGAATCAGCGTTTCCTGGGGCTTTCCGGGCGGCATTGACACCCGTGGTGCCAAGCATAAGATAGTTGCGCGTGCCGCCCTTAAAAGGCGGCACGTTTCGTTTTCCGGGCTAAATGACGCGCTGCGCAAGGCGCGTTCAGGCCGTCCGAAACACCCTGAGTGACCACCAAAGAGACCGTCATGACCAACAGCGCAGCGCCGCATTTGCTCCCCGTTTTCGCCAGGGCCGACATCGGTTTCGAGCGCGGTGAAGGCGTCTGGTTGATCGCAACCAATGGCGACCGCTATCTCGATTTCACCTCGGGCGTTGCCGTGAATGCGCTCGGCCATGCCCATCCCGCGCTGGTCAAGGCGCTGCAGGAGCAGGCGACGAGGCTCTGGCACATGTCGAACCTGTTCCAGAGTCCTGACGGTGAGAAGCTCGCTGCGCGCCTCTGCAACGAGAGCTTTGCGGACTTCGTGTTCTTCTGCAATTCCGGCGCCGAGGCGCTGGAGGGCGTGATCAAGCTGGTCCGCCATCATCACTTCTCCAAGGGCCATCCCGAGCGTTACCGCATCATCACCTTCGAAGGCGCCTTCCACGGTCGCACGCTGGCGACGCTGGCCGCGACCGGCTCGGCAAAATATCTCGAAGGCTTCGGTCCGCCGATGGACGGCTTCGACCAGATCCCGCATGGCGACATCGAGGCCGTGAAGAAGGCGATCGGCCCGCACACCGCCGGCATCCTGATCGAGCCGATCCAGGGTGAGGGCGGCGTACGTCCGGCGACCCCCACCTTCCTCAAGGCGTTGCGTCAGCTCTGCGACGAGAAAGGCCTGCTGCTTGCGTTCGACGAGGTGCAGACCGGCATGGGCCGCACTGGCGAGCTCTTTGCCCATCGCCGCACCGGCGTCACGCCTGATGTGATGTCGCTGGCGAAAGCGCTCGGCGGCGGCTTCCCGATCGGTGCGATCCTGGCGACCGCGGATGCGGCCGCCGGCATGGGCCCCGGCTCGCACGGCTCGACCTTCGGCGGCAATCCGCTGGCGATCGCCGCCGCGAACGCCGTGCTCGACGTCATGCTCAAGCCCGGCTTCTTCGACCACGTGCAGAAGATGTCGCTGCTGCTCAAGCAGAAGCTCGCCTCCGTGATCGACCGTCACCCCGATATCGTCAGCGAAATTCGCGGCGAGGGGCTCTTGATCGGCATCAAGGCCGTGGTGCCATCAGGTGATCTGGTCGCTGCGCTGCGCAACGAGAAGCTGCTCACCGTCGGCGCCGGCGATAATGTCGTGCGCTTCCTGCCGCCCTTGATCGTCACCGAAGCCGAGATCGAGGACAGCATCATCAGGCTCGAACGCGCCTGCACGGCGCTGTCGGGCAACAAGCGGGCGGCAAGCTGATGAGCAAGGCACCCAAGCACTTCCTCGATATCAATGAGCTGCCGCTGTCGGAGCTCAAGAGCATGCTCGCGGCCTCCTCCGCCATGAAGGCGAAGCAGAAGGCGCATCAGCCGGTGCGTCCGCTCGAGGGCAAGACGCTGGCGATGATCTTCGAGCGCCCCTCGACCCGCACGCGCGTCTCGTTCGACGTCGCCATGCGCCAGCTCGGTGGCGAGCCCATCATGCTCACCGGTGCCGAGATGCAGCTCGGCCGCGGCGAGACCATTGCCGACACCGCGCGCGTGCTGTCGCGCTATGTCGATGCCATCATGATCCGCATCCTCAACCACGAGGCGTTGCTGGAGCTCGCGGCCTACGCGACCGTACCCGTGATCAACGGCCTGACGCGGCGCTCGCATCCCTGCCAGGTGATGGCCGACCTCATGACCTATGAGGAGCACCGCGGCCCGATCGAAGGCCGGACCGTGGCCTGGACCGGGGACGACAACAACGTGCTGGCGTCCTGGGCGCATGCCGCCGAGCGCTTCAAGTTCAAGCTCAATGTCGCAACGCCGCCGGAGCTTGCCCCGAAGAAGGTGATGCGCGACTGGATCAAGGCGACCAATGCGCCGATCGTGCTCGGCACCGATCCCGAGGCCGCGGTGAAGGGCGCCGATTGCGTCGTCACCGACACCTGGGTGTCGATGGGCGACAAGGAAGGCGAGCACCGTCACAACGTGCTCAAGCCGTACCAGGTCAATTCCAAGCTGATGTCGCTGGCCAAGCCCGATGCGCTGTTCATGCACTGCTTGCCCGCCCATCGCGGCGAGGAGGTCACCGACGAGGTGATCGACGGTCCGCAATCGGTCGTGTTCGACGAGGCCGAAAATCGCCTGCACGCGCAGAAGGGTATTTTGGCCTGGTGCTTCGACGCGGTGAAGTAGCGGGTGGTTGGCGTCGCGCCGGCCACAAACACCGCTGTCGTCCCGGCTCTACGCTTGCGCTTGTCCGGGACGACACCGAGTTTGAGAGTGCCGCTGCTCACACCCCCTTCCATTTCCTGCCCTCGACCCCAGATAAAGCGCCATGGTTTCCCAATCCCCTGACATGAAAACCAGGCCCGAAGGCCCGGTTCGCGCGCCTTCCGCAGTTCCCGTCGATGACGCCGTGCTGCCTTACGAGGTCGATGCGCTCGATGTGCGCGGCCGTCTGGTGCGGCTTGGCCCCGCACTCGACGAGATCCTGACCAAGCACGATTATCCCGCACCGGTCGGCAAGTTGCTCGGCGAAGCCATCGTGCTGACGACGCTGCTCGGCTCGGCGCTGAAATTCGAGGGCCGCTTCATCCTGCAGGCCCAGACTGACGGGCCGGTGTCGTTCCTGGTGGTCGACTATCAGGCGCCCGATCGCTTGCGCGCCTATGCGCGCTTCGATGCCGAACGCCTCGGTGATGCCAGGGACTCCGGCACGCTGCTCGGCCGCGGTCATCTCGCCATGACCATCGACCAGGGGCCGGACATGAGCCGTTACCAGGGCCTGGTTGCGCTCGACGGCGGCAGCCTGGAAGACGCCGCCCACGAATATTTCCTGCGCTCCGAGCAGATCCCGACGCGCGTGCGCCTTGCTGTCGGCGAGGAATGGCGCTCGAGCGACGGCGGCAAGCACCGCTGGCGCGCTGGCGGCATGCTGATGCAGTTCCTGCCGAAGGCGCCGGAGCGCGCGCGGCAGGCCGATCTGCATCCCGGCGATGCGCCCGAGGGCCTTGAGGTTCACAGCGTCGCCGAAGACGACGCCTGGGTTGAGGCGCGCTCGCTGATCGAGACGGTCGAGGATGTCGAGCTGATCGATCCCGATCTCTCCGGCGAACGGCTGCTCTATCGTCTCTTCCACGAGCGCGGCGTGCGCGTGTTCAATCCGCTGGTCCTGAGCGCGCAATGCTCCTGCTCGCGCAACGCAGTCGCGTCGATGCTGAAGAGTTTTTCGCCCGACGACCGCTCCGCGATGGTCAAGGACGACAAGGTCGTCGTGACCTGCGAGTTCTGCAGCTCGGTGTATGAGTTCACGCCGGACGAAGCGGGCGTCGAGGACGCGTAGGCACGGGAGCTGCCCGCCACAAGCGGGAAGTCGTAGGGTGGGCAAAGCGACTTGTCCGCCGTAGCTCGACGAGCGAAGGCGGAAGCGTGCGCGCCTTTGCCCACCCTCCGGCACCGTCATCCGCCCCTAATTCAACACCCGCTTGTTGTCGGGGCTGTCCAGCGAGAACGTCGGCACGTCGATCTCGAAGCGCTCGCCGCTTTCGCTGACCATCAAATAGCGACCGGTCATGAAGCCGGAGGCGGTGGAGAGCGGCACGCCCGAGGTGTATTCGAAGCGCTCGCCGGGGGCGAGGGTCGGCTGCTCGCCGACGACACCTTCGCCCCTGACCTCCTGCTGCCGGCCCGAGGCATCGGTGATGATCCAGTGCCGCGTCTTGAGCTGCACGGTCTCGTCGCCCGAATTGGTGATCACAATGGTGTAGGACCAGAAATACCGCGATCGGTCGGCCGAGGACTGTTCCGGAACAAAGTTCGGCTCGACGGTCACTTCGATCTGGCGGGTCACGGCGCGGTACATGGTTGCCATCATAACGAAAACCCCTCCAGGAACCAAACGCCGCAGGCCGTCCTGGCGACATCGTCCCGCCCGAATTCACGAGGAAGTAGACCCGAATTGTGATCCGGCCGCTTTGCGAGGCGGCGCCTGGACCGGTACACTCCTGAAACGTCGCGATTTGCGGAAGGGTTTTTGGCCCCCAATGACCATTGCCGATCAAGTGACGGGATCGACGATCGCGGGAACCGCTGGCGCCAAGCCTGCGGAGGTCAAATCTGTCGACGCCAAGCCGCGCATTGCTGCGCCGGCCATCACGCTGCCGGCCATCGGCGAGCGCGAGCTCAGGCTCGATCTGTTCCGCGGCCTCGCGCTGTGGCTGATCTTCATCGACCATCTGCCGCCGAATCTCCTGACCTGGTTCACGATCCGCAATTACGGCTTCAGCGACGCCACCGAGATCTTCATCTTCATTTCCGGCTACACCGCAGCCTTCGTCTACGGCCGCGCGATGCTGGAGAACGGTTTCGTCATCGCCACCGCGCGGGTTCTGCGCCGGGTCTGGCAGATCTATGTCGCCCACGTCTTCCTGTTCACGATCTTCCTCGCCGAAATCTCCTACGTCGCGACCAGCTTCGAGAACCCGCTCTACACCGAAGAGATGGGCATCATGGATTTTCTCAAGCAGCCCGACGTCACCATCGTGCAGGCGCTGCTGCTGCGCTTCCGTCCCGTCAACATGGACGTGCTGCCGCTCTATATCGTCCTGATGCTCGCGCTGCCGCTGATCCTGTGGTCGATGAAGTGGCGGCCCGATGTCACGCTCGCGCTCTCGGCGCTGCTTTACGCCGCGACCTGGGAGTTCGACCTCTACTTCTCCGCCTATCCGAACGGCTTCTGGGCCTTCAATCCTTTTGCCTGGCAGTTGCTGTTCGTGTTCGGCGCCTGGTGCGCGCTTGGAGGCGCGCGACGCATGTCGCGCATCCTGGCGTCGCCCGTGACGATGTGGATTTCGATCGCCTATCTCGCCGCGGCGTTCTATGTGACGCTGACCTGGTATGTCCCGCAGCTCTCGCACTTCATGCCGAAGCTGATCGAGCAGTGGATGTATCCGATCGACAAGACTGACCTCGACGTGCTGCGCTTCACGCATTTCCTGGCGCTGGCCGCGCTCACCGTGCGTTTTCTGCCGCGGGAATGGCCGGGTCTGAAATCGCCGTGGTTACGGCCGCTGATCGTGTGCGGCCAGCATTCGCTGGAGATATTCTGTCTCGGCGTCTTCCTGGCCTTTGCCGGCCATTTCATCCTGGCCGAGGTCGCGAGCGGCCCTGCCATGCATGCGCTGATTAGCCTCTCCGGAATTCTGATCATGTGGGCGATGGCCTGGGTGATTTCGTGGTACAAGCGCGTAGCTGACAAGAGCGGTGTAAAAACCAAAAACGCCGTCGGCAACGCCGATCTGGCGGGAGGGGGCTGATGAAGGCGAAGGTTCTCCTGAGCCTGATCCTGCTGTGCGGATACCTTGCCGCGCCTTCGGCGCGCGCGGACGATGCTGCGCCCGCGGTCCCTGCTGCCTGCGAATTGCCGCCTTATCTGCTCGCCACCGAGAGCCAGCTCCACAAGGTCGCCGACGCCGTGACATCAGGCAAGCCGCTTGAGATTCTGGTGGTCGGCAGCCGCTCCACCACCATTCCGTTTTCGGAGGACAGCTCCTACCCGGCGCGCATGCAAGCCATCTTGAAGGAGAAGCTGCCGCCTTCGGAGACGGTCCACGTATCCGTAGAAATACAGAGCAAGAAGACGGCGGAGGAGGCCGCCGGAACCTTCGTTAAGCTGATGGAAGCAAAATCACCTACTTTGGTCATCTGGCAGACCGGGACCGTGGATGCTATCCGATCGATCGATCCCGATGATTTCCGCGGCGCCGTGACCGATGGGGTCGCTGCGCTGCAAAATGCAGGGGCTGACGTCGTCTTGATGAATTTGCAGTACAGCCCACGTACCGAATCCATGATCTCGGCGCCGCCCTATCTCGACAATATGCGGGTTGTGGCGCAGGAGCATGATGTCCCGCTGTTCGATCGTTTCGCGATCATGCGGCAGTGGAATGATCAGGGTCAGTTCGACCTATTCAGTCCCTCTCGCGGCCCTGAGCTGGCGAAGCAGGTCCATGATTGCATTGGCCGGGCGTTGGCGCAGTTTGTGCTCGACGCGGCCCATCTGGGCTCGGCCCAGCAGCAAAATTGAGGTCTAGCGTTAATGAGTTCTCTCCGCCCTTTTGGCCTGTCGACATGCTTGGCGGCGCCTGCAGCGGCAATGCTGCTGATGCTGACGCCTGTGCTGCAGGCACCCGCTCAAGCTCAGGCCGCCCTGGCGACTCCAGCGCCGCAGCAGGCTGCTAATCCCGCACCCACATCGCCGTCCCAGACCACGGTTGCTGCGACGACCCCGCAGTCCACCGATCAGCGCGGCCTCACCTCGCGCGCCATCGACAAGGTGAAGCAGGTCGCGAAATCCGCCGGCGATATTTTCAGCCGCGTGCCGTGCCTGCCGCCAAAGGGCGGCGCGAAGACGATGGGCTCGCTGCCGCATGTCGCGAACAAGCTCATTGCCGGCCAGCCCGTCGTGATCGTCGCGTTCGGCTCGTCCTCGACCGCAGGCTATGGCGCGAGCTCGCCCGACTTCAACTATCCGAACCGCCTCGCCGCGCAGCTGCGCCGGCAATATCCGACCGCTAACATCACCGTCATCAATGCCGGCGTCGGTGGCGAGGATGCGCCCGAGATGATGAAGCGCCTCCAGAAGGAGGTGATCGATGTGCATCCGGATCTCGTGATCTGGCAGGTCGGCACCAACGCCGTGCTGCGCAATCTCGATCCCGGCGACACCGCCAAAATGGTCGAGGACGGTATCACCCGCATCCAGGCGGCCGGCGATGCCGACGTCGTGCTGGTCGATCCGCAATATTCGCCGCGCGTCACCGAGCGTCCCGAAAGCGCAGGCAAGATGGTGAAGCTGCTCGGCAAGGTCGCCGAGCTTCGTCACGTCGGCATCTTCCCGCGCTTCGAGGTGATGCGCGACTGGCACGAGAAGCAGGCCCTTCCGGTCGAGAGTTTTGTGATCGCCGATGGCCTGCACATGAACGATTGGGGCTATGCCTGCTTCGCCCAGCTGCTCGGCGACGACATCATCCACTCGGTCGGCCAGCTCAAGCTCGGCGTGAACGTGCCCGCGGACGTGCGGACCTATCGGCCGATGTAGGCGACGGTGCCGTAGGGTGGGTTAGGCGAAGCCGTAACCCACCTCTTTAGTTTCCGCGGCGACAGAAGTGGTGGGTTAAGCCGAGCAGATGCGCTTCGCGCATCTGCAGGGCTAACCCACCCTACGATTCCGCGCTCACCTCACGCCTTCTCCAGCGCCGCAGTCAGATCCTCGATCAGATCGTCCGCATGCTCGAGCCCGGCCGAGAAGCGGATGAATCCCTCGCTGATGCCGAGCGCGGCGCGATCCTCGGGCTTCAGCCGTTGATGCGTCGTCGTCGCCGGATGCGTGACGAGGCTCTTGGCGTCGCCGAGATTGTTCGAGATCTTTGCGAGCTTCAGCTCGTTGAGCACGCGGAACGCTGCCGCCTTGCCGCCCTTGACCTCGAAGCCCACCAGCGTCGAGCCGCCGCGCATCTGCTTCTTCACCAGCGCCGCCTGCGGATGATCCTCGCGGCCGGGATAGACCAGCCGCGAAATCTTCGGATGGCTTGCCAGCACGTCGGCCACGCGCGCCGCGGTCTCGGTCTGTGCGCGCACGCGCACGGCGAGTGTCTCCAGGCCCTTGAGCAGAACCCAGGCGTTGAACGGCGAGATCGACGGGCCAGTCTGGCGCATGAAATTGTGGATGTGCTCGGCGATGAAGGCTTCCGAGGACAGGATGATGCCGCCCAGACACCGGCCCTGGCCGTCGATGTGCTTGGTCGCGGAATAGACGACGACGTCGGCGCCGAGCGCGAGCGGGCTCTGCCAGATCGGCGTCGCGAACACGTTGTCGACGACGAGCCGCGCGCCGCCCTTGTGAGCGATCTCGGCAATCGAGGGAATGTCGAGCACGTCGAGCGTCGGATTGGTAGGGCTCTCCAGGAAGAACGTCTTGGTGTTCGGCTTCACCGCGCGCTGCCACTGGTCGAGATTGGCGCCGTCGACCAGCGTGGTCTCGATGCCGTAGCGCGGCAACAGATCCTGAATGACGTAGAGACACGAGCCGAACAGCGCGCGCGATGCCACGACATGATCGCCGGCCTTGAGCGGCGCGAGGATCGCCGTCGTCACCGCGGCCATGCCTGTCGCCGCCGAGCGCGCCGCTTCAGCGCCTTCGAGCTCGATCATGCGGCGCTCGAACATCGCGATCGTCGGGTTCGAATAGCGCGAATAGATGAAGCCGGGATCTTCGCCCTTGAACCGCGCCTCGCACTCCTCGGCGCTGTTGTAGACATAGCCCTGGGTCAAAAACAGCGACTCCGACGTCTCGCCATATTGCGAGCGCAGGGTGCCGGAATGGACCAGGCGGGTTTCGGGGCGGTAACTGGCAGGCGACTTCGACATTGAACCCTCCGATATGACCGTCTTGTCGAAAACGGTCACAAAAAAACCGGCCTGGATATCTCCACGGGCCGGGATCACAGAGGTCCCCGGCCTGTTTAGCGACTTATTTAACGTGGCTGCAAGCCGGCCGGCTCAAATCACCACGGGATAAGTGATGCTCATATTCCGCAATGCCCTTTCCGTCAAGGCGTCCATCGGATAGCCGTAAAAGGCTCGTATTTCCCGCAAGTCCGGGCGTGCGTGCCCCCTGATGAGGACCCCCGGTTGACGTTCACGGTTGCCGCCGACGCCAATGGTATCCTGCCCGACCGCATGATCGCGGCGATGGCGGAAGCGGGCCTCATCCTGCCTGCCTATGATTTCGTCGAAAGCCAGATCCAGCCGGCGAGCCTCGATTTGCGCCTCGGCGACATCGCCTATCGCGTGCGCGCGAGCTTCCTGCCCGGTCCCGGCGCCACCGTCGCCGAGCGCATCGACCGGTTGAAGCTGCACGAGTTCAGCCTCGCCGACGGCGCTGTGCTCGAGACCAACTGCGTCTACATCGTGCCGCTGCTGGAGAGCCTCGCGCTGCCGCCGGAGATCGTCGCGGCCGCGAACCCGAAAAGCTCGACCGGCCGGCTCGACGTCTTCACTCGCGTGATCGCCGACGGCACGCGTCGTTTCGACATGATCGGCGCCGGCTATCACGGCCCGCTCTATGCCGAGATCAGCCCGAAGACGTTTCCCGTGCTGGTGCGCGAAGGCTCGCGCCTGTCCCAGGTGCGCTTCCGAACCGGCGATGCCATCCTCAATGCCGACGCGCTCGAAACTTTGCATGCCACCGAGCGCCTCGTCGACATCGACGATGCCGATCTCACCGGCGGCGTTGCCGTCTCGGTCGATCTCTCGGGCGAGAAGGGCAGTGGCTTCGTCGGCTATCGCGCCAAGCGCCACACCGGCGTCGTCGATGTCGATCGCCGCTCCGGCTATGCGGTGGAAGATTTTTGGGAGCCGATCTCGGCCCGTCCTGATGGCAGCCTGATCCTGGATCCCGGCGAGTTTTATATCCTCGCGTCGAAAGAGGCCGTGCAGGTCCCGCCCGACTACGCCGCGGAGATGGTGCCGTTCGATCCGCTCGTCGGCGAATTCCGCGTGCACTATGCCGGCTTCTTCGATCCCGGATTCGGCTATGCCGGCGCCGGCGGGCAAGGCGCGCGCGCCGTGCTGGAAGTGCGCTCGCGCGAAGTGCCGTTCATTCTCGAGCACGGCCAGATCGTCGGCCGCCTGGTCTACGAGAAGATGCTGGCTCGCCCCGACGCGATGTACGGCCAGCGCATCGGCTCCAACTATCAGGCGCAGGGCCTGAAGCTGAGCAAGCATTTCCGGGTGTAGCTGTATCTTCGTCCTCCGCTGTCATTCCCTGCGAACCGGCTACGCTAAGGCTTCGCCGAGGTTGAGGTCCAGGAGCGCCGAAGCTTTAGCGTAGGCGGCAAGCGGGGAATCCAGTACGCCGCGGCCTGTCGATTTGATCACCGCTGTCTCGGAGTACTGGATCGCCCGATCAGGTGTTCAGGTCGGGCGATGACATCGAATGTGTGCCAGGATGTGCAAAATCCAACGAGATCTCGCCATGACCGATCCATCCCAACTCGACGCAAATATCCTCAACGACGCCGCCGACGCGGTGATCTATGCCGATCGCTCCGGCACCATCACGCGCTGGAATCATGCATCCACCGCGCTGTTCGGCTTCACCGCAGAAGACGCGCTCGGCCAGAATCTCGATCTGATCATTCCCGAACATTTACGCGCTGCGCACTGGAAAGGTTTTGAAGCCGCGCTTGCGAGCGGCGCGATGAAGCTTGCGGGCCGGCCGACGCTGACTCGCGCGCTGCACAAGAGCGAACGCAAGCTCTATATCGAAATGACTTTCGCATTGGTGCGTGACGCCGGCGGCAACGTGCAAGGATCGGTCGCAATGGCGCGCGACGTCACCGAGCGCGTCGAGCGGGAGCGGGCGGCTAAGGCATCGCAAACTTCGTGATGCGGAATTGACCTGATGTCGTGCAGGGCCTCTTGCGCGCATCATGTTGCCTGTCATCCGGCACAGTGACACACTCGATCAAAACAACGATCGGGAGTGAACATGACCGCAGCAGATACAGCGCAGGAAGCGCAATGGAAACGCTGGCGCGCGGTGGCCGATCTCTACCATGCTTACTTCACCGGTCTGATCCTCACCGTGGTCACCCGGCGCGGCACGGCCGATGCCGCCGAATTCGTCTTCCGCGTGTTCCGCCGCCAGCAGCAGGAGCGCTTTCTGCCGGGGCTTAGGAAGCTCGGGATCGATCACCTGCCGCCGGCGGTGGCGGCGGCGCAATATCATTATCTCTCCAACTGGATCGGCGGCGTGCACGTCGAATACATGTACGAGAGCGACACCAAAGCCTGGATCCGCTATCCGCCGCCGCGCTGGATCTGGAAGGGCCCGGCGATCTGCGGCGTACCCGGCGAGGTTAGCCGCGCGATGCTGCGCGGCTGGCACGCCAACAACGGCGTCGTGCTCGGTGATCTCAGGCTCGGCTTCGTCTGTACCAAGCAGAGCGTCGACGGCCAGGACGGCCTCGAGGGTTATTATCACCAGTACGACCATCCGCTCGAACCGGACCAGCGCCTGGTCTACGCGCGGCATCTCGAAGCGCCGCTGTTCGACGCCAAGGCCGCGCCGGCGCTGCCTGTCGCGAGTTGGCCGAAGCCGCGGCTGGAAAAGGCCTATCGCAACTATGCCATGGAATATGTCCGTACGGCCGCGCCGGTGATGGTGCAGCTGTTCGGCCCGGAAGATGCCGGCTATCTCCTGCACATCACGGGCAAGCTGATCGGCATGCAGTTCTTCGATGAGATCGCGGAGCCGCTGGCGATGCGCAGCGGCGGCGCGAGCGAGTTCGCGTCCTTCCTCGGCGCACTGTTCGCCGCGCAGGATGACGCGGCCGAGACCACGCAATCCGAAGGCACGTTCGAAATCCGTCAGCAGAGCTGGAAGCTGATGGACGACGTCGCCGATTATCACGGCGCGTGCACCAAGTTGCTGGAGGGAATGTTCGAGGGACTCGCCGCCGGATGCGGCCGGCACATCGACGTACACCTTCGCCCAACGACAGGCCGCCGCGCGCCGCTGGCTTGGACGGTCGGTTAATTCCACCGGCTGAAATGCGCTGCCGCAGGGCACGCCTGCACCTAACGCAGGAGGAATCGGTAACCAGCGTGCTAACAAGTGCTCGTCGCGCCTTACGCGCGAGCAAATTGATTGATGCACCTAAGCATTGCCACGCCGCAAATGGCGCATTTGTCCGG
Source organism: Bradyrhizobium sp. CCBAU 11434 (assembly GCF_028128895.1). Lineage (NCBI taxonomy): Bacteria > Pseudomonadati > Pseudomonadota > Alphaproteobacteria > Hyphomicrobiales > Nitrobacteraceae > Bradyrhizobium > Bradyrhizobium sp. CCBAU 11434. The sequence goes on from NZ_LBJX01000004.1 coordinate 12,678, forward strand.
GAGAGGAAATGACTGAGGTCGCCGAGATCCCGGTCGATGAGCAGGAACGTCCGCTACCGCCGCCCGCGCGCCCCGTACGGAGCGCGCTGACCGACGGGCCAATCCTGCGCACGCTGCTGGGGCTCGCCTGGCCGAACGTGGTTGCGCTCTCGGCGGGCACCTGCGTGGTGATCGCGGAGACCTCCTATATCGGTCGTCTCGGGGTGGAAGCGCTGGCCGCGATGGCGCTGGTATTTCCGACAGTGATCCTGACCATGACAATGTCGGGCGGTGCCATGGGCGGTGCGGTCGCCTCCGCCATCGCACGTGCGCTCGGCGCCGGCGACCGCGAACGCGCCGGGACGCTCGCCGCGCACGCACTGCTGATCGGCATCACCTTCGGCCTTGTTTTTATGCTCGGCATGCTGATCTTCGGACCCAAGGTGCTCGAGATGCTCGGCGGCCGCGGCACTGTGCTGACGCATGCGATCGCCTATACCCAGGTGTTCTTCGGCGGTGCCGTGCTGCCCTGGACGCTCAATACCATGGCGGGCGTGCTGCGCGGCACCGGCAATATGCGGCTGCCGTCGCTTCTCATCCTCAACTCGGCCGTCTGGCAGATCGTGCTCGGCGGCACGCTGGGCCTCGGGCTCGGGCCATTTCCGCAACTCGGCATGCGCGGCGTCGCCGCCGGCGCGCTGATCGCCTATTCCATGAACATCTGCGTGATGGGCTGGTATCTCTTTTCCGGCCGCGCCCGCGTCGTTCCAAAACTCCGCGGCCTGCACATCCAATGGGTGATGTTCTTCGACATCCTGAAGGTCGGTGCCATCGCCTGCTTCTCGCCGCTGCAATCGGTGCTGACGATCTCGATCTTCACCCACATGCTGGCCAAGTTCGGCACCGCGATCCTTGCCGGTTATGGCATCGGCGCGCGGCTCGAATTCCTACTGACCTCGATCGCGTTCTCGTTCGGCATCGCTTCGGTACCGATGATCGGCATGGCGGTCGGCGCCGGCCGGATCGCCCGCGCGCGGCGCATCGCCTGGACCGCAGGCGCCAGCGCTTTCGTTGCCGTAGGCACGCCGGCCTGCCTCGTCGCGATGTTCCCCGATCTCTGGGTCAATATCTTCACGGATAGTGCCACGGTGCGCGCGACCAGCCATCAATATCTGTCGACGGTGGCGCCGTTCTACGCCTTCATCGGCCTCGCCTCGACGATGTACTTCTCCTCGCAAGGTGCAGCCAAGGTGATCGGCCCGGTGCTGGCGCAGACGGCGCGGCTGATCTACATCTCTGCCTGCGGCTGGTGGTTGTCGACGCACGACGCCACCGCACAAAGCTTCTTCTGGCTCGCCGCGAGCTCGATGGTCGTGCTCGGCGTGCTCTCATGCTCCAGCGTGGTGCTGACGCGCTGGGGGCCGCGCCAAGCGAAACCGTCGGTCCGTCCGGCGCTCTCGGCCGCCGACTAGCGATGCTTGTGGCGGCGATGGCCGCCACCGCCGAGATTGGCGAGCCGCATGATCTGCGGGATCATCGCCATCATGTCGCCGCCGCCGGCGCCGCCGAGCATGCCCATGATATCGCCGCCGCCCATGCCGCCCATTCCCATCGGGACTGTGCCTCCGCCCATCGGCGCATAACCGGCGCCGTAATTGGGTGCGCCGAACCCGCCGCCGAGATTGCCGCCGGCGAGGCCGCCCATGCCGCCGCCCATCATGCCGCCGAACCCGCCGCCACCGTTCTCCATCATGCGGCTCATCATCGGGCCCATGGTCTGCATCAGCATGGCGAAGCGGCGCTTGCCCATCTTCGCCTTCATCATCTCCAGCATCGGCGCCATCTGGGTCATCATGTCCTGCCCTCCGGCACCTCCGCCGCCGAGGAATTGCGCCTTCGCCGGCGCGCTCGAAATCGAAAGCAGCAGCAACACGGCAGCTGCCTGGCAGATCACCTTGTCCGCACCTCTCATGGCATGCTCCTCGCGTGCGTGGCGCCGCCGGGAGAGCGAGGCCGTCAGGACGCACGCGGCCATGGTTACGGCCGATGAGGCGCGGGCTCTGTGAGAAAGATCACGCAGGAAATGCTTTGTGCATGGCGGCGACAGCCGCCTTGGTCTGCTCCTGCACGTAAGTCGCAAGCTCGTTCGGCAGCATGTCGATGGTCCAGACCAGGCGGCATTTCGTCTCGCCCTCGGCGATCACCTGTACCGAGGCGCTGTAGTGCTTCAGCCGCTCGTTGTTGATGGCGTAAACCAGCCGCTGCCTGATATCATCGCAATCGACTAGCACCTCGCGGGCGTCAGAGCCATTGGCGAAGGTGACGATACGCGCATCGCCGTCGAGCCGGCATGCCGTGACGAAGCCCGGCACCAGCCGCTGAGGCAGCGCGCCAAAATCGCGCACTGCGTCCCAGACGTCGCGGGCCGGGGCGGGGAGGGAGACGTCGTTGTGGATGGAGGCCATGAAAGTATCCTTGATTTCGGTAACTGGTCGCCAAGTCCTCCGTCATTGCGAGCGCAGCGAAGCAATCCAGAAATGTCTCCGTGGAAACAGCCTGGATTGCTTCGTCGCATGGGCTCCTCGCAATGACGGAGGAGAGAGCTCACGTGCAAACCGCCTCGACATTGTTGCCGTCGGGATCGATCAAGAACGCCGCGTAGTAAGTCGGACTGTAATCCTTGCGCGGGCCGGCGCCGCCATTGTCATGGCCGCCGCTCTTCAGGCCCTCGCGGTGAAACGCCTTCACGGCATCATGGTTCTTGGCGCGAAACGCGATGTGTGCGCCGTCGGCCTTACGGCCCTTGTTCAGATGCAGCCAGAGCGCCGGCTCGCCCTTCGGCCCGAAGCCGGCATAGCCGTCGCCGCTCGAGCACAGCACGTAACCGAGCGGCGCCAGCGCCGCGGTGTAGAAGCGCGTGGCGGCGTCGAGGTCGGCAACGCGCAATCCGATATGGTCATACATGGTCGTCTCCATTGCAAAGCGCGCCGCTCGTGGCGCGCGCCGGAGAGGACCCTAGTCAGTTGAGCGCCAGCCGTTCTTGGAGAATCTTGCGCTTGCCCTTCGAGGCCTGCCGGAACTTGGTCGGCGACAAGCCGGCGGCGCGATGGAAGGTGCGGACGAAGTTGGAGAGGTCGCCGAAGCCGACGTCATAGGCGATGTCGGTGACCGCGATGTCGTCGTCGGTGAGCAGGCGTGCCGCGTGCCGCAGCCGCGAGCGCACCAGATATTGATGCGGAGTGACGCCGAGCACGTTGGAGAACAGCCGCAGGAAATGGAACGGGCTCAAATCTGCCAGGCGTGCAGCCTGTTCGAGATCGATCTCCGCGTGCGAATTGTCGTCGATCCACAACGCGGCCTCGACCGCACGGCGGCGATCGCGCGCCGTCGGCGTCGCCGGCTTTCGCCGCTTGCCCGACACCACGTCAACAAAGCGGCTCGCAAAAATCTGGCCGACCTCGTCAAGGCCCAAATCGCTGTTGCCATCTGCCGCCGTCTGGGCAAGCTCGCCCAGCACCATCAGCTCGGGCAGCGGCGGTGTCGCCCCAACCTGCCAGGTCTCACGCCGCCCGCCGAGGGCATCGACCAGAGTCTCGCTGAAGAAGAAGCCGAGGCAGACGTCGCCCGACACATGCTCATGCGTGCAGGTGTATTCCTCGCCGGGCGCGCCGACCAGCAGCGAACCCGCCACCAGCTCGAAGAAGCCGGCGCGGCAATGGCAGCCAAAGCTGCCTGAGCGGACATAGGCGATGGAATGGCCGGTGCGGCACTCGGCAAACGGCGTGTCGCCCGGCCCCGCGTCGCAGCGAAACTCGGAGACCGTCATCGTCTGTGTCGTCAGCAGCGTGGTCGCATCCATTCCGAGTATTTAGGAGGCGGACCGCGGCGGGGCAACGGGCAGCAACACCTCGAACAGCGTCTTGCTGGCGATCGGGTGGGCGCCTTCCAGCGCCAGCAGCCGTCGTTTGGAGATCACCCCGCCGTATGGCGAGATCCGGTCGGCATAGCCGCCCGCTTCCAGCACCCGGTGGCAAGGCACGATGATCATGTAGGGATTCTTGGCGATCGCTTGCGCCACCGAATGCGCGGCGCCGGAGGCGCCCAGCGCCTTGGCGATCTCGTGATAGGTGCGCGTCTCCCCCCGCGGGATGGTGCAGGTGTATTCGTAGACTCGCCGGTTGAAAGCCGGCACGTCGCCGGCATCGAGGCTGACCTCGGAAAAATCGGGGTCGCTGCCCTGCAGCAGGCCCACGATGCCCTCAATGGCGAGCTCGGTGTTGACAGGCACCGCCTGCTCACGCGCTTCGGGATGGACCTGGAAAATCCGTCGGCGAGTGTCGATCTCCCGCGCCTCGGGCAATTGCACGGCGACCACGCCGGTGCTGCTCCAGATGATGCCGCAGCGCCCGATCGTCGTGTCGAATATCGTGTAGGCACGCCCCACCATGCACACGCCCCACTCAGTGCACGTTTCTCCCCCGACAGAGCAATCATAACACTGCCACAATTCGGCGCACCTGGAATCTTGCCAGGACGTTAACATCGGTCCGGCCTGACGCGCCAAACCGCTTGGCGCCGGACACCGTCTCGGCTAATCAGGGTGGGCGCAGGACACGCGCATAGGGCGGGCGTAGTTCAATGGTAGAACGGCAGCTTCCCAAGCTGCATACGAGGGTTCGATTCCCTTCGCCCGCTCCAATCCCCGGGACAGCAAATGGCCGACAACGACGAAACCACGCGCTTGGTCGCGATTGCCTGTGATCACGGGGGCTTTGCCCTCAAGGAAGCGCTGAAGTCAGCGTTGCCCGATGTGACATGGCTGGACCTCGGCACCGATAGCGCCGCGTCCGTCGACTATCCTGACTTCGCCCACAAGCTCGCCGACGCCATCAAGGACGGCAGGGCGGGGCGCGGCATCCTGATCTGCGGATCGGGCATCGGCATTTCCATCGCTGCCAATCGTCATGCCCATATCCGTTGCGCGCTCGTGCATGATGTCACCGGCGCACGGCTGTGCCGCCAGCACAATGACGCCAATGTTCTGGCGCTCGGCGGACGCACGACGGGCGACGTGGTGGCAAAGGAATGCGTCGAAGCGTTCCTGGGTACGGCCTTCGAGGGCGGGCGCCATCAAAAGCGCATCGACAAGCTGGGGCCCTGCTAGGGGCCGCTCAACGCGGCAAGCTCCGCAGGAAGTCGACGAGCGCCGCATTCACCTCGGCTGGCCGCTCCTGCTGCGTCCAGTGTCCGCAACCCGGCAGCATCTTGATCTCGCGCAGCTGTGGCACCCATTGCTTCATGTTGGCGAGATGCTCGGCCGCGCCGGGAAAGGCGATGACCATGTCGAGGTCGCCGGCGATGAACAGCGTGGGCACGGTTACCTTCACGCCCTCGAAGGCGCCCATCAGCTCCCAGTTGTGATCGATGTTGCGGTAATAGTTGAGCGGTCCGCGAAAACCGCTGCGGGCGAATTCGGCGGCGTAATAGTCGAGGTCGGCGGCGCTGAGCCATGACGGCAGCGGCACCGGCACTTTCGGCAGCAAGCCGTCCTTGCGCGAGACCATGCCGACGCCTTTTGACGTCTGGCCGCTCGCAGCCGCCATGGCGCGAATGGCGGTGACGCCCTCGCCGGAGCCCCCGAACAGCATCGCGGCGAGCGTCTTGCGCGGGTCCGCTTCGAACTCCGCTTCGGCGACGCCAGGCTGCTGAAAGTAAAGTTGATAGAACTGGGCTTCCTCAGTCTGCGGCATCACGCTGGTCGGGCGCACGTCGCTGCGCGGGCGATAAGGCACGCTGAGAATGGCGGCGGCGCGAAAGCGGTCGGGGCGTAGCCGGGCCGCGTGCCAGGCGATCCCCGCGCCCCAGTCATGGCCGACGATGATGGCGCTCTTTGCCTCGAACGCATCGAGCACGCCGACGAGATCGCCGATCATATGGAAAATCGTGTACTGGTCGATCGCCTCGGGCTTGTCGCTCTTGCCATAGCCGCGCATGTCGGGCGCGACGGCATGGTAGCCGGCCGCCGCCAGCGCCTCGATCTGATGGCGCCAGGAGTACCAGCCTTCGGGAAAGCCGTGGCAGAGCAGCACCAGCGGACCCTCGCCCTGTTCGGCGACGTTGAGGCTGATGCCATTGGCCTTGATCGTCCGCTGCGTCGGTCCGCTCATGTCGTCGCCTCCCGCTCATCGTTGTTGCGCGCATTCTAATCAAGGCTACAGGCCCGGCAAAGATTCTAATATATTAACCTCTCGCGTCCGGCATTCACGGCCCGCCCGGCCTAAGCTGCTGTCGCCCTCATGGGTGCGGTCCTCATGTCGGGCAAATCTGGATGAAGACCAAGGCCTACGACAAAATGGACCAGCAAAAACTCGACCGCGCGATCGGTCGCCGCTTGAAAATCTTGAGGACGCAGGCCGGCATGACCTTGAACGAACTCGCCAGCCGCTCGGGTGTCAGCCGGGCCATGATCGGGCGGGTGGAGCGGGCGCAGAGCAGCGCGACCGCGGCGCTGCTCAACAAGCTCTGCGCAGCGCTCGACGTCTCGCTCAGCGACGTCGTCGCTCTCTCGGAGAAGCCGCCGGAGCGGCTGACGCGGCTCGCCGATCAGCCGCAATGGCGCGATCCCGAAAGCGGCTACCGGCGGCGCCATGCCTCGCCGGTCGACGCAGCCAGCGGCATCGAGATCATCGTCGTCGACATGCCGGCCGGCGCGCGTGTACCTTACAGCCCTTGGGGCCGCAACGCCTTCACCCAGCAGCTGCTGATGCTGGAGGGCGCGGTCTGCGTGCATATCGACGCCAAGACGGTGCGGCTGCGCGAAGGCGACTGTCTCGACTTCGACGTGATGCGCGCGGTGACCTTCGAGAACGAAACCAAACAGGATGCCCGCTACGTCATCATCACGCGGCGCGGCACATCTTACGGGAAATTATGATGTCGCTGATCGTACGGGACGCAACGCTGGAGGATGCCGCGGACATCCTCGCCATCTACAATTTCGCCGCGATCAACACCACGGCGGTCTGGACCGACGGCCCGGCCGATCTCGACTCGCGGCGCGAATGGATCCGCACAAGGCAGCAGGCGGGCTATCCGGTGCTGGTGGCGATGAGGGGCGGGGACGTCGTCGGCTTCGCCTCGTTCGGCGATTTCCGTCCCTTCCCCGGCTATCGCCACACCGTGGAGAATTCGGTCTATGTCGATGAGCGGCATCATCGCGCCGGTATCGGCCGCAGCCTGGTGGCCGCGCTGATCGAGCGCGCCACGACGCTGAATAAGCACGCCATGATCGCGGGCATCGAGGCTCTCAATGTCGGCTCGCTCGGCCTGCACGCCTCGCTCGGCTTTGTCGAGGTCGCCCGCATGCCGGAGGTCGGCTGCAAGTTCGGCCGCTGGCTCGATCTCGTCTTCATGCAGAAGCAACTCGCAAGTGACGTGAGGCCCTGACGATGCAGATTCGCATTGGCGACACCTTCGATCCGCGCGTCGTCGCATTGCTCGACCATCACGTCACGGCGGCGCGGGCGCAGACCGCTCCGGGCAGCGCCCATGCGCTCGATCTCGCCGGACTTCGCGCCAGCGACGTCGCGTTCTGGACCGGCTGGGACGGCGAGACGCTGGTCGCGACGGGCGCACTGAAGACGCTCTCGGCCCGGCATGGCGAGGTGAAATCGATGCATACGCTGCAGGCCACGCGCCGCCGCGGCTTTGGTGGCCTGATGCTCCGCCACATCATCGCCGAGGCGCGCAGGCGTGACCTGACGCGGCTGAGCCTCGAGACCGGCTCCTGGGACTATTTCAAGCCGGCGCATGCGCTCTACCAGGCCCACGGCTTCGTGCCTTGCGCCCCGTTCGAGGGCTATGTCGAGGATCCCAACAGTCTCTTCCTGACGCTCGATCTCCGCGCAGAAGCGTTTTCAAGCGAAGTGGATAACGGTTAGCGCAAATAAAACGCGTCAAAACAAAGAGCTAGGCGAAGTCCCGGCGCAACCGGCACTCGAAAATGCCGTCATGTCCCTCAAAATGAGTTGCGCACCTCAAAACGCCTCTGCTAGCCTTCAGTCATGGCCGAAGAGACCGCCTCCGCCGCGCTGACGCTGAAGGACATCGCCCGCGAGGCCGGTGTCAGCCTGGCTACGGTCGATCGCGTCTTGCATAACCGTCCCGGCGTGCGGCCGGACACGGTCCGGCGTGTCCAGGAGATCATCGCGCGCAACGCCTTTCAGCCCCATGTGGCCGCAGCCGAGCTCGCCCGCGGCCGCGCCCGCCGGTTTGCCTTCGTGATGCCTGTCGGTGCCAACCCGTTCATGCTGCAGATCCAGGCCTATCTCGGCGAGATGTCGGCGTGGCTCTCCGCCCGCCGCCTCGCCGTTGAGATGGTCATCACCGACGTGTTCGACCCTTCGGTGCTGGCGGCCTCGCTGGAGGAGCTCGCCGGGAGCGAGTATGACGGCGTCGCCGTCGTCGCGCTCGACCATCCGAGCGTGCGCGCCGCCATCAACGATCTGGTCGATCGTGGCATCAAGGTCGTGACGCTGGTGTCCGACGTGCCGTCCTCGCGCCGTCACCACTATGTCGGCATCGACAATATCGCCGCGGGCCGCACCGCGGGTGCGCTGGTCGGAAGGCTGGTCGGCCAGAGGTCCGGCAAGATCGCCATCATCGCGGGTTCGCAGGGCCTGCGCGACCACGCCGAGCGCATTTTTGGCTTCAATCAGGTGATGGCATCGGAGTTTTCGCACCTCGACATCCTGCCCCTGCTCGAGGGGCGCGACGAGGACGACCGCTCGCAGCAGCTGATTTCGCGGCTGCTCGCCAAGCACCCTGATATCATCGGCCTCTACAATGTCGGCGCCGGCACGCAGGGCGTGGCCACGGCCCTGACCGAGGCGGGCCGCGACAAGCAGATCGTCTTCATCGCTCACGATCTCACGGCGATGACACGAAGATTGTTGCTGCAGGGCACGCTGGATGTCGCGATCTCGCAGAATCCGGGGCACGAGGCGCGTGCCGCCGTGCGCGTGCTGCTGTCGCTTGCGCGTAACGAACCGATCTTGAGTGAGCAGGAGAAGATTCGCATCGACATCCTGATGCGGGATAATCTGCCGTAGCCGAAGGGCTCGGTGCGTTGTGTGTTGAGTTGAGTGATTGCGGAAAGCGCGACGTCAGATCGTGCACCGCGCCAGCGTGATCCGGAACAGTATGGTTTCCGGACGGACCACGCTCAAAACGAAGAGGGAGGGACGCGTTTGTTTATCGGATTGGACATCGGCACGTCCGGTGTGAAAGCGGTGCTCGTGAACGAGGCTGGCGCGGTTGTCGCGACGGCTGCGCGCGAGCTTGCGCTGTCGCATCCGCAGCCGCTGTGGTCCGAGCAGGATCCGGATTCCTGGGTCGAGGCTGCCATTGGCGCCGTCGACGATCTCGCCGCCGCTCATCCCGGTGATGTCGCGAGCGTGCGCGGCATCGGCCTGTCGGGCCAGATGCATGGCGCGACGCTGCTTGGCGCTGACGGACACCCGCTGCGGCCGGCGATCCTCTGGAACGATGGCCGTTCGCATGCTGAATGCGTCGAGCTCGAGCGCCGCTGCCCCTCGCTGCATGCCATTGCCGGAAATCTGGCGATGCCCGGCTTTACCGCGCCAAAACTGCTGTGGGTCGCGCGGCATGAGCCCGATGTTTTCAAGCGTGCCGCCAAGGTGCTGCTGCCAAAGGCCTATGTCCGCTATCGCCTGACCGGCGAGATGGTTGAGGACATGTCGGATGCCGCAGGCACGCTCTGGCTCGACGTCGGCCATCGCCGCTGGTCGGCGCTGCTGCTGCACGCCACCGGGCTCGATCTGCACCACATGCCGCGCCTGGTCGAGGGCAGCGAGGCGAGCGCGACGCTTGCGGGCGAGTTCGCGCAGCGCTGGGGCATGGCAAAGAACGTCGTCGTTGCCGGCGGCGCCGGCGATAACGCGGCGAGCGCGATCGGGCTCGGGGCGATCGCACCGGGCGATGCCTTCCTGTCGCTCGGCACCTCCGGCGTCATCTTCCGCGTCACCGACAAGTTTGCGCCGGCGCCGGCCTTCGCCGTGCACGCCTTCTGTCATGCGCTGCCCGGCCTCTGGCACCAGATGGGCGTGATGCTCTCGGCCGCCGCTTCGCTCGCCTGGCTCTCCGCCGTGATGGCGACGCCGACGGCATCGCTGCTCGCGCCGCTCGGCGACAGCGTGGCCGGACCGGGCCCGGTGAAGTTCCTGCCCTATCTCGATGGCGAGCGCACGCCGCACAACGATGCCGCCGCGGCCGGTGCCTTCGTCGGCCTGCGCGGCGCCACCGGGCGCGACGCAATCGTGCAGGCCGTGCTCGAAGGCGTCGCCTTTGCCGCGCGCGACAATCTTGCCGCGCTCGGCAGTGCCAGCTCGGCCATCTCGGAACTCGATCTCGTCGGTGGCGGTTCGCGCTCGGCGCTGTGGGCGCAGATCTGCGCCGACGTGCTCGGCATTCCCGTGCATCGCGTCGAGGAAGGCGAAGTCGGCGCCGCGCTCGGCGCTGCCCGGCTCGGCCGGCTCGCCGCCACGGCGGAAAATCCCGCGCAAGTCTGCACGCGTCCGCGGCGCCTTGCGACTTTCGCACCCAACCCGTCGCGCACTGCGGCCTATGGCGAGGCCTATCACCAGTGGCGCAAGCTCTACCCCGCGCTGAAGGAGTTTTCACTGTGAACGCGTTACCAAAATTCTTCGGCGCAGCCGACCCGGTCGCCTATGGCGGCAAGGACGCCAAAAATCCGCTGGCCTTCCGCTGGTATGACAAGGATCGCGTCGTTCGCGGCAAGCGGCTCGAGGATCATCTGCGCTTCGCGGTCTGCTACTGGCATTCGTTCTGCTGGCCGGGCGGCGATCCCTTCGGCGGCGAGACGTTCCTCCGTCCATGGCATCACGGCACCGACGCCATGGCGATGGCGCGCGCCAAGGCCGACATCGCCTTCGAGCTGTTCCGCCTGCTCGACGTCCCCTTCTTCACGTTCCACGACGTCGATGCCGCGCCCGAAGGCGCGACGCTTGCCGAATCCGTCGCCAATCTCAACGCGATCGGCGATCTCTTCGAGAAGAAGATGGCGTCAGCGAAGGTCCGGCTGCTGTGGGGCACCGCGAACCTGTTCACGCATCGCCGTTACATGGCGGGAGCCGCGACCAATCCCGATCCTGATATCTTCACCTATGCCGCCGGGCAGGTCCGCGCTGCCTTGGAGGTGACGAACCGGCTCGGCGGGCAGAACTACGTGCTGTGGGGCGGCCGCGAAGGCTACGAGACCCTGCTCAACACCGATCTCAAGCGCGAACTCGACCAACTGGGCCGCTTCGTCTCGCTCGTCGTCGAGCACAAGCACAAGATCGGCTTCAAGGGCCCGCTGCTGATCGAGCCCAAGCCGAAGGAGCCGACCAAGCATCAATATGATTTCGACGTCGCCACCTGCTACGGCTTCCTGCAGCGCTATGACCTGCTCAAGGACGTCAAGCTCAACATCGAGCAGAATCACGCCATCCTCGCCGGCCATTCCTTCCAGCATGAGGTGGCCTTGGCCCAGGCGCTCGGCGTGTTCGGCTCGCTCGACATCAACAGAGGCGACGATCTGCTCGGCTGGGACACCGACCAGTTCGCCATGAATGTGCCGGAGCTGGCCCTGGTGTTCCACGACATGATCAAGGGAGGCGGCTTCAGCACTGGCGGTCTCAATTTCGACGCCAAGATCAGGCGTCAATCGATCGACCCTGACGATCTGATCCACGCCCATGTCGGCTCGATGGATGCCTGCGCACGGGCGCTGCTCGCCGCGGCCGACATGCTCGACGCCGAGGCGCTGACCGGGCCGGTCACCGAACGGTATGCCGGATGGACCAATAGCGAAGGGCAGGCCATCATGGCAGGCAAGCGATCGTTGGCCGATCTCTCTGATCGCGCGCTAGCCCCCGGCTTCGATCCGCAGCCGCGGTCGGGCCGTCAGGAATATCTCGAATCTCTCGTCAACCGCTACGTCTGAGTGAGGCCGAGCATGACAACCTCTTCCACAAGCGGCCAGCCGGTGCTGGAATTGACCGGGATCGGCAAGGAGTTCGGCGCGATCCGCGCGCTGCATGACGTCGATCTGCATGTCCACCCGGGCGAAGTGGTCGGTCTGATGGGCGACAACGGCGCCGGCAAGTCGACGCTGGTCAAGATCATCGCCGGCAACTTCCGCCCAACCCACGGTGAGATCCGCTTCGACGGCGCCGCGGTCCATTTCAACCGGCCCATCGACGCACGCGCCGTCGGGATCGAAGTCGTCTATCAGGACCTTGCGCTCGCCGACAATCTGACGGCCGCGGCCAACGTGTTCCTCGGCCGCGAGCTCAAGCGCAAATTCGGCCCCCTCGCGCTGCTCGATCACAAGGCGATGGCGGCACGCGCGCTGGATCTGTTCGGCGAGCTGCGCTCGGAAACCAGGCCGCATGATCTGGTCAAGCAGATGTCGGGCGGCCAGCGTCAGGCGGTGGCGATCGCGCGCACGCGGCTGTCCAACGCCAAGCTCGTGATGATGGACGAGCCGACGGCCGCGATTTCGGTGCGCCAGGTCGAGCAGGTGCTCAGCCTGATCCACCGTCTGAAGGAGCAGGGCGTCGCCGTGATGCTGATCTCCCACCGCATGCCCGACGTGTTCGCGGTTTGCGACCGTGTGATCGTCATGCGCCGCGGCGAGAAGCGGGCCGACAAGCCGATCCACGACACGTCCCCCGAGGAAGTCACCGCCCTCATTACCGGCGCGAAGGAGGCGGCGTAATGTCCGTACCCATGGAAAACCCGATCTCCTTCGCCAATGTCGGCCGCAGCAAATGGTGGCACCGCGGCATATTTGCCTCGCAGACCGGCTACGTCCTGCTGGCGCTCGTGGTGCTGATGATCGTGATGCGTTTTGCCAGCCCTTACTTCTTCACCGAGGGCAACATGCAGAACGTGGCGAAGAATTTCTCATTCATCGCCATCGCAACGCTCGGAATCACGTTCGTCATCATCACTGGCGGCATTGACCTCTCCGTCGGCTCGATGATGTGTTTTTCCGCCATGATCACCTCCATGGTCATGGTCGAGCTGTCGACACCAGGATCGTATTTCGTCCACATGGCAGCGGACGGCAAGACGGTCATCGCCAATTTGCCCGGATTGATCCTGGTGATCTCGGTGCTTGCCGGGCTGTTCGCCGCGTTCATCGTCGGGATTATCAACGGCTTCTGCATTGCGGTGCTCGGGCTGTCGCCCTTCGTCACCACGCTCGGCATGCTTTCGATCGTGCGCGGGCTCGCTTATGTGGTCTCGAACGGCCGTGGCAGCTTTCCGGGCGGGCCCGATGCGGATCTGTTCTACGCGTTGACCTCGGGTGACGTATACGGCGTGCCCGCGCCGTTCATCTACCTGATGATCCTCGCCGTGGTGATGGCGGTCGTGCTGCATCATACGACCTTCGGTCGCCACGTCTTCGCGCTCGGCGGCAACGAGAAGGCGGCGGAATTGACCGGCATCCCGGTCGTGCGCGTGAAGATCGAAGTCTATGTGCTCTGCGCGCTCGCCGCCGGCCTGCAAGGCATCATCATCTCGGGCTGGCTGGGATCCGCGCCCGCGAACATGGCGACATCTTACGAGCTCAACGTCATCGCCGCCGCGGTCATCGGCGGCGCCAACCTCGCCGGCGGCCTCGGCGGTCCGTTGGGCGCCATCGTCGGCTGCGTGCTGCTGGAGGTGATCCGCAACGGCCTCGTGCTCGCGCAGGTCAACTCCTACTGGCAGCAGACGCTGGTGGGCGTGATCATCATCCTTGCCGTGCTGGTCGATCGCATTCGCTCGCGCATGACTTAACACTTAACCAGTTACTCCGGCAGGACAACGAAAGATCGTCTATCCGCCTGCCGGGGCATCACATCACAAATGGATAGGCATCACTGTGTGGAGGGAATAGTATGAAGAAGCTTCTGTTGGCCGGCGTGACCATCGCGATGATGGCAACCCCGGCATTTGCCCAGACCTATAAGTTTGCCGTCGTTCCCAAGGCGATGAACAATCCGTTCTTCGACGTGGCGCGTGACGGCTGCCTGAAGCGAGCCAAGGAGCTCGGCAATGTCGAGTGCATCTACAAGGGGCCGATCGAGCACGAGCCGGCGACGCAGGCGCAGATCATCCAGGACTTCATCACCCAGAAGGTGGATGGCCTCGCGATCTCGGTGGCCGACGTTGCGTCCATGACCAAGTCGATTGAGGCTGCGACCGCGGCCGGCATCCCCGTCATCACGTTTGATGCGGACGCGCCGGGCTCCAAGCGCATCGCCTATATCGGCACCAACAACAAGGACTTCGGACTTGCGCTGGGCAAGCAATTGCTGCAGCTCCGGCCCGAGGGCGGCAAATACGCCATGGTCTCCGGTGGCCCGGGTGCGAAGAACCTTGCGGAACGCGTCGATGGCGTCCGCGAGGCGCTCAAGGGCTCGAAGTGGGTCGAGGTGCAGGGTTCGCCGACCTTCTGCAACGACGATTCCGCGCTTGCGGTCCAGCAGATGACGGACTTGCGGACCGCGACGCCGGATCTCGCCGCGATCGTTCCGGTCGGCGGCTGGCCGATGTTCGCGCCTGAGGGCTTCAAGGCCTTCGTCAACAAGAACAAGAAGGAAATCGATAGCGGCAAGCTGACGCTCGTCGTCGCCGATACGCTGAAGATGCAGCTCGAGCTGCTGCGCGACGGCTACTCCAACGCGCTCACCGGCCAGCGCCCGTTCGAAATGGGCGAGAAGTCGATGGACACGTTGCTCGCGATCAAGAAGGGCCAGAAGGTTCCGGAAGTGATCTACACCGGCCTCGACCTCGTGACCAAGGATAACGTCGCCAAGCTGTTGAAGTAGGAACGTTACCAGCCCAACGTTCCTGCGCTACACTCCCTCTCCCGCTCGCGGGGGAGGGAGTGCTACTTTTTGCGCATGGGAAGGACATTGCAATGAAGCGTACGCAGTTGGCTCACGGTCTCGATGTCACTTCAATCGGCCTTGGCTCGGCGCCGCTAGGCGGCCTGTTCTCGGCGGTCAGCGATGCGGACGCGGAGGCGACCGTCGCCAAGGCCTGGTCGCTAGGTGTCCGCTTCTTCGATACCGCGCCGCTCTATGGCTTCGGCCTGGCGGAAGAACGACTAGGTGCTTTCCTGCGGCAACAGCCGCGCGAGTCCTATGCGATCTCGACCAAGGTCGGCCGCTTGCTGCGCACGCCGGACAGTACGACGGTCGAGGACGATCATTTCAAGGACGCGCCTGCGCTGCGGCCGAAATTCGACTTCAGCTATGACGGCGTGATGCGCTCGGTGGAGGAGAGCCTCGACCGCCTCGGGCTAGATCGCGTCGACGTCCTGCTCGTGCATGACCCCGACGATCATTATGATGCCGCCGTCAATGGTGCCTTCCGCGCGCTGATGCGGCTTCGTGACGACGGCACCGTGAAGGCGATCGGTTCCGGCATGAACCAATGCGAAATGCTCACGCGTTTCGCCGAAGCCGTCCCGGTCGACTGCTTCCTGCTTGCCGGCCGCTACACGCTGCTCGACCAGGGCGCGCTGGACGCGCTGTTCCCGGTCTGCGCTGCGAAGAACATCGGCATTCTGCTCGGCGGTATCTACAACAGCGGTATCCTTGCCAATCCGCACACGGGCGCGAAGTTCAACTATGAGGACGCCGGCGCGGCACTCGTGTCGCGCGCGATCGAACTCGACCAGCTCTGCCGCAAGCATGGCACCGAGCTGAAAGCCGCCGCGCTCCAGTTCTGCATGGCCCATCCGGCTGTGACGGTCGCCGTGATGGGCGCGCGCAACGCGAGCGAGGTCGCCGACAATATCGCGATGTCGGAGCGCGCGGTGCCGCAAGCCTTCTGGCAGGAGCTGCGCGCCAAGAACCTCGTGGACGCCCGGGCGCCGCTGCCGGGCGGAGCGTGAGCCATGCCCATCGACGCCCACCAGCATTTCTGGGATCCCGCGCGCGCCGACTACCCCTGGATGATGGCGCCTGAGCTTGCGCCGATCCGCCGCGCCTTCGGCCCCGCCGATCTGGCGCCGCTGCTGCAGGCGAACGGCATCGATGCAAGCATCGTGGTGCAATGCCGCTCGTCGCTCGCGGAGACCGAGGAGTTCTTGGGCGTCGCGCACGCCACGCCCTCCGTCATCGGCGTCGTCGGCTGGGCCGATCTGACCGACGCCGCGCTCGGCGATACCATCGATCGCCTGCGCACCTTGCCGGGCGGCTCAAAGCTGGTCGGCATCCGCCACCAGGTCCACGACGAGGCCGACCCCGATTGGCTGCTGCGCGGCGACGTCCGGCGCGGACTGGCTGACATGTTCGCCCGTGATCTCACCTACGATTTCCTCGTCCGCACCCGCGAGCTGCCTGCCGCGATCGCGACTGCAAAGGCCTTTCCGCAAGCCCGCTTCGTGCTCGACCACGCCGCAAAACCGCCGATCACCGACGGCGGCAGCGCCGAATGGTCCGAGCGCATCGCGACGCTGGCTGCCTGCGACAATGTCTGGTGCAAGGTCTCGGGTCTTGCGACGGAAGCGAAGTGGGATGATTGGGACGCCGAGCGGCTGTTTCCCTTCGTCCAGCACGTCGCGAATTGTTTCGGCGAAGACCGCCTGATCTTCGGCTCGGACTGGCCGGTGTGCCTGCTCGCCGGCGGCTACGGCGAGATCAAGAGCGCGCTGGAGGTGTGCCTGGCGAAGCTCGGGCCGAGCGTGCGCGAGAAGGCATTCGGGGTGAATGCGAAGGCTGCGTATCGGTTGGTAGATTAAGCCGAGCACGAGCCACATCACAGCTGTCGTCCCGGCGAAGACCGGGACGACAGCGGAGTTTGAGGCGATGCTCGTCCCTCATGCGCCCGCGGGCACCTGATCCAGGAATCCCGTGATGCTCCTGATCCGCCCGTCCTTCAGCACGGCGAAATCTGTCCCCTTGATCGGACTGTCGACGCCATCAGGGCCGAGGCCCCATGAGAAGCGGACATGGTCGCCGTAACCGTTGGGCTCGCCGATCAGGCTGAACCTGAAGTCAGGAAAGCGCTGCTGCACGCCCGATATCAAGGCATCGATGCCATCTCGTCCATCGCCCTTCATCAGCGGATCGACATAGCTTGCATCCGTCGTCCAGAACTCGCTGAGCAATTCGCGGCGGCGAACTTGCGCGCGCTCGTTCCAGAGATCGATATAGCGGCGGGCGATGGTGACGTGGTCGCTCATGGTGCTCTCCTGCGATGGCGCCGTTCTGTTTCGGCTGAGCGGACTATCGAAGGTTCGCGCGCAGGGATCGATTACCTCGGAGATCATGTGCCCGCAAAAAAAGAGCGCGATGAGAATCTCATCGCGCTCCGGTCGCATGTTGATGCTGCGCGAATTACTTCGCTGCGGTCACCATGATCTCGACGGTGTACTGCGGCGCGGCCAGCTTGGCTTCGACGGTGGCGCGGGCCGGGGTGTTGCCGGGCGAGACCCAGCCGTCCCACACGGCGTTCATTTCCTGGAACGTCTTCATGTCGGTGATGTAGATCGTGGCCGACAGCAGCTTCGACTTGTCGGTGCCGGCCTTGGCGAGGTGGCCGTCGATGGTCTTCAGGATGTCCTGAGTCTGCTTGGTCACGCTTTCGCCGGCCGCGTTGCTGGCGACGACGCCGGCGAGATAGACGGTGTCGCCGTGCACGACGACCTGGCTCATGCGCGGGCCGGTTTCAAAACGCTGAATGCTCATTTGCGGGATCTCCTTCAGGGAATGGCGGCCCTGTCTAGCGCAGCCCCCCGCGCTGTGCCACCCCCGGTACGCATTTGCGTTGCCCGCCATGCATGAATGGCCGGCGACGCATGCGCTGGTTCACCGAAACCGGCTGAAGAAAGCCCAAATCGTCTCGGCGCCGTCGATATCGCCATTCTGCGGCCCGAGCAGGCCGGTCGCGACCTTCGGGAAACGGGCATCCGGCGCAAAGCCGGGCATGCGGTGCCCGCCGCCGTTGATGCGATAGAGCACGACGTCGTGCCCCGTTGGACAGCGCGAGGAAATCCGCGTGACGGTGGACTGGTCTGCGGGCGCCTTGTCGGGCATGTCCGTCACATCGGCGTCGTCGATCTCGCAGCCATTGAGCTCGCGCCAGAAAGCCACGGTCTTCTCGGTTGACCAGAACCCGTCTGCGGCAAAATAGCTCGATCCGCGTCCGCCCTCGTAGGGGATCAGCGGATCGGCCGTGCCGTTCATGAGCAGCATCGGCAGCGGTCGCGAGGGGTGGCAGGTGACTGCAGACTCATCGGTGAGATTCATGATCACGCTGGCGCCGGCGACAAACAGATCGGCGCGCGCGCAGACCAGCGTCATCACCATGGCGCCGCCGTTGGAGACGCCGGTGACATAGACGCGCTTGGCATCGGCCGTGCCATCGGCCACCAGCCTGTCGACGAGCTTTGCGATGAAGGCGACGTCATCGGTGCCCGGAGGCGGACCACGCAGCTCGGGCCCGGCCTTTGTCCGCGCATCGGCCCAGGCATGGTTGAGGCCATCAGGAAAGACCACGGCAAAACCTTCGCGCTTCGCGACCTGCGGCCACGCCGTCCGCGCGATCATATCGGCGCCGCGCTGGGTCTTGCCGTGGAGCACGACCACGAGCGGCGCCGGCTTCTTCGTGGGCGATTGCACGGTGAAGGAGCGCATCGTGCCATTGACGTCGATCGTATCGGCGGATGCGGATGGCGGTGCTGCGAGGGCCGCAACAAGCAGCAAGATGCGCATCTGCCACCGCATGGTTCAGCCCACCGCTTTCGCCGCGGCGCGGCCGGCATTGCGGCCGGAGAACAGGCAGCCGCCGAGGAAGGTGCCCTCCAGCGAGCGATAGCCGTGCACGCCGCCGCCGCCGAAGCCTGCGGCTTCGCCCACCGCATAGAGCCCGGGAATGACACTTCCCTCGGCGCCGAACACGCGCGAGTCGAGATCGGTCTCGAAGCCGCCCAGCGTCTTGCGGGTGAGGATGTTGAGCTTCACTGCGATCAGCGGTCCCTTCTCCGGATCGAGGATGCGATGCGGCGAGGCGGTGCGGATCAGTCTGTCGCCGATGTAGCGCCGTGCGTTGTGGATGTTCATCACCTGCGCATCCTTGACGTAGGGGTTGGCGATCTCGCGGTCGCGCGCCTCGATCTGCGTCCTGATGTGCTCGAGCTTGAGCAGATCGTTGCCGGCAAGCTTGTTCATGGCGGCGACGAGGTCCTCGAGCTTGTCGCGCACGATGAAGTCGACACCGTGGCTCTTGAACGCCTCCACCGGCGCCGGCGCGCCCTTGTTGGTGGCGCGGCGCAAGGTCATGCGCCAGCTCTTGCCCGTGAGGTCAGGGTTCTGCTCCGACCCCGACAGCGCAAACTCCTTCTTGATGATGGCCTGGGTCAGGACGAACCAGGAATAATCATAGCCAGATGACATGATGTAATTGAGCTGCCCGAGCGTGTCCGAGCCCGGGAACAGCGGCGCCGGCAGCCGGGCGCCGGTGGCGTCGAACCACATCGAGGAGGGCCCGGGCAGGATGCGGATGCCGTGGCGCGGCCAGATCGGATTCCAGTTTTGGATGCCCTCGACGTAATGCCACATGCGGTCGCGGTTGATCAGCCGCGCGCCTGTCTTCTCGGTGATGCCGATCATGCGGCCGTCGACATGCTCCGGCACGCCTGAGATCATGAATCTCGGGGGATCGCCGAGCCGCTTCGGCCAGTTCGCGCGCACCAGGTCATGATTGCCGCCGATGCCGCCGGAGGCGACGATCACGGACTGCGCCTTCAGTGCGAACTCGCCGACGACATTGCGCGACGAGCTCTTGCCGCGCTCGACGTTATCGGCTGCGAGGATCGCGCCGCTGACGCCGTCCACCGTGCCGTTGGTGACGGACAGCGCGTCGACGCGGTGACGGAACTTGAAGACCAGGCGGCCGCTCTTTGCGGCCTCGCGGGCGCGGCGTTCGAACGGCTCGACGATGCCGGGGCCGGTGCCCCAGGTGACGTGAAAGCGCGGCACCGAATTGCCGTGGCCCATCGCGTCATAGCCGCCGCGCTCGGCCCAGCCGACCACGGGGAAGATGCGATGCCCCATCGCGCGCAGCCAGTCGCGCTTCTCGCCGGCGGCGAACGCGACGTAAGCCTCGGCCCATTTCCGCGGCCAGTGATCTTCGTCGCGATCGAAGCCGGCGGTGCCGAGCCAGTCCTGCATCGCGAGCTCAAACGAGTCCTTGATGCCGAGCCGACGCTGCTCCGGCGAATCAACCAGGAATAATCCGCCGAACGACCAGAACGCCTGGCCGCCGAGCGACTGCTCCCCTTCCTGGTCGACCACGATCACGCGCTTGCCGGCGTCGGCGATCTCGGTCGCCGCCACCAGTCCCGATAGTCCTCCGCCGACGACAATGACGTCGGCCTGCTCGGTCGAATGCCCGGCCATGAGTTCCCCCCTGTAGTTGCCCGGAATTGAAGCCAGTTGCCGTAACTGAGATCAAGGGCGTGTCGCGTAAGGCATCGTTAACTTGTTCCACTTTGGGATTGAGGCTGCCTGAGTGCAGCGCGGACGCAACACTGGATTTGAATTTGTTTTGATCGAGCCGGCCTGCCTAGACAAAACCACGGTAACGACCGACGCTAGGCACGCATCACCACCTGACACGCAGATTCGAAACGACTGGGGCGGGGGCCAATGAAGTTTCTGACGGGGTTGCTTGCGGCGGTTTGTTTGATCGCTTGCATGGGGGCGTCTCACGCGGTGGTTCGGATCGCGGATGACCGCGGCGGCCGGATCGGAACCTACGTCGACAAGTACCAGGACCTGCGGCAATCAGGCGACACCGTCATCATCGATGGCCTGTGCGCGTCCGCCTGTACCATCGTCCTCGGCGCCATCCCGCGCGATCGGATCTGCGTCACCTCAAACGCGACCCTCGGCTTCCACGCCGCCTGGGATTTCGGCAGCAACGGCCGCGCCGTCACCAATCCCGAAGCCACCCAGATGCTCTATGCGATGTATCCCTCGCAGGTGAAGCGCTGGATCTCACAGCGCGGCGGCCTCACGCCGCATATGCTGTTCCTGAAAGGCAGGCAGCTTCAGGCGATGTACAAGCCCTGTTACCTCGACGCGCAGGCCTCGGCGATCAAGCCGTCGCGCCGGCCCCTGCCGCAATCTGATCAGCTCGACTCCGCCCGGGGCCAGCTGCTTCACTGACATCGGCTAACGGCATCGTTTTGGCCCGCCGGCGGCGCCTTGCCCGCCGGCGGGCCAAGGCATATCTGAAGGTCTGGAACCCGGGCCCCCCGCCCCGAACCTTGTCATGGCTCAACCAGCGCATCCGGTACGTCAGCTACAGGACAATTCGCCCACTGCCGGGCGCACGCCATCCGTGCTGCTGTGGACGGGGGCCGGCGTCGGTGGGCTTTTGGTGATCGGCGCGCTCGCGCTCTGGTTCCACTACGGCACCCAGGTGTTCTTCGAAATGATCAGGACCGGCTTTGCGGCCTGCTTCTGACCCGCGACAGGAAGTTTTCCGCTCATGAGTTCCACTGCCCGTCCGCTGGTGATCGCGACCGCCTTCGCCTCGAGCCTCGTCGTCGGCCTGCTGGTGCTGTTCTGGGCCATGGGCGGGGTCAGCAAGGTGACGCAGCCGGCGGCGATCGGCGGCCCGTTCCAGCTCACCGACCAGAACGGCAAGGCCGTCACCGAGGCGAGCCTCAAGGGCAAGCCGACCCTGATCTTCTTCGGCTACACCCATTGCCCTGACGTCTGCCCGACCTCGCTGTTCGAGATGTCGGAAGTGCTGC
Organism: Bradyrhizobium sp. CCBAU 11434; assembly: GCF_028128895.1. NCBI lineage: Bacteria > Pseudomonadati > Pseudomonadota > Alphaproteobacteria > Hyphomicrobiales > Nitrobacteraceae > Bradyrhizobium > Bradyrhizobium sp. CCBAU 11434. The sequence goes on from NZ_LBJX01000004.1 coordinate 34,510, forward strand.
GCGCGATGGGCAAGGATGCCGACAAGGTCAACGCGGTCTTCATCTCGGTCGACCCCGAGCGCGACACGCCCGCCACCATGAAGGACTATCTCTCCAGCTTCGATCCGCATCTCGAAGGCCTGTCCGGCGATCCCGCCGAGACCGCCAAGGTGATCACCTCCTACCGGGTCTATGCCAAGAAGGTCCCGACCAAGGACGGCGACTACACCATGGATCACACCGCGCTGATCTACCTGATGGACCGCGACGGCCGGTTCGTCTCGCCGTTCAACCTGAAGCGGACCCCGGAAGAGGCGGCGGCGGATTTGAAGAAGTATCTCTGAGGGGGCGGGCATGACGGCGGAGTAACCACATTCCGCGCTCGCGTTCCCGGCCGGATGGTCTATAAGGCCTTCCGATCCCAACGAAATTCATTCATTTCCGGCCGATGGCTCCATCGCAACAGGCGAAATCGTCCAAATCTGTCCGTGGCTTGCTGACGGGGCTGGCTGTCGCCGCGTGCCTGTTGGCAAGCATGTCCGGCGCTAGTGCGCAGGCTCCAGCCAAGCAACCCCCCGCGGCGCCCCAGACGACCACCCCGACCGCACCCCAAGCCGCCCCCCAGGCGGTGCCAGGCTTCTGGGATCCGCGGCGGCGCCCGGAGCGGCCGGACCTGTCGCGCCTGACCGTGATCCGCTTTCTGACCGAGACCGACTACCCGCCGTTCAACTTCACCGGCGCTGACGGCAATCCGGCTGGCTTCAACGTCGATCTCGCACGCGCGCTGTGCGAGGAGATCAAGGTCAGCTGTACCGTGCAGATGCGCCGCTTCGAGACGCTGGTCGATGCGCTCACCTCGAACCGGGGCGATGCGATCATCGCCTCCATGGCGGTGAGCCCGCAGCTGCGCGCCCGTGTCGATTTCACCGATCCGTATTACCGCGTGCCGGCGCGCTTCGCCTCGCGCAAGGATGCGGTGATGCCGGAGATCCGGCCCGAATATCTCGAAGGCAAGAAGGTCGGCGTCATCGCGGGCTCCGCGCATGAGGCCTATCTGAAAGCCATGTTCACCGATGCCGAGCTGCACGCCTATCCCAACGACGACGCGCTTCGCGCTGCGCTCCGCAAGGGCGAGGTCGATTTCATCTTCGGCGACGCCATCTCGCTGGCGTTCTGGATCAATGGCACCGACTCAGGCGATTGCTGCGCCTTCTCCGGCGGCCCTTTCGTCGAGAGCCGCTTCTTCGGTGAAGGCATCGGCATCGCCGTGCGCAAGGGGAACGACGTGCTGCGCCAGGCCCTGAACTGGGCCCTGTTTCGCGTCTGGGAAAAAGGCCGCTACACCGACCTGTGGCTGAAGTATTTTTCGGTGAGCCCGTTTTAGCTTCCTCGCCTCTCCCCGCCTGCGGGGAGAGGCGGAATTTGCGAGAGCAAATTCCGGGTGAGGGGGACTCTCCGCGAGTCCAGCTCTCACCGTGATTGTGGAAGCAGTCCCTCACCCCAACCCTCTCCCCGTAAGAACGGGGCGAGGGAGTCAGAGCGGCGATCGTCGCGCCAACTTTTGCATTCTGCCCGGAAATCGCTATTTTCCGCGGCCCGGAGGCCCCTTGATGTCCGTTATCGATCCCAACATGACCCCGAGCGATCTTCGTGCGCTCGCCGAACAATCCAACGCCTGGCCGTTCGAGCAGGCGAAGGCCATTGTCGCGCGGCTCAAGAAGAGCCCGAAGGACGAGGTGTTGTTCGAGACCGGCTACGGTCCCTCCGGCCTGCCGCATATCGGCACGTTCGGCGAGGTCGCGCGCACCTCGATGGTGCGTCATGCCTTCCGCGTGCTGACCGAGGACAAGATCAAGACGCGCCTCTTGGCCTTCTCCGACGACATGGATGGCTTCCGCAAGGTGCCTGACAACGTGCCGAACAAGGATCTGCTGGCGCAATATCTGGGGCGGCCGCTGACGTCGGTGCCGGATCCGTTCTCGAACGAGCATCCGTCGTTCGGCGACGCCAACAATGCGCGCCTGCGCGCGTTCCTGGATCATTTCGGCTTTGACTACGAGTTCGCGAGCTCGACCGTCTATTACAAGTCCGGCCGCTTCGATGCGACGCTGCTGAAGATGCTCGCCGCCTACGACAAGATCATGGACATCATCCTGCCGACGCTTGGGCCCGATCGTCGCGCGACCTATTCGCCGTTCCTGCCCATCAGCAAGACCACGGGCATCGTGCTGCAGGTGCCGATGATCCGCCGCGACGTCGCGGCTGGCACGGTGACCTATGTCGACCCTGACACCAACGAGGAAGTCGAAACGCCGGTCACCGGCGGAAATGTAAAATGTCAGTGGAAGGCCGACTGGGCGATGCGCTGGGTGGCGCTTGGCGTCGACTACGAGATGGCCGGCAAGGACCTGATCGATTCCGTAAAACTGTCCGGCGCCATCGCCCGGGCGCTCGGTGCCACGCCGCCGGAAGGCTTCAACTACGAGCTCTTCCTCGACGAGAAGGGCCAGAAGATATCGAAGTCGAAGGGCAACGGCCTCACCATCGACGAGTGGTTGCGCTACGCCTCGCCGGAATCGCTGTCGCTGTTCATGTATCGCGAGCCGAAGGCGGCGAAGCGGCTGTTTTTCGACGTCATCCCGCGCCAGGTCGACGACTACCAGCAATTCATCGACGGCTTCCCCAGGCAGGATGACAAGCAACAGCTCGGCAATCCGGTCTGGCACATCCACAACGGCAAGCCGCCGCAGGGCGATATGCCCGTCACGTTCCAGCTGCTGCTCACGCTGGTGTCGTCGTCGAACGCGGAAAACGCCGAGACGCTGTGGGGCTTCATCGGCCGCTATCGTCCGGGCGTGTCGCCGCAGACGCATCCTAAGCTGGACGCGATGGTCGGCTACGCCATCAACTACTATCGCGACTTCGTCGCGCCGACGAAGCAGTTCCGCGAGCCGACCGAGGTTGAGCGCGCCGCGTTGCAGGATCTGCGCGATGCGCTCTCGCAGCTTCCGGCGGAGGCCTCGGCCGAGGACATCCAGAACGTCGTCTACGAGATCGGCCGCCGCGAACCATTCCTCGACCAGGTCAAGAAGGGTAAGGACGGTCGCCCGGGCGTGACGCTCGATTGGTTCAACATGCTGTACCAGGTGCTGCTCGGCCAGGAAAAAGGCCCGCGCTTCGGCTCCTTCGTCGCGGTGTACGGCGTGCAGAACGCGGTGAACATGATCGACGGTGCGCTGGCCAGGAGTGCGTGAGGGCGAGTTGCTCGCCGCTCCACACTCCGCTGTCGTCCCGGCGAACGCCGGGACCCATACCGCGTGATCTATCGCGGAATCGCGGTCTTCGTACCGAAGAACGCGTAACTCCTACCCTTCGCAAAACTTCTCCCCGTGGTTATGGGTCCCGGCGTTCGCCGGGACGACACTGGATGCGGGGCGACAGCCTTGCGCCTCACTGGCTCGCCCATACGATCCGTGCGACCCACGCCACATCCCCCGCCGCCATCGCCCGTTCTCCTAGCGTCGCATCGAGCGGCTGCAACTCCAGCGCCTTCGCCGTACGGCGCTTCAGCGTTGCTATCATCATCTCGCCCGCCTTCGTCTTCACCACCACACGGTCCCCCTTGCGGACCGGTGCGCCAGGCGAGACCAGGATGACGTCGCCGTTGCGATAGGCCGGCATCAGCGCGTCCCCGGAAATCTCCAGTGCAAAGGCGCTGATGTCATCACTGGTCGGCAGCGCGATCTCGCTCCAGCCCTTGCCGGACGGAGAGCCCTGCTCGTCGAACGCGCTGTTCGCGCTGGCTTGCGCGAAGCCGAGCAGCGGTATCGTGCGGCCGTCGCCCCTGTCGTCATCGATCAGCCTGGCAAAGATCTCGATCGACGCTTCAGCGGCCGCCAGTGCCTTCGCAATCGATTCGGTGGAGGGCCAGCGCTCGCGGCCATCGGAGGTGACGCGCTTGGACTTGTTGAAGGTGGTGGGGTCGAGCCCGGCCCGCTTGGCAAGACCTGATGGCGACAGTCCGGCGCGCGCGGCCAGCCGGTCCAGCGCGGCCCAGATCTGGTCGTGGGTCAGCATCCTCTGCGCTTTGGCCTGTTTGACCATGGAAGGTCCAGCCCGTCGCAACTCAGGAAAACTATCCTCAAATCAACCGGTTTTCCGTTTTTCGCGCAAGGGGTGTCGGGGAAAGCGTTTTCAAGCGAAGTGGATAGCGGTTCGCGTCCAGAAAACGCGTCAAACCCAGAATCTAGAGCTCCGTTCCGATGAAATCGGAGCGGAAAAGGCTTGAGGTCTTGAGTTCGGGAGGGGCGGCCTTTACGGTCGCGCCGGGTTTTGAGACCCGTACAAGACGAAAAACCCCAAGAGAGTCAAAGAGCTGACTCAGCGAGCAAACAGGGCTCCGGTAAGCGGTGGTCAAGATCTACAAAATCTGTCTGGCCTCGGCCTGGCGCGAAGCGGAACGGCAGGGCGTGTACCGGGGCAGCGCGGACGACGTGCGCGACGGATTCATCCATTTCTCGACCGCGAGCCAGGTGCCTGAGACTCTGCGCAAGCACTATTTCGGCCAGCGCGCGCTGTTCCTGGTCGAGGTCGACGGCGATGCGCTTGGCGCAGGCTTGCGCTGGGAGCGCTCGCGCAATGACGAGCTGTTTCCGCATCTCTATGGCGAGCTTGATCTCGGCGCCGTGCTTGCGGTGATGAACCTCAGCATCCGCTCCGATGGTGGCCACGACACGCCGGAGCTTGCGCCGTGATCCGCGCCTTCGATGCATTCTCACTGCCGGTGCTGCGCTGGCTCGATCCGGAGGACGCGCACCGCCTCGCCATCCAGGGCCTGCGCTTCCTGCCGCCGGTGAAGCCGCGCACCGACGATCCCAAGCTTGCGGTGCGCGCCTTCGGGCTCAACTTCCCGAACCCGATCGGCATGGCCGCGGGCTTCGACAAGAGCGCGGAGGTGCCCGACGCGTTGCTGCGGCTCGGCTTCGGCTTTGTCGAGATCGGCTCGGTGACGCCGAAACCGCAGGCGGGAAATCCGCGGCCGCGGCTGTTTCGGCTCGAGCGCGACGAGGCCGTCATCAACCGCATGGGCTTCAACAATGACGGCGCCGAAGCCGTGCTGCGCCGGCTCGCCGCGCGCGCGGCGAATGGCGGCATCGTCGGCGTCAATGTCGGTGCCAACAAGGACTCGCCCGATCGCGTCGCCGACTACGTCAAGCTGATCGAAACGTTTGCGCCGGTCGCCAGCTATTTCACCGTCAACGTCTCCTCGCCGAACACGCCGGGCCTGCGCAATCTGCAGGAGGGCGCGCTGCTCGACGATCTGCTCGGACGCGTGATCGACGCGCGCGAGCGTGTCAGGCAGAAGGCAGGCGATACGCCGGTGCTGCTGAAGATCGCGCCGGATCTGAGCCTCGCCCAGCTCGACGACGTCGTCCAGGTCGCGCGCTCGCGCAAGGTCGATGGCATGATCGTGTCCAACACGACCATCGCGCGGCCGAGCACGCTGCGCGAGGAGATGCGGGCGAAGGAGCAGGGCGGCCTGTCCGGCCGGCCGCTGTTCCGCCTGTCGACGCGCATGGTCGCGGAGACCTATGTGCGCGTCGAGGGCGCATTCCCGCTGATCGGCGTCGGCGGGGTAGACTCCGGCGGTGCGGCGCTGACCAAGATCCGCGCCGGCGCGAGCCTGATCCAGCTCTATTCGTCGCTGGTCTACAAGGGCCTCGGCCTCGTCGACGAGATCAAGCGCGATCTCACCTCGACGCTGCTGCGCACGGGTCGGGACTCGCTCTCCGAAATTGTCGGCGCCGATGCGGCGACACTGACGGCGGAAGACTGGCCGGGGATCTAGCTTCTTCGCCTCTCCCCGCCTGCGGGGAGAGGCCGGATTGCATCGAAGATGCAATCCGGGTGAGGGGCACTCTCCGCGAATCCAACTCTCACCGCCCTTGCGGAGACTCCCCCTCATCCCGACCTTCTCAGAGCGAGCTCTGTTCGTCTCGTCCCCGCAAGCGGGGAGAAGGAGAAGAAAACGTCGCCCGGTACAGCGCCGGATACCGCGCGCCCTGCAACCCTCCGCGCGCGACATAGAACGCGAGCAGCGCGCACCACAGTCCGGCATTGCCGAACGACTGCAGCGCCCACCACACGCCTAGGAAGATCGCGAGCGAAGCCAGCATCAGATTGCGCATCTCGCGCGCCCAGGTGGCACCGACATAGATGCCGTCGAAGCCGAACGCGAACACGCCGGGGATCGGCGCCAGCACGATGAACGGCAGGAACTCGCGCGCCGCGCGGCGGACATCCTCGCTCGCGGTCATGAAGTTGATGATACCAGGCCCGAACAGCGCGAACAGCACCGCGACGACCAGCGCGAAGCCGAGACCCCACAGCAGCACCAGCCGGGTCGAATCCGCAAAGCCCTTGGCATCGCGCGCGCCGAAAGTGCGGCCGCAGAGCTGCTGGGCGGCATTGGCGAGGCCGTCGAGGAAGAACGCGCTGACCAGCAGGAAATTGTTGAGCACGGAGTTCGCGGCCAGCGTCACGTCACCGGCGCGCGCGCCCTTGGCGGTGAAGAACAGGAATACGGTGATCAGCGCCGCAGTGCGGATCATGATGTCGGAATTGACCGCCAAGAGGCGCATCAGCTTGGCGCGGTCGAACAGCGTCGCGCGGGGCACGGCAAAGCCGCCATAGGCATAGCGCCGGCAGACGATGACGCCGAGGGCGAAGCCGATGCCCTCCGACAGCAGCGCGGCGATCGCCGCACCCGCGATGCCGGTGTCGTAGACCAGCACCAGCAGGATCGTCGCCGCCATGTTGATGAGGTTGATGACGACCTGGACCGCGAGCGCCGGATTGGCGCGGGCCTGTCCGACCAGCCAGCCGAGGATGACGTAGTTGGCGAACGCGAAGGGCGACGACCAGATCCGGATCATGAAATAGGTTTTTGCGGCGTGCGTCACGCCCGCGCTGCCGCCCATCAGATCGAACAGCACGCCGGCCAGCGGCAGTTGCAGCACGATCAGCGCACCGCCGATCAGGCCGGCGACGATGAAGCCGCGCACCAGGATCACGGTCTCTTCGCGCGTCTCGCCGGCGCCGAGCGCCTGCGCGGTGAAGGCGAGCGTGCTCATGCGCAGGAAGCCGAACAGCCAGAACAGGCAGTCGAAGATGACAGAGGCCATCGCGACACCGCCAAGCAGAGCGGCATCGTCGAGCCGGCCGATCGCAGTGGTCGAGACCACGCCGATCAGCGGCGTGGTGAGGTTTGCGACCATCGCGGGACCGGCGATGGCGAAGACCTGGCGGGAGCCGACCCTGGGATGGACGGGCGCGTGCATGTCAGAACACCAGCACCATGCCGTCTTCGGCCGCCAGATGCTCGATCGCGTCGAGACGCGACAGCACGTCGTCGCTCATATGGGTGAGCACGAGACGTTTGGCGCCAATGGTAGGAAGATGCTGTTCCAAGGTCTTCAGGCTGAGATGGTTCTTGACCACCTTCTCGTACATATAGGCCTCGGCGATGAAAAGGTCCGCGCCATGCGCCAGCGGAATGAGTGTATCAGTCCATTCGGTGTCGGCGCTGTAGGCGAGCGTGCGCCCCTCGGCCTCGACTCGGTAGGCGAGGAACGGCCCGCCGGATTCGCCGTGCACGACGGCGTAAGGCGTCACATTGACTGCGCCGAAGCTCTGGCTTTGTCCGGGGACGAGTTCGACCAGGTTCAGCTCGAAACGGTGCTTGGTCTTGGAGGAGTGCTCGAACAGCACTTCCATCGCCTGGGCGAGCCGTGTCTCGATGCCTTGCGGGCCTGCGATCGTCAGCGGTCGTGTCCGCCGCGAGAATTGCGCGTCGAGCAGAAAGAACGGCAGCCCGGCAAAATGGTCGCCGTGGAAATGCGTGATGAGGATGAGGTCGATCTCGTTGCGCTCGATCTCGAGCCGCTTCAGCGCCGGCAAAGCCGACGCGCCGCAATCGATCAGGAAATTGGCTTCGCGCCCCGAGACGTGAAAGCAGGTGTTGAGCCTGCCACCGGAGCCGAAGGCGTCGCCGCAGCCGACAAAACGCAGTTGCATCGGCCGCTAGCCTCCTGAGCCAGACTTAGCGTCGCGGTGAACCGAAGATGCGCGACAGCAGCCAGATCGGGATCACGATGACGGCGCCGAGCAGGAAGTAGCGCCACAGCCAGTTCACGGCATCGAAGCCGAGATCCCAGATGCGCTGGAACAGCAGGCGAATGCTGATGAGGATGTTCCACGGATCGAAGCCGATCGCCGCCAGCACGACGCCAACCAGGATCGAGAGCAGCACCAGGCGAAACGCGACCGCCAGCGGCGAGCCGCCGAGAAAGCGGTGCAGGCCATCGCTGTGGCCCGCCGGCAAATCTCTGACGTCTTGGACCATCTCAAACTCCTCGTGGGGATTCGCCCCGATTATAGGTCACGGCGGGGGACATGGGGAACCCGCAATGGGCCGTCAATGACCGTCGGCGGACGCCGCAACCTTAATTGTTGGTAGGGATTCGTCCGCTTTCAGCATTTTTTCCAGCGTCTCCAGCCGGTCGGCCTCCCGCGGCGGCTTGTCCCAGCGCAGGCGGCTGATGCGGGGAAAACGCATGGCGACGCCGGATTTGTGCCGCGGCGAGCGCTGCAGGCCCTCGAACGCGACCTCCAGCACCAGCCCCTTGTCCGCTTCGTGCACGACATGACGGACGGGGCCGAATTTTTCCGTGGTGTTGCGGCGGACGAAGCGGTCGATCTGCAGCAGCTCCTCGTCGGTGAAGCCGAAATAGGCTTTGCCGACCGGCACCAGCTCGTCGCCATTCTCGGTCTCGGTCCAGACGCCGAAGGTGTAGTCGGAGTAGTAGGACGAGCGCTTGCCGTGGCCGCGCTGCGCATACATCAGCACCGCGTCGATGATGTGCGGATCGCGCTTCCACTTCCACCACTGGCCTTTCGGCCGTCCCGGCAGATAGGGCGCATCGCGCCGCTTCAGCATCACGCCCTCGACGGCGTCGGCATCCTCGCCCGCGCCGGCGCTCGCGGGATCGGCGCGGGCAGCAGTGAGCGCGTCCCAGCTTGCGAAGGGGACGGTGGGTGAGAGATCGATGCGCGGGTCGCCAAGCTTTGCGATGAAGGTCTCCAGCCGCTCGCGCCGGTCAGCAAACGGCAGCTCGCGCAGATCGTTCTCGTCGTCGCCGAGCAGATCATAGGCGCGCAGATGGATCGGAAATTCCTTGATCAGCTTTGGCGAGACGATCTTGCGGTTGAGCCGCTGTTGCAGAACGTTGAAGCTCTGCACGCGCCCTTCGCGCAGGATCAGCAGCTCGCCATCGATTGCGCCCGGCAGGCGCAGCGACGGCACCAGATCCGGAAAGCTGCCGGTGATGTCTTCGCCGGTACGCGAATAGAGCCGCGCAGTGATGTGCCCATGGTCGTCGCGGCCGGCGACCGCCTGCACGCGGATGCCGTCCCATTTCCATTCGGCGATGTAGTCGGCGGGATCGAGGCTCGCGAAATCACTGTCCTCGATCGCATGCGCGAGCATGACCGGGCGGAACGGCGCGGGGTCGCGATTGACAGGCTTTTCCGCGCGGCCTTCCAGCCAGGCGAACAGATCGAGATAGGGTGGCGCGAGGCCCGGCCAGATCAGCTCGACCTCATGCGGATCCTTGCCGCCGAGCGCGGCGGCCGCGGTCTTGGCCAGACGCGCGGAAATGCCAATGCGCATGGCGCCAGTGACGAGTTTCAACAGCGCCCAGCGGCCGGTCTCATCCAGCTCGTCGAGCCAGCGCTCGAGCTGCTTCGGCAGCTCGCTCTTGCCGAGCGTGCGGAGCGTGGTGACGACCTCGGTGAGGGTAGGGGGAGGCGGGTTGTTGTGGGCCGCCATCGCGGCCTTCGGCCACATCAGCGCCACCGTCTCGGAGAGATCTCCGACATAGTCGTAACTCAGCCCAAACAGCACCTCATCGGTGCGCGCGGCAATGAGGTCGCGGATCAGCGCGGGCTTGGCGTGCTTGAAGCTGAGCGCGCCGGTGAGTGCGGCCAGCGCGTAGCCGCGGTCGGGATCGCCGACCTCGCGGAAATAGCCTTGCAGCAGCCGCAGCTTGTTGTTGCGGCCGGGCTCGTAGGCGAGGCGGTCGAGCAACTCGGCGAAGCGGTTCATGCTTCGGCCTCGCCTGGAGCTGGCGGCTCGCTCTCCTCTTCCTCGCCATAGCCGACGAGATCGAGCGGCCGCGCGCGCAGGCCTTGCGTCTTGCACCAGTGCACCAGCGCATCTTCCTGACCGTGGGTGACCCAGATCTCGCCGGCGCCGGTCGCCGCGATGGTCGCGGTGAGGCCGTCCCAATCGGCATGATCGGAGATCACCAGCGGCAGTTCGACACCGCCCTGCCGCGCGCGGGCGCGCACGCGCATCCAGCCCGAGGCGAAGGCAGTGACGGGGTCGGGGAAGCGCCGGGCCCAGATATCCGACGTCGCCGACGGCGGAGCCAGCGTGATGGTGCCGGCGAGTGCCGCCTTCTTCATGCCCATCACCGGCCGCAGCTCGCCGAGATCGATGCCGCGGCTCTGATAGTACTCGGTGATCTTCTCCATCGCCCCATGCAGATAGATCGGCGCGTCATAGCCGGCCTTGCGCAGCAGTGCGATCACGCGCTGGGCCTTGCCGAGCGAATAGGCGCCGACGAGATGCGCGCGCTCGGGAAACAGCGCGACGGAGGCCAGCAGCTTTTTCACCTCGTCGCTCGCATCGCCATGGCGAAACACCGGCAGCCCAAAGGTGGCCTCGGTGATGAAGACGTCGCAGGGCACCAGCTCGAACGGGACGCAGGTGGGGTCCGGCGCATCCTTGTAGTCGCCTGATGCGACGATGCAGGTGTCCTTGCAGGTGACCGCGATCTGCGCCGAGCCGAGCACATGGCCGGCGGGGTGGAATTTCACGCGGGTATCGCCGAGTCGGATCTCTTCGCCATAGCTGATGACCTGCGTCGATCCGGCAAAATTCTCGCCATAGCGCAGCCGCATCATGTCGAGCGTTTCCTGCGTCGCCAGCACGGCGCCATGACCGGCGCGAGCGTGGTCGGAATGGCCGTGGGTGATCAAGGCACGCTCGACCGGGCGGACAGGGTCGATATGGAAGCCGCCGGGCTTGCAGCACAGGCCGTCAGCAGTTGGCAGCAGGATGTCTTGCGGGCGCATGCCCTGCTATATAGGTCGCTCGACCGCATCTTCGAGTCATCACCTGGTTCCCAATGCCGCTCCGCCTGTTCCTGACCTCCGGCGATCTCATGGCCGACCGCCGTTTCGAGTTCGCGCGCGACCTCCAGCTCAAGGGCGATCTGCCCGCCGCCGCCGATCTCCTGGAGCAGGCGATCGAGCTCGCGCCAAATTTCACCTCGGCCTGGTTCACGCTCGGCGAGATCCGCCAGCAGCTCGGCGAGCGCGACAAGGCGATCGCGGCGTTCCGAGAAGCGCGGCGATCCGACCCCGAGGATCAGCACGGCGCCGGCCTGCATTTGATGCGGCTCGGTGACGCCGAGATGGCGGAGATGCCCAAGGCCTATGTGCAGGCGCTGTTCGATCAATACGCGCCGCGCTTCGAGCACGCGCTGATCAACGATCTCGGCTATCGCGCCCCTAGCGTGATCTTCAAGGCCGTGCTGGCCGCGCGCGTCGCTGCCAAGAAGCCTGCCTTCTTCAAGCGCACCATCGATCTCGGCTGCGGCACTGGCCTTGCGGCGGCGGCTTTTGCAAAACAGGTCGACCATTTCATCGGCATCGATCTGTCATCAGGCATGATCAAGGAGGCGCGCGCCACCGGGCTCTATGCCGAGCTCGAGGTCGCCGACATGATCGAGGGCCTGCGCACCAAGCCCGACGGAAGCGCGAACCTCGTCGTTGCCGCGGATGCGTTCGTCTATCTCTCCGATCTCGCGCCTGTGCTCACCGAGGCCAAGCGCGTGCTCGTCTCCGGCGGCGTGCTCGCCTTCACGCTGGAGACGCATGACGGCGATGGCATCGTGCTCGGCGAAGGCCTGCGCTATGCCCATTCGGCGGAATATGCGCGGGGTGCGATTGCGAAGGCCGGGCTGAAGCTGCTCACGCTGGAGCCGTGCTCGCCGCGCAACGAGAACAACGAGCCGGTGCGCGGCCTCGTCATCGTCGCCGAGAAAACTTGAGTCTAGGCGCTAAACGCCCGGCAATTTAAGCGTCATTGCGTCGCAAACCGACGACTTCCTGCTTGCGAGCTGCGCTGCGTTCCCAGCACAATGCGCGCACCAGGGAGAGAGACAAAACAATGACCAAGAATCCATCGCGCCGTGATGTCAGCGCCGCCGCATTCGCCACCATCGCCGCATCCGTTCTGCCGGCGCCTTACGTCTGGGCCGCGGAGAAGAAATACGATTCCGGCGCCAGCGACACCGAGATCAAGATCGGGCAGACCGTGCCGCATTCCGGCCCCGGCTCGCTCTACGGCGTGCTCGGGCGCGTCGGCGAGGCCTATTTCCAGATGCTCAACGAAGGCGGCGGCATCAACGGACGCAAGGTCAACTTCCTCACGCTCGACGACGCCTACAGCGCGCCGAAATGCGTCGAGGCGACGCGGCGCCTGGTCGAGCAGGAGGAGGTGCTGGCGCTCTACGGCTCGCTCGGCACAGCGCCGCAGACCGCCGTGCACAAATATCTGAACTCCAAGGGCGTGCCGCAGCTGCTGCTCAACACCGGCGCCTCGAAGTGGAATAACCCGAAAGAGTTCAAATGGACGATGGCGGGCCTGCCGCTGTATCCGACCGAAGCGCGCATCCTGGCGCGGCATGTCGTTGGCGTGAAGCCGAATGCCAAGATCGGCATCCTCTACCAGAACGACGATTTCGGCCGCGACTTCCTTGGGCCCTTCAAGAAGGTGCTGGCCGATGCCGGCGGCACTGCCCAGGTGATCATGGAGCAGACCTACGATCTCACCGATCCGACGGTCGATTCCCAGCTGATCAATCTCTCCAAATCCGGCGCCGACGTTTTCTACAACATCTCCACCGGCAAGGCGTCGTCGCAGTCGATCCGGAAAGTGGCTGAACTCGGCTGGAAGCCGCTGCAGCTGCTCTCGGCCGGCTCGACCGGCAAATCCATCCTCAGTGCCGCCGGCTTCGAAAATGCCAAGGACATCGTCTCGATCAGCTATGCGAAGGATGCCGGGCCCGGCCGTTGGGAAAAGGATGCGGGCCCCATGGCGTTCGAGGAGCTGCGCAAGAAATATCTGCCGAATATCGCGCCCGACAACACCATCGCCTATGCCGGCTACGGCCAGGCCGTCACCATGGGCGAGATCCTGCGCCGCTGCGGCGATGAGCTGACGCGGGCCAACGTGCTGAAGCAGGCATCGAACCTCAACGGCTTCCACTCGCCCTTCTTCCTCGACGGCGTCACTTACAGCTACACGCCCGACGACTACACGCCGATGAAGACGCTGTTCATCCAGGTCTTCAACGGCAAGGACTGGGAGGTCTCGGACAAGCCGGTGGTGGAGTAGGCGCTCCTCTCTCTTCCCTCTCCCCGCCGGCGGGGAGAGGGAAGGAAGTCCCACCCCTCGACGAACCCTGTCCCACGGCTTACCTCTTACGCCGTGCCGCCCCGCATCCTCAAAATCCCGGCCGAGCCGGCCGCGCTGCTGCCCGACCGCTTCCAGCAATGGTTCGCGGCCCGCGGCTGGTCGCCGCGCGAGCATCAGCTCGCGCTGCTGGCGAAGGCGCGCGAGGACCGTTCGGCACTGCTGATCGCGCCGACCGGCGCCGGCAAGACGCTGGCGGGATTCTTGCCGACGCTGGTGGAATTGAGCACTGCGCCGACTTCTCCCGCGAAATCCGTCGTCTCCACCGGCCGCAGCGTACAGCGCAGCGCCGGCCTGCACACCCTCTACATCTCGCCGCTGAAAGCGCTCGCCGTCGACATCGCCCGCAATCTGGAGCGGCCGATCGCGGAGATGAACCTGCCGATCAAGGTCGAGACCCGCACCGGCGACACGCCGGTGTCGCGCCGCCAACGACAGCGGCGCTATCCGCCTGATGTCCTGCTGACCACGCCCGAGCAGCTCGCGCTGCTGCTCTCCTCGGATGACGCACCGTTTTTGTTTTCCTCGCTCAAGCGCATCGTGCTCGACGAGCTGCACGCGCTGGTGACGTCGAAGCGCGGCGATCTCTTGTCACTCGGCCTTGCGCGGCTGTGGCGCCTCGCGCCGCAGATGCGCGCGATCGGCCTGTCGGCGACCGTGGCCGAGCCGGACCAGCTCGCGCGCTTCCTGGTGCCGCAGCCCGAGGGCAAGGAGCGAGCGGCCGACATCGTCGTCGCCGGCGGCGCCGCGCCGCCGGAGGTCGAGATGCTCGACACGCGCGAGCGGTTGCCCTGGGCCGGCCACAGCGCGCGTCACGCGCTCCCTGAAATCTACGAGCTGATCAAGCAGAACAAGACCACGCTGGTTTTCGTCAACACCCGCAGCCAGGCCGAGATGCTGTTCCAGAATCTCTGGAGCATGAACGACGACGGCCTTGCCATCGCGCTGCATCACGGCTCGCTCGACGTCGCCCAGCGTCGCAAGGTCGAGGATGCGATGTCGGCGGGGCGCCTGCGCGGCGTGGTCTGCACCTCCTCGCTCGATCTCGGCGTCGACTGGGGCGACGTCGATCTCGTCGTCAATATCGGCGCGCCCAAGGGTTCCTCGCGCCTGATGCAGCGTATCGGCCGCGCCAACCACCGCCTCGATGAAGCCTCGCGCGCGGTTCTGGTGCCCGCAAACCGCTTCGAGGTGCTGGAGTGCCGCGTCGCCATCGACGCCATCGCGGAGAATGCGCAGGACACGCCGCCCTTGCGCACCGGCGCGCTCGACGTGCTGGCCCAGCACGTGCTCGGCTGCGCCTGTGGCGAGCCGTTCCTCTCCGATGAACTCTATGCCGAGGTTCGCACCGCCGCGCCTTACGCCGACCTGTCGCGGCAGGATTTCGACGACGTCGTCGATTTCGTCGCTTCCGGCGGTTACGCGCTGAAGACCTATGAGCGCTTCGCCCGCATCAAGCAGGACAAGCAGGGACGCTGGCGGGTTGCCAACCCAAAGGTACGGCAGAGCTACCGGATGAATGTCGGCACCATCGTCGAGGACGATATGCTGAAAGTGCGGCTGGTGCGTTCGCGCGGTAGCGGTCGCGGCTCCACGGGTGTGATCGCGCGTGGCGGCCGTCTGCTCGGCGAGATCGAGGAGGCCTTCATCGAAGGACTCTCGCCCGGCGACACCTTCGTGTTCTCAGGCGAGGTTGTGCGCTACGAGACCCTGGTCGAGGATCAGGTCTATGTCTCGCGCGCGCATGACAAGGACCCGAAAGTGCCGTCCTATATGGGCGGAAAATTCCCGCTCTCGACTTATCTCGCCGAACGCGTCCGCCGTCTGCTCGATGACTTCAGGGCGTGGAAAGCCTTGCCGGAGCAGGTGCGCGACTGGCTGTCGCTGCAAAAGGACGTCAGCCGAGTGCCCGCCGTGCGCGAGCTGCTGGTCGAAAGCTTCCCGCGCGCCAACAAGCATTACATCGTCTGCTATCCCTTCGAAGGCCGCCTCGCGCACCAGACCCTCGGCATGCTGCTGACGCGCCGGCTGGAGCGCGCCCGCGCCCGGCCGCTCGGCTTCGTCGCCAACGAATATGCGGTGGCGATCTGGGGGCTTGGCGATCTCTCCTCCATGATCAGGGATGGCCGCATCGATCTCAACGCGCTGTTCAATCCTGATATGCTCGGTGATGACCTCGAGGCCTGGCTCGCCGAATCCGCGCTGATGAAGCGCACCTTCCGCAATTGCGCGATCATCTCCGGCCTGATCGCGCGCCGCCACACCGGCGAAGAGAAGAGTCGTCGCCAGGTGCTGTTCTCGACCGACCTCGTCTACGATGTGCTGCGAAAGCACCAGGCCGACCACGTGCTGCTGCGCGCCGCGCGCGCGGATGCTGCCACCGGCCTGCTCGATCTGCGCCGCCTGAGCGACATGCTGATGCGCATCCAGGGCCGCATCACCCACCGGGAACTCGATCATGTCTCCCCGCTCGCCGTCCCCGTGATGCTGGAAATCGGCCGCGAGTCAGTTTATGGCGAAGCTGCAGACGAGCTGTTGGCGGAAGCCGCCAACGAGCTGGTCAAGGAAGCGATGGGATAGAGCAGGTTTTGACGTGACGGTGGGTGCGCTGGTTTCAGGAGATGACGGGGACATGCGCGTATCCAGGGTCAGCATCAGCGATGTGACCTTCGCCGCCGATCTCTCCGGCGCGCTGTTCTGGGACGAGCAGAACCTGCTCGTCGTCTCCGATCTGCATCTCGAAAAAGGGTCCAGCTTCGCCACGCGCGGCGTGCTGCTGCCGCCTTACGACACGCTGGCAACGCTCAGCCGTCTCGCTGCTGTCATCTCCCGCCATAATCCCAGGACGGTCATCGCGCTCGGCGACAGTTTTCACGATCGTTCCGCGCACGAGCGCCTCTCGGCCGACGACCGCGCCGCCGTCGCCGCGCTCCAAACCGGGCGCGACTGGATCTGGATCTCAGGCAATCACGATCCGATGCTGCCGCGCGATCTCGGCGGCACCATCGCCGACGAAGTCGCTATTGGACCGATCACCTTCCGCCACGAACCATCAGGTGCGCCTGGCGAGATCGCCGGCCATCTCCACCCCAAGGCCCGCGTCTCCGCGCGCGGCCGTTCGATGGAGCGGCGGTGTTTCGCCAGCGACGGCCTGCGCGCCGTGATGCCCGCCTTCGGCGCCTATGCCGGCGGGCTGAGCATCCGCGACGCCGCGTTTGCGAAGATCTTTCCGAGAAACGGCTTTGTCGCGCATCTCCTCGGCGACCGCCGCGTGCACGCGATCGCCGCGTCAAGGTGTTACTAAGGGCCGCGCTCTCGTAGGGTGGGTCAGCCGAGCAGATGGGCGGATCGCCAGGCGCTGGAAAAACTACGGCGCGCTCACTGCCTCATCAGTCGTAGCCCACCTGTTCCGGCTTGTCGGTCCAAGGGTCGACGCACGCGCCGGCGTTGGTCGAGACGAGGTGCCGGTGACGGGCGAAATGAACCCGCCACGGGATGTCCGACGGAAGGATCACGAACGACACGACGTCGCGATGTTCGCGCAGCGGGGACGTAGCCTTGTGCAGCACCTTCCCGTTCTCGAACAGGATGCGCGTGCCGGGCGGCCCTTCGATGATTTCCGTGGTCGCGCCGTTCTCCAGGTCGGCCTGGACGCGCTGGATCTGGTTGCGATTGCGGAAGCCCTTGGACCGCAGCTGGTCGGTCAGCGCCTTTTTCTTGAGCCGGAAAGCGCCCGTGTCGTTGGTGACGTCGTCGAGATAGACCATCAGCTTGATCTCGGGACCCGGACAATTGTCCAGATGCCAGAGGAAGCTCGACTGCGGCTTCGTCGGCGTCGGCACGATCCTGTAGAAATAGACGCCGAAATTCTTGAAGTGCGACTGGAAGTAGCTTTCGAGCACGTGCTCGAGCTGCGCGTCAAACACATTCATGACCGATGGCAGGCGCTCGATGCCGTCGATCAGTCGGAACGCACCGTCCATCAGCGTGTGGCAATTCGCTGGCTTCGCCAAGAGCTCATCTGTCTGGTGCGCCACGTCGCTGCCGTTGAAGGCCGCGGCCGGAGGTAGGGCGAGATAGCCATTCTCGCTGAACTCCTTCGCAAGCGCCGCGTCCGACGACCCAATGCCCCTCGGCTTCCAGTGTCTGCGAGCTTCTGCATGGTACAGTGCATAGCGCAGATTGACCGCCATGGGCTGGTTGTTACGAAACAGTTTGTCGCGCACGGCGTGGCGCATGTCATGGGCTGCGAGCTTGAGCGTCCTCACTTGCGTCTCCCAAATGAAATTTGTCGACATGCAATGGACGTCTGGGGATCGGCGGGTTGCGCCGGTGAGTAAATTTTGCTCTGCAACTTAGGGACGAGTCAATTGGCATTTCGTCCCCACGGCGCGGCCCTGGTGGACCGAGCGGTGGAACTACGGCGCGCTCACCGCTTGAGGATAGGCTAGAGGCTTGCGCGCCTTACCGCCGGCCCGTCGCGCATTTGCTCGGCGATCGCCGCGTGCATGCGGCGTCAAGGTGTTACTGAGGGCCGCGCTCCTCATTTGGGTTACGACTCTCGCGACTCGCACAACTGCGTTCCCTCCCCCACAAGGGGGGAGGGAACGCACCGACCTCGTGGCGCCTACGCCGCCTTCGCCTGCACGTCCTCGCAAAACTCCGCCAAGCGATCCGCCAGCCGCAGCGTCGCGGAGCTTGCATTCGGCGCGGCCATCAGCGCCACCTCGGTCTTGTTGATCGGCGCGAAGCCGTCCTTCGCCGTCAGGACGCGGTGATCCGATTGAATCGACATCTCGGACAAAATGCTCAGCCCCATGCCGGCAGCGACGGCGGCCTGGATGCCGGCGAGGCTCGACGACATGTAGGACATGTGCCAGGCGCGGCCGGCGCTTTCCAGCGCGTGGATGGCGCCGGCGCGGTAGAGGCAGCCGAGCGGAAAGCCGATCAGCGGCACTGACGGCAGGTTGACGTCGACGGGATGGCTTTTGCTGGTGACCCAGTGCACCTCCTCCGGCCACACCGCGATCGCATCCTTGCCGCCGGCCTCGCGCTTGAACAGCGCGAGATCGAGCTCGCCGCGTTCGAGGTCGCGGGCGAGGTTCTTGCTCTGGTCGGCGCGCACGTCGAGCCGCAGGTTCGGATGCGAGCGTGCGAACGCGCCCAGCAATTTTGCCAGACGGTACGCCGCGAAATCTTCGGGAATGCCGAGCCGGACTGCGCCGCCGTCGGGCTCGCGCAACACGTCGCGCGCTTCTTCCGCTAGCGCCAGCAATCGCCGCGCATAGGAGAGCAGCCGCTCGCCGGCCTCGGTCGGGCGCACGTCCTTGCCGTCCCGGTGCAGCAGCACCTGGCCGACATCTTCCTCCAGCCGCTTGATCTGCTGGCTGACCGTCGATTGCGTGCGGTGAACGCGCTCGCTGGCGCGGGTGAAGCCGCCGGCCTCGACCACCGAGACGAAGCTGCGCAGAAGCTCCAGATCGAGCATGGATGGCCTCATTCGAAAATCCACTGATTTCGAGTTAATCATTTAATTTCCAAATGGCAAGCGGGGTGCCTAGATCGGGGCCAGAAGAAAAACATCCGAGAATGCCTCATGTCCCTCGCCACTTCGCTTCCCGCTCCCCGGAGCCGGTTCAACACCCTGCCGCTCGCCATCGGCCTGTTCTGCCTGCTCTGGAGCTATGCCTTCGTCGCCGGCAAGATCGGCGTCACCCATTGCCCGCCGTTGATCCTGCTCGCCGCGCGCTTCTCGCTCGCCGGCATTTTGATCCTCGGTACCACTTCTATCCGCGGCGACTGGTCGTTGTCGTGGCGCGATGCGGTGATCTTCGCCGTGCTCGGGATTGCCAACAACGCGCTCTATCTCGGGCTCGGTTACACCGGCCTGCAATCGGTCTCCGCCGGCCTCGGCGGCCTGATCGTCTCGGCCAATCCGGTGTTCACCGCCGCACTTGCTGCGCTGCTGCTTGGCGAGGGCATGACCTGGCGCAAGGCCAGCGGCCTGTTGCTCGGCATCATCGGCGTCACCCTGATTGTCTGGCACCGGCTCTCGGTCGGCACCGATTCGTTGCACGGCATCCTCTTCACGCTGGCCTCGCTCGCCTCCATCGTCGCCGGCACCATCCTGTTCAAGCTGCTCGCGCCGAAGGGAAGCCTGTGGATTGGCAACGGCGTGCAGAATCTCGCGGCCGGCATCGTGCTGACGCCGGTCGCGCTGACCTTCGCGGATGTCCACGCCATCGATGTCACCCCAAGCCTGATCGGCGCCTTCGCGTTCCTCGTGCTCGGCGGCTCGATCCTCGCTTACTGGCTCTGGTTTCATCTCCTGAAAGTGTGTGGCGCGACCGCGGCCAGTGCCTATCATTTCCTGATGCCGCCGCTCGGCATGCTGTTCGCCTTCATCGTGCTCGGCGAACATGTCGAGGCGCGCGATCTGCTGGGGATCATTCCGGTGGCGCTCGGCATTTACCTGGTGACGCGTCCCGCAAAGCCCGCCGCGTAAGAGGAGTTCCCATGCCCGTTTCCATCACCCTGATCGGCGGTCCCACCGCCTTGATAGAGATCGACGGCTTTCGCCTGCTCACCGATCCCACCTTCGATGCGCCCGGCGCTTATCAATTGCCGCATGTAAAGCTGGAGAAGACCGTCGGCCCGGCGATGAAGGCCGATGCGATCGGCCCCATCGATGCCGTGCTGCTCAGCCACGACCAGCATTCGGACAATCTCGACACCTCCGGCCGCGAATTTGTGCTCAAAGCGCCGCGCGCGCTGACCACGGAGGCTGGCGCAAAACGCCTCGGGGGCGATGTCGAAGGCCTCGCGCCCTGGGCGACCGCGCATCTGAAGGACGACGACGGCAACACGCTGACCATCACCGCGACGCCGGCGCGTCACGGTCCTGCCGGCATCGAGCCGCTGTCGGGCGACGTCATCGGTTTCGTGGTGCAGTCGAGCCGCAAGGATACACGTCCCGTCTATATCAGCGGCGACACCACCTGGTTTGACGGCGTCGCCGAAGTCGCGCGCCGCTTCAAATGCGGTGTGGTGATGCCCTTCGCCGGCGCCGCGCAGACTCGCGGCCCGTTCCATCTCACCATGGACACCAACGACACCATCGAAACCGCGCGCGCTTTTCCCGATGCCATGATCGTGCCCGTGCACACCGAAGGCTGGGCGCATTTCCGCCAGAACGGCGAGGATTTGCGCAAGACGTTTGATGTGCTGGGATTCGGACCGCGGCTGAGGCTGCTGGAGCCCGGCGTGCCGACAGTGATCGAGGCGCCGTGATCTTGCTCCGCTGTCATGCCCCGGCTTGACCGGGGTATCCAGTACGCCGCGGCGGTTGTTGTGAGAGCGAGCTATCTGACGAGCGTCTCTGGAATACTGGGTCGCCCGGTCAAGCCGGGCGACGACGAAGGAGAATGCGGACGCTCTTTGGTTAACTTGTCCGCGCTCAATGCGCCGCTGACGCTGATTTCTTCGTCGCGACCGGCTTCGGCGCGGGCTTTGCGGTTGCTTGCGGGGCGCTGTCCCAGCCGCCGGCGGGCGTCTGGACGTTGACGGCGTCGTCGGGCTGCGGCTCGGCGCTGAAGGTCTGGATCGCGAGCTTGGCGGCGGCGAGCGATTGCGGGTCGAGACGCTTGGCGACGTCGTCGCGCTTGGTCGCCGCGTCCGCGTCGCCCTGCCCGGCGGCGAGGGTGAACCATTTGTAGGATTCGGCCAGGTTCTGCTCCACGCCGATGCCGCGCGCATAGAGGATGCCGAGGTTGAACTGGCTGTCGGCGACACCGCGATCGGCGGCTTTCCGGAACCACTGCGCCGCGCTCTTGTAGTTGGCGCCGCGTCCGCCGCCGTCGGCATCGAGCACCGCGAGATTGTGCATCGCCTTCGCGTTGCCGCGCTCGGCGGCTTGCGTGTAGTAGCGGCGAGCGATGTCGGCGTCCTTCTTCACGCCGAGGCCCTTTTCATAGAGCGTGCCGAGGCGGAAGGTCGCGGGCACCACGCCGGCCTGCGATGCGCGGTCGTACCACTTCGCGGCTTCGTCGTAATTTGCAGGCACGCCCTTGCCCTCGGCAAAGCGCACGCCGATCTCATAGGCCGCCGTCGCATCGCCCTTCATTGCAGCGACGCGCAGGGCGGGACCGGCGATGCCGTCAGGCAGCTTCTCGCTCGGCGGGATCTGGACGACACCGAGCCGCGCACGGCTCGCGCCCGACAGCGCGCCGGTGACGTCGCTGTTCGCCGCAGCCGGCGAGGCTGCCGCAGCGGGCGCGGGAATTTCGACCGAAGCCGTGCTGCTGGAGTTCGCTGGCGCAGCATTGTTCAGGGACTGCTTGCCGATCGGCGTCGGCGAGGTCATCGATGGGGTGACCTGCTCGGGCGCGGCGGGCTTGCTCTCGGCCGGCGGCGGCGCTTGTGGTGCCGGTTGGCTCGTATTTTCCATCGCCTGCGGCGCCGGCGGCGGGCTGCCGCCGTCGAGCAGGTTCATCGCCATCTTGAAAGTGCCGAGCACGATCACGACCACGCTGGCGCCGACCAGCAGCGAGCGGATTTTCGACGTGATGGTCGAGCCGCCTTCCGAACCTGCGGCCTGTGCTTTTCCTTGAGCCTTGTCCTTGGTGCGCGCTGCGATCGCGGCCTTGACGCCGCGGGCGGGCTTCTCGGGCGGCTGCGCGGCGGCAGCTTGCGCGGCGCGGCGCGCGGCTGCGATGAAGCTCGACGACGACACCGGCTCTTTCGGTGCGGCCGGGATTTCGCTGATCGCGCTTTCGGACGCGGCAATGCGCTCGGACGGCGTGGCGGGACGGCCGCTCGGACGCGTGCCGGGTTCGAGCGGATGATCCGGCGGCAGTTCGGGCGCGATCGCGTTGCGCGCCGGCGCCGTGTGCGGCTCGAGGATCTCGCTGATCGCCCGCGGCGGCAAAGGCGGTGTAGCTTGCTGTGCCATCGGCACCGGCGGCGGCGCTGCGGGCGCGGCGGCGTGGAATTCGCGCGGCGCGGCGACGAAGCCGGAATGCGCGTGCTGCTGGGCGGCGGGATTCGGCAGCTCGGGCTTTGGATCGAATTTCGGTTGCGGCGGCTGTGGCTGCCATTGCTCGCGCGCCATCGGCGCCGGCTCGAGCTGAGCCGCCATCGGCATGGGCGCTGGCATGGGCGCAGCCATCGGCATCGGCGCAGGGGCCGGCGGTGCTGATCGCACCGCGCGCAGATCGCCCTCGATCATGGCGAGGCGATCGACGACATGGCCGAGCGTGTTGTGCACGGCCTCCAGCGAATCCTGGGTGCTGCGGTTGGTCTCGGCCTGGCTGAAGCGGATGTCGGAGAGCTCGCGCTTGACGAGATCGACCATGCCGGAATCGGGCGGCGGCGCCGAATTGCGGCTCTCCGCGAGCGCGGAATAGGTCGCCTGCTGGCGCTCAAGATGCCTGAGGATATCGTGCAGTCCGTCCTCGACGCGGCTGAAATTGCCGCCGCGCTGATCCGAGGTGGCCTCGATCCGCTCCAGGAGATAGGAGACGCGCTGCTCGAGATGCGCAAAGGTGGAGGCGGAGTCGTTGCCGACCTGCATGCGGTCGAAACGGTCGGACAGCGCGCGGATCGCGGCTTCCAGATGTTCGGTGCTCTCGGCGGGTTGCGGCCGCTCGCGCGTTTCCAGCGCGGCGGTGAGCGCGGCGATGCGCTGCTCCAGCACCGCAAAGCTGTCGCCGCGGTCCGGGGCGCGATTGACCTGGTCGACCTTGGACGACAACAGCTGCACGTCCTCGGAGAGGCGTGCCAGTGCTTCGTTGGAGGCGACGTTGGAGACGATGCCGCGCAGCGCGGAGATCGCGCCTTCGAGCTGGCGCACCGTCGACGGATCGTCATTGGCGCGCAGGATCAGGTCGAGCTTGGCGCCGAGATTGCGGATCGCCTCGTCATATCCGGTGAGCTGCTCGGCCGGGGTCAGCGTGCGCAGCACCTGCTTGATATCGGACAGGGCGCGCTCGATGCCTGACAGCACCTGGCCGTCGGTGCCGTTGGAGCGGGTCTCGTCGATGCGACGGTGCAGCGAGCGGATCTCGTTCTCGATCGATTCGATCGCGCGGCGCGGCATCGCCTCGGTGATGGCGTTGCGGATCTCGGCGAGCTCGGCGCGGAAGCCGTTGATCGCCTGCTCGGTATGGTCGGGACGCTGCAGCGATTCGATCTGGCTCGTGATCTTGAGCAGATGGCGCTCAAGCGAGGAGAAATCCGGGCCTGCCTGCGGTGGCGGCGGAGCATAGGCAGGCGCGGGCGGTGCCATGGGCGCCATCGGAGGCGCGTAGGGAGCCGCGGAGGGTGCGATCGACGGCGCGGCGCGCGGCGGCACCTGCCGCGGTGCGAATCCGTCAAGCTCGCTCTGCCGTGCGGTGATCTCGGCAACGGCGACGTCGAACGACGCCGGGCTCAGCGGAGGCGAGTTGCGATAGACCTGCGCTGCCGCGCGCTCGACCGCATCGGTCTGGCGATGGCGCGTTTCAACGGGGGAGGGCGCAGGAGCCGGGCGCGGCGACGGAGGCTGCTGCGGCTGCGGTTGCTGGGGCCGCGAGATCTGCGACAGCCGCGCATCGAGCCGCGATATCGCATCGTTGAGCTGGCGCGCTACGCCCTGCTCGCGCGAGACGTCTCTTTCACGAGAAGAGTCCTGTCTCTCACCTTGGCGAGGCGCGGCGGGCTTTGAAATCCGTTCGATCTGCTGGGTGATCGCGTCGAGCCGCTGATGGATGTCGGCGACTTCGCGACTCTCCTGGCTAAATCCTTGGCTCTGCATTTGTGCGGCGCGCGGATCGGGACGCTGCTCCTGGCGCGGCTGCTCGTAAGGCCCGCGAAAGTTCGGCGGGGCAGTCTCGCCGAGCGTGGAGTTCAGCCAATCGTTGAGTGACATGCCGGCACGGCGCGCAGCAGCTTCGGCCCGCTCCCTGACGGATGGATCGATACCGTCAACACTCCACGATACGCGCGAATTCATGACTCTGTCCGGTTCCGACTCCGGCGCCCCACCCGACGCCTCCAGTCTCCCCACGCGTGCCAGTTGCAAAGACAATCGGATTTAGCGCGGGTCGTCTGCCTCGAAGACCGACTTTTTCCTGTTACGGTAAATAACGGGTTAAGGAAGCCGTCGCCGGTGTCTTAAAGTTGGGCGGCCTCGACCTGCTCCGCTGGTTGGATGGGCTCGGAATCTCGCCCTGCCGGGAACTCTCTGGTTGCTGGCAGCTTGGAACTTCAACAACGAAGGATGGCTCAAGATGGCAGGTCTGACCGAGGAAGACGTCCGTAAGCGCGCCTATGAGATCTGGAAAAGTGCCGGCGAGCCCAGCGGGAAAATGGACACCTTCTGGTATGAGGCCGAAAAGGAGCTTCTGGCCGAACGGTCAGCGCAGGGCGAAGTGCCGCCCGGGATGACCGACAATTTGCCGGTCTAGCGGACTCAACCCTTCCCCTCCCGCTTGCCGTCCTCCAGCGGCACCACCGTGCCCTTGCCTGATATCGCGGACAGCGCCTCGAGCGCCTCTTCGCAGAAATCGGCCACCATCTGCTCGTGTCGGGCGCCGAGCTTGAGCAGCAGCAGATTGCCGAGGTCGAGCCGGCCTTCCGCCGTCCCGTCCGGAAAACGCTTCTTCAGGATGCGCTCGTAATTGGCGTGCCGGTCGCGGTGATGCTCCAGCCGGTCCATCAGATCGGTGCGGATCGGCCCGATGTCGATGCTGTCGAGCGCATGCAGCCGGACCAGCAGATCGTCCTTGATCGAGGGCGGCGTGCTCGGCCGCGCGGCCCAGTGCCGCAGCGCTGTTCGGCCTTCCGGAGTGAGCGTATAAATGAGCTTATTGGGCTTGCCAGTCTGCACGACCTCGCGGCCCTGGATGTAGCCGCGGTCGCGCAGCTTGGAGAGCTCGCGGTAAATCTGCTGGTGGTCGGCCTTCCAGAAGAAGCCGATCGAGGAATCGAACGTCTTGGCGAGCTCGTAGCCCGTCATCGGACGTTCCGTCAGGCATGCGAGGATCGCGTCGCCCAGCGCCATGTGACCTGCCTCCCTGTACCCTTAACCAACCAGCTTGACTTTATGCGCATCGGCGCATATGCGTCAATGTGCATATGAGGTGGGGCTTCAGACCCCCGGACAAGCACCCCCGGCACTCCCTTTGGCGCTACTGTGCATCGGGTTGTTTTCGCGTTTTTGCCAAAGCCCTTTGGGAGGCACCTGACAATGACCGGCCTCGACTCCTGGTACGCCTACATGACGTCTCACGACACCAAGGCGTTGTGGGAGCTGCTCCATCCTGACGCCGTGTTCGAAAGCCCCGTCGTGCACACGCCGCAGCGCGGGCGCGACATCACCTTCAAATATCTCGCCAGCGCCGAGAAGGTGCTGGGCGGTCCCGGCTTCACCTATGTCGGCGAATGGCGAAGCGACAGCGGCGCCGTGCTCGAATTCAAGACCATGATCGACGGCATCGAGATCAACGGCGTCGACATCATCACCTTCGATAGCGAGGGACGCATCACCCATTTCAAGGTGATGGTGCGTCCGCTCAAGGCCATCAACATGCTGCATCGCCTGATGGCGGAGCAGCTCGCCGCCCAATCCTAATTCAGCATCATCACTTCAAGGCCTGCCGGGAGACCACCATGCCGATCTACAAAGCCCCCGTCGAAGACGTGAACTTCCTGCTCAACGACGTCTTCCAGATCGACCGCTACGACAACCTCGCCGGCTTCTCGGACGCGTCGAGCGACGTGCGCGAAGCGATCCTCGGCGAAGCCGCCAAGCTCGCTGAAGAGGTGCTGCAGCCGCTGAATCGTGTGGGCGATCTCGAAGGCTGCAAGCGCGCGGACGACGGCAGCGTCACCACGCCGAAGGGCTTCAAGGACGCCTTCAAGCAGGTCGCGGAAGGCGGCTGGCTCGGTCTGTCGGCGCCGACTGAATTTGGCGGCCAGGGCCTGCCGGTGACGCTCAGCCAGGCCGTCAACGAATTCCAGATCTCCGCCAACATGGCGTTCTCGATGTATGGCGGCCTCACCATGGGCGCGACCGCCGCGCTGATCGTTCATGGCTCGCCGGAGCAGAAGCAGACCTACGTTCCGAAGATGGTGGCCGGCGAATGGACCGGTACCATGAACCTGACCGAGCCGCATTGCGGCACCGACCTCGGCATGCTCCGTACAAAGGCGGTGCGTCAGGCCGACGGCAGCTTCAAGATCACGGGCACCAAGATCTTCATCTCGGCCGGCGAGCATGACCTCGCTGACAACATCATCCACCTCGTGCTCGCCCGCATCGAGGGCGCGCCCGCCGGCATCAAGGGCGTCTCGCTGTTCGTGGTGCCCAAGTTCCTTGTGAATCCGGATGGCTCAGTCGGTGCCCGCAACGGCGTCGTCTGCGGCTCGATCGAGCACAAGATGGGCATCCACGGCAATTCGACCTGCGTGATGAATTACGATAACGCCACCGGCTGGCTCATCGGCGAAGAGAACAAGGGCATGCAGGGCATGTTCGTGATGATGAACGAGGCTCGCCTCGGCGTCGCCGTTCAGGGCCTCGCGCAGTCCGAGGTCGCCTATCAGAACGCCGTCGCCTACGCGCGCGAGCGCATCCAGGGCCGCGCGCTCACCGGCGTGAAGGCGCCGGACAAGCCGGCCGATCCGATCATCGTGCACCCTGACGTCCGCCGCACGCTGCTCTCGATCCGCGCCTTCAACGAAGCCGCGCGCGCCTTCGTGATGTGGACCGCGCTGAAGAGCGACGTCGCCCATCGCTCCGAGGACCCCAAGGACCGGCAGGCCGCCGACGATCACATGGGCCTGATGACGCCAGTGCTGAAGGGCTTCCTCACCGACTACGGCTTTGCCAACGCGGTGCAGGCGCAGCAGATGTATGGCGGCCACGGCTACATCGCCGAGCAGGGCATGGAACAGTTCGTGCGCGATGCCCGCATCGCCATGATCTATGAAGGCGCGAATGGCATCCAGGCGCTCGATCTCGTCGGCCGCAAGCTGCCGCGCGACGGCGGCCGAGCCATCATGGCCTTCTTCGGCGAGGTCATGGCCTTCGCCAAGGAGAACGGCGGCGACGAGGCGATGAAGCCCTTCATCACGCCACTCTCGACCTCGCTCGGTCATCTGCAGCAGGCCACGACCTGGCTGATGCAGAACGCGATGATGAAGCCTGATAATGCGGGAGCAGCCGCAACCGATTACCTGCATCTCTTCGGCTTCGTCGCGCTCGGCTATATGTGGGCCAAGATGGCGAAGGTGACGCAGGCCAAGATTGCCGAGAGCGGGGCGACGCCCTATCTCTCGACCAAGCTCGTCACCGGCCGCTTCTTCATGGAGCGGATGCTGCCGGAGACCGCGGCCAATCTCGCGCGCATTCAGTCCGGCTGCGCCACCATCATGGAATTGCCGGCGGAAGCGTTCTGAGCCTGCTTCCGCACCAATAGAATTCGAACAACAGATCAGGAGGGCGTCATGCCTGAGGCATTCATCTACGATCACGTTCGCACCCCCCGTGGCCGCGGCAAGGCTGACGGCGCGCTGCACGAAGTCACCGCGCTGGCGCTCGCCACCGTGCCGCTGAAGGCGCTGAAGGACCGCAACAATCTGCCGGAAGATTCGGTCGACGACGTCGTGCTCGGCGTGGTCGATCCGGTCGGCGAGGCCGGCTCCGACATCGCGCGCTTTGCCGCGCTGAAGGCGGGTCTCGGCGAAGCCGTCCCCGGCGTGCAGATCAGCCGCTTCTGCGCCTCCGGTCTCGATGCCGTGAACTTCGCCGCCGCGCAGGTGATGAGCGGCCAGCATGAGCTCGTGATCGGCGGCGGTGCCGAATCGATGAGCCGCGTCGGCATCGGTGCCTCCGGCGGCGCCTGGCCGATGGATCCCTCGATGGCGGTGCCCGCTTACTTCATGCCGCAGGGTGTCTCGGCCGATCTGATCGCCACCAAGTACGGCTTCTCGCGCGACGACGTCGACGCCTATGCCGTGCAGAGCCAGCAGCGTGCGGCTAAGGCCTGGGACGAGGGCCGCTTCAACAAGTCGGTCGTGCCGGTGAAGGACATCAACGGCCTCACTATTCTCGCCAAGGACGAGCACATGCGTCCCTCGACGACGATGCAGTCGCTGGCGCAGCTGCAGCCGTCGTTCACGATGATGGCGCAGATGGGCGGCTTTGACGGCGTCGCGGTGCAGTCGCATCCGGAGATCGAGCGCGTCAATTACGTGCACCATGCCGGCAACTCCTCCGGCATCGTCGACGGCGCCGGCGCCGTGCTGCTCGGCAGCAAGGAGGCCGGTGCGAAATACGGCATGAAGCCGCGCGCCAAAATACGTGCATTCGCAAACATCGGCTCGGAGCCGGCGATGATGCTGACCGGTCCGGTCGACGTCACCGAAAAGCTGTTCGCGCGTTCCGGCATGAAGAAGTCTGATATCGACCTGTTTGAGCTCAACGAGGCTTTTGCCTCGGTCGTGCTGCGCTACATCCAGGCCTTCGACATCGACAACGCAAGAATCAACGTCAATGGCGGCGCCATCGCGCTCGGCCATCCGCTCGGCGCCACCGGTGCAATGATCCTGGGCACCGTGCTCGACGAGCTAGAGCGCACCAACAAGTCCACCGCCCTGGTCACGCTGTGCATCGGCGGCGGCATGGGCACCGCGACCATCATCGAGCGCGTCTAAGGGGTAGGGAGCAACCACCATGTCGTACAAGAACTTCAAGGTTGAGACCGATTCCGACGGCATCGCGCTCGTCACCTGGGACATCCCGGGCCGTTCGATGAACGTGCTCGACGAGACCTCGACCAGCGAGCTCGATGCGATCGTCAAGGAAACCACTGGTGACGCAGCTGTGAAGGGCGTCGTCATTACCTCGGCGAAAGAGGCGTTCTGCGCCGGCGCCGACCTGTCCATGCTCGAGGGCATGAACCAGGCCTACGCAAAGGTCTTTAGGGAGCAGGGCGAGACCGCCGCGAACCAGATGCTGTTCGACCAGAGCCGCCGCTTCTCGCTGGTGCTGCGCTCGATCGAAACCTCAGGCAAGCCGTGGGCCGCCGCAATCAACGGCCTCGCGCTTGGCGGCGGTTTCGAGATCACGCTGTGCTGCCACTATCGCGTGGCGGCCGAGAATCCCAAGACGCGTCTCGGCCTGCCCGAGGTCAAGGTCGGCCTGTTCCCCGGCGCCGGCGGTACGCAGCGCGTGCCGCGCCTGGTGCCGCCGCAGGATGCCGTGACGATCCTGCTCAAGGGCGATCCTGTTACGATCGAGAAGGCGAAGCAGCTCAACCTGATCCACGCCATCGTTCCCGCTGCCGATCTCATCAAGGCCGCCAAGGACTGGATCAAGGGTGGCGGCAAGGCCGTGGCGCCCTGGGACGAGAAGGGTTTCAAGCTTCCGGGCGGTCCGGTGTTCTCGAAGGCCGGCATGATGATGTTCCCGGCCGGCAACGCGATCTATCGCCGCGAGACCTACGATAACTATCCGGCCGCGCGCGCGATCATGAGCTGCGTCTATGAGGGCCTGCAGTTGCCGATCGATGCCGCGCTTCGCGTCGAGTCGCGCTACTTCACCTCGGTGCTGCGCTCGAAGGAAGCGGCCGCGATGATCCGCAGCCTGTTCCTGTCGATGCAGGAGCTCAACAAGGGCGCGCGCCGCCCGAAGGACGTGCCCGCAACCAAGGTGAAGAAGATCGCCGTGATCGGCGCCGGCTTCATGGGCGCCAGTGTTGGCTACGTCTCGGCCCGCGCCGGCCTCGACGTCGTCCTGATCGACCGCGACCAGGAGAGCGCCGACAAGGGCAAGGCCCATGCGCAGAAGGTGATCGAGGATCAGATCAAGAAGGGCCGCGCCAAGCCCGATGATGCCGAGAAGCTGCTCGCGCGCATCACGCCGACCGCGGACTATGCCGCGCTGAAGGACGTCGACCTCGTCATCGAGGCCGTGTTCGAGGACCGCAAGGTCAAGGCAGAGACCTTCGCCAAGGCGCAGGAATATCTCAAGCCGGACGTGATCTTTGCGTCGAACACGTCGACGCTGCCGATCACCTCGCTGGCCGAGTCGTTCAAGGACCAGGGCAAGTTCGTCGGCATCCACTTCTTCTCGCCGGTCGAGAAGATGATGCTGGTCGAGATCATCAAGGGCAAGAACACCGGCGATCTCGCGCTCGCGACTGCACTCGATTACGTCCGCCAGATCGGCAAGACGCCGATCGTGGTCAACGATAGCCGCGGCTTCTTCGCCAATCGCTGCGTCGGTCGCTACGTCGCCGAGGGCAACGAGATGTTCCTCGAAGGCGTGCCGCCGGCGATGATCGAGAACTGCGCCAAGATGGCCGGTATGCCGGTCGGCCCGCTCTCGCTCTCGGACGAGGTTGCGCTCGACCTCGGCCTCAAGATCATGAAGGCGACCGAAGCCGATCTCGGCCCGAACGCCATCAACCCCGACCAGAAGAAGCTGATGGTCGAGATGGTCGAGAAGCAGGGTCGCCTCGGCCGCAAGAACAAGAAGGGCTTCTACGACTATCCCGAGGGCAAGGGCCAGAAGAGCCTGTGGCCGGGCCTCTCGGCGCTGCAGCCGAAGCAACTCGACCCCGACACGCTCGACGTCGAGGAGCTGAAGCAGCGCTTCCTCGTGGTGCAGGCGGTGGAAGCCGCGCGCACGGTCGAGGATCACGTCATCACCGATCCGCGCGAAGCGGATGTCGGCTCGATCCTCGGCTTCGGCTTCGCGCCGTTCACCGGTGGCACGCTGTCCTACATCGACTTCATGGGCACGAAAAAGTTTGTCGAGCTATGCCACAAGCTCGAGGCGAAATACGGCTCGCGCTTCGCGCCGCCGAAGCTGCTTGAAGAGATGGCGGCGAAGGGCGAGACCTTCTACGGCCGTTTCGCGCCGAAGAAGGCCGCGGCCTGATCGGCACCGCGACGATAGAGACAACGAAGGCCGGATCCTTGATCCGGCCTTTTCTATTTTCCATCCCCGAACGGCGAGAATGCGCGGCCCGTGACCGCGTTGTCAGCCAGACTGGCCTTCCAGCGGCCTTCGTCGCCGCGGCCAACGCGCACCTCGAAGCGCCAGCCATTCTGGTTGGTGAAGATGATGTCCGCTCCGCCCTTTGTCTTGGTGTAGCTGCACGGATGTTCGGTCGGCCGGTCCGGAAAGACGATCTTTCCTTCCTTGCTCTCGAACACGGCAGAGGTGATCTGCGGATGGACAATGAAGATGCAATTGCGCTGCGGCGCGACCGGGGTCGACAAGCCGAGCATCGCGAGCGGCGCGCCGGCTGCGGTCATGAGAACGATCATGTTCATGGGAGCAACTGTCTGGTGGCGATGGCCTTTCGACGTCATTGCCCGTGAAAGGGTTCACAACAAAAAGGCCGGATCGTCGATCCGGCCTTTTGCGTTTTCGCAGCCTGTGCGGGCTTACTTCGCCTGCGCCAGCCCTTCCTTGGTCAGCGCTTCCTGCACCTTCGGCCGGGCCGCGACGCGGGCCTTGTAGGCGGTCAGATTCGGCATCGCCGAAAGGTCGAACTTCATGCGGTCGCCCCAGGTCAGCATGGTGAAGAGATAGCCGTCGGCGACCGAGAACTGCTTGCCCATGAGGTAGTCCTTGCCGGCGAGCTGGCTGTCGATGTGCTTCAGCTTGCCCATGACGCGGTCCTTGAAGAACGCCTTGGCGTCGTCATTCAGCGCCGGCGCGAACATCGGGCCGAAGCTCTTGTGCACCTCGGAGGTGAGGAAGTTCAGCCATTCGAGCAGCTTGTAGCGTTCGGAGCTGTCGCGCGCGGGCGCCAGCGCCTTGGCCGGGGCCTTGTCGGCGATCATCTGGACAATGACCGGGCCTTCGGTCACGATCTCACCGTTATCGAGGCCCAGCGCGGGAACCTGACCCTTGGGATTGACCTTCAGGTAGTCTTCACCGTTTTCGAGCTTTTTGGCCCGGATATCGACCTTGACCAGCTCATAGGGCAGGTCGGCCTCCAGAAGCGCGATATGGGGGGACAGCGAGCAGGCGCCGGGCGAGTAATACAGTTTCATGGAATTTCCTCCTCTTGACGCTTGGTTGGGGCGAAAGAACGCCTACATGCATCTGCATCCAATAGTCAAGATTGATGCAGGTGCATCGAGTGGGGTAAGAAGCGGACGACGAGCTTGAGCGGGACCATGAAACGCAAACCATCAACCGAGGCAACCAGTGCCTGGATCCGCCTGATGCGCGTGCAGAGCCGCGTGCTTGACTGCGTGGAGCAGGACCTCAAGAAGGCCGGGTTCCCGCCACTGGCATGGTACGACGCGCTGCTCGAATTGTCGCGCGCGCCGAGCGGAGAGCTGCGGCCGGTGGAGCTCGAGCGGCAAATGCTGATCCCGCAATACTCCACCTCGCGGCTGATCGACCGCCTGGTCGACGAGGGCCTCGCCTCCCGGCGTGAATGCAAGATCGACAAGCGCGGCCAGTTCGTCGAGATCACGGAGGCCGGCCGCGAATTGCAGAAGCGGATGTGGGGTGCCTACTCGGCTGCGATCGAGAAATATGTCGGCTCGAAACTGTCCGATGCCGATGCCGTCAAGCTCAGCGGTCTGCTCGACCGGCTCGGGTGCTCGTGCGGCGAGATGAAGCTGCCGCCCGTCGCGAATGTCAACGAAACCTCGCCGTCGCGATGACCGCGCGGCAAACCAGCTCGTCCGTGCACCCCTGGGGGGTTCGCGGACCGTCCCCATCACCCGCGCGCCTTCGATCGAAGCGCCCTTTTGATTAGAGTTTGATATGGCGCGAGACCAGATCGATATGACGCCGCTGCAATCACGCGACGAGCTCGTCGCGTGGTTCGAGGCCGGCTGCAAGGACCCGTCCGAATTCCGTATGGGTACCGAGCACGAGAAGACGCCGTTCACGCTCGAAGGGCACCGTCCCGTGCCGTACGAAGGCGCACGCGGCATCGGTGCGCTGCTCGAGGGCATGAAACTCCTGCTCGGCTGGGAGCCGATCATGGAGAAGGGTAACATCATCGGTCTCTACGACGTCACCGGCGGCGGCGCGATCTCGCTCGAACCCGGCGGACAGTTCGAACTGTCAGGCGCGCCGGTCGAGAACGTGCACCAGACCCAGAGCGAGCTGATGGCGCATCTGGCGCAGGTGCGCGAGATCGCGACTCCGCTGGGCATCGGCTTCCTCGGCCTCGGCATGACGCCGTCCTGGTCGCGCGCCGACATCCCGGTCATGCCCAAGGGCCGCTACAAGATCATGACCAACTACATGCCGAAGGTCGGCCAATACGGCCTCGACATGATGTACCGGACCTGCACGGTGCAGACCAATCTCGATTTCTCCTCCGAAGCCGACATGGTCAAGAAGCTGCGCGTCTCGCTGGCGCTGCAGCCGGTCGCGACCGCCCTGTTCGCCAATTCGCCGTTCACGGAAGGCAAGCCGAACGGCTTCCTCTCCTTCCGCTCCGAAATCTGGCGCGACACCGACAATGCGCGTGCTGGCATGATGCCGTGGGCGTTCGAGGACGGCATGGGCTTTGAGCGCTATGTCGACTACGCGCTCGACGTGCCCATGTATTTCGTCAAGCGCGGCGACGATTACATCGACGTGTCGGGCTCCTCGTTCCGCGCCTTCTTCGACGGCCGCAACAACAATCTGCCCGGCGAGCGTCCGACGCTGTCGGACTGGGCCAACCATCTCTCGACGATCTTCCCGGAGGTACGGCTGAAGCGTTACCTCGAGATGCGCGGCTCCGATGGCGGCCCATGGGGCCGGTTGCCGGCGCTGTCGGCGTTCTGGGCTGGACTGCTCTATGACGACGTGTCGCTCGATGCAGCCTGGGACTTGGTGAAGCACTGGACTGCACATGAACGCCAGGCGCTACGCGACGATGTGCCGCGCTTCGGCTTCAAGGCCCGGATCAAGGACCACTATCTGTTCGAGATCGCCAAGGAATGCCTCGTACTGGCACATGCGGGCCTGCGTCGCCGCGGTCGCATCGACGCCATCGGCCGCGACGAAACCCGGCATCTGGAGCCGCTCGATCGCATCATCGATTCCGGTCGGACACCGGCCGAGGAGATGCTCGAGAAGTTCAACGGCTCCTGGAAGGGCTCGGTGGAACCGGCCTACGCGGAATACGCGTTCTAGCTCTAGGCAAATAGACCAACGACCAGGTTCTAGGCCGTTCATCGCCCGTACAGGTTTACGGCGATCAAATGACCGGCCGAAAAAACCTGAGCGTCGTCAATAACTCGAAAGCTGTTCCGATGGGGAAGGGCCGCCCGCCTGGGGCCGTCATGGCAAAGGTCGTGATGGCAAGGGCTTTGGCTTGCGTCGTGGCCTGTGCCGCGCTGCTTGCGCTCGCCTTTGCGAGCGTCCCTGCCCGAGCCCAGACGGCGTTTGACCGGCCCGGCGGCGATTATTTCAGCACGCCGGTCACGTCGGGTGATCCCGAGGATTGCGCATTGCTTTGCGAGCGCGATCGCCGCTGCCGCGCCTGGAGCTTCAGCTATCCTGATATCGATGGGGCCGCGGCTGTATGCTGGCTCAAGAATACCGTGCCGCCGCGACAGCCAGCCAATTGCTGTATCTCCGGCGTGCGCGGCGCCGGCGTGATCGAGCCGCGTGTCGAGGGCGTCGAGACCTCGATCGACCGCCCCGGCGGCGATTTGCGCAATTTCGAGCTCAAGGAGGGCGAGGGCGAGGAAGTCTGCAAGGCCGCCTGTACGGCCGACAACAAGTGCCGCGCCTTCACCTATGCCCGCCCCGGCTATACCGGGCGCGAGGCGCGCTGCTTCCTGAAAAAGGACATCAAGCCGCCGCGGCGGAAGGCCGGGTTCACGTCGGGCGTGGTGCGGTAGGCGCAGCCTTTTCCACCGACATTGCGAGCGCAGCGAAGCAATCCAGCGTCTCTCCGCGGAAGGATTCTCGATTGCTTCGCTGCGCTCGCAATGACGATGTGGATGCATCGCGGGGAAAGACGAC
Organism: Bradyrhizobium sp. CCBAU 11434; assembly: GCF_028128895.1. Taxonomy (NCBI): domain Bacteria; kingdom Pseudomonadati; phylum Pseudomonadota; class Alphaproteobacteria; order Hyphomicrobiales; family Nitrobacteraceae; genus Bradyrhizobium; species Bradyrhizobium sp. CCBAU 11434. The sequence continues at coordinate 70,083 of NZ_LBJX01000004.1, forward strand.
ATCTCACTCCGCAGCAATGACCGTAAGCTCCGGCCATAGCGCCTTCCATCGCGCCACCTTCGCCGCGTAATTTGCCGCGGAAAAATTCGGGCCGGGATTGGGGCGCGCAATCAGGTCCGCGACGTCGCCAAGCCCGTTCGGCGCGTAGACCTCGTAACCGTCACCAGCAGGCTTCACGCCCACTTGCGTGTTCTGCGTCAGGAAACGGTCGATGCCGTCAGTCGAGCACGACAATGGCGGATAGGGCAGGGCGTGCTTGGTCGGGTACCACAGATGCACGCGGGCCTGGTTGCGGGTCTCGATCTTGACGCCGAGATGATCGAGCTGCGCCTGCAGTTTGCGGATCACCGCGTCCTCCGCGTCCCAGGAGGTATCAGGATCGAAGTAGAAGATGTCGTAATCGGCGATGCCGTGATCGATGGCGCGGCCCGTGAGCACATTCCATACCGTCTGCACCAGGCATCCCGAGACCAGCCACGCATCCGGCAGCGCGAGCCGATCAAGCTCATCAAGGATCGCGACGTTGACCGGGTTCTTCAGCGCCAGCGCAAGAAAGCGCGGCTCATCCATGAGCGTCATGCATTTGCGCGCGCATCATAGTCGGCTCGCGCTGCCTTCGATGCCAGCACGCGCCAGCGCCGCCGCAAAAGCGTCTCCACGATCGCGCGCTTCGCCTTGGACAGGCGGATCAGAACGATCGGATAGTCCGCGTAATGATCGGTGAAGTAGAAGATCTTCGGTTGGCTCTCGACCAGCATCGCGCGCTCGTCGATCGGCACGTCAGGCATCACCAGGCTGTCGCCGTCCTCTTTCAGGCGCGCCAGCATCTTCTTGCGCACCTTCAGAGCGGGGGTGCCGTAGGAGGTGCCGTCCTCGACCTCCGGCCACGTCAGCGCAAATCTTCTGACGTCGTCGAAGGTCATGAGACCTCCTCAGTGCACGGCGGTGAAGAACCGCGCGAGCCGGAAGCCGGAGAGCCAGGTCCAGACCGGTTGGCCGCGCATGCCGAGATCCCAGGAGCCGAGCACGGCATCGGCACGGCCGACGAGATTGTCGACCGGCAAGAGGCCAACGCCGCCAGAGCGCAGCGGCACGCGGCTGTCGGCGGAGTTGTCCCTGTTGTCGCCGAGCACGAACAGATATCCCGCCGGCACCTTCACCTCGGGCGTGTTGTCGAGCGGACCGTTGTCGCGCATCTTGAAGATGAGATGCGAGACGCCGTTCGGCAGCGTCTCGACGTAACGATAGGCCGGCTCGCTGCCGCCATTGTCGTCCTCGGCGGCACCAACGCCGTCAGGCTTCAATTCGGCGGGACGGTCGTTGATGAAGAGCTGCCCCTGTCGCATCTGGATGCGGTCGCCGGGAAGGCCGACGACGCGCTTGACCCAGGCCTGCGAGCGGTCGCCGGGCCAGCGGAATACGACAACGTCGCCTTGCTTCGGCGTCTCCGCGAAGACCCGGCCGGTTTCCGGCAGGTTGATCTGGATCGGCAGCGACGAGGTGCCGTAGCCATAGGGGAATTTCGAAGCGAGCAGCGCATCGCCGATCAACAGCGTCGGCTCCATCGAGCCCGACGGCACGTAGAACGGCTCGGCGAGCGCGCCCTTGGCGATGAAGACGGCGGCGACGATGCCGGCGAGCTGCACCAGCTGTGCGACAAAGCCGGAGCCCTTCCGCTTGGGAGCGGCAGTTACCTTCTCAACGCTCATGCGCCCGTTCCACCCACCGTAATGCGTTCCATCAGAAGCGACGGCTGGCCCACGCCGACAGGCACGCCCTGGCCGTTCTTGCCGCAGGTGCCGATGCCGGTATCGAGCGCGAGATCGTTGCCGATCATGCGGATGCGATGCAGGTCGGTCGGCCCATTGCCGATCAGCATGGCGCCCTTCAGCGGCGCGCCCAGCTTGCCGTTCTCGATCTTGTAGGCCTCGGTGCACTGGAACACGTATTTGCCCGAGGTGATGTCGACCTGCCCGCCGCCGAAATTCGCGGCAAACACGCCGTTCTTCACCGACGCGAGAATCTCGGCCGGGTCGCGGTCGCCCGCGAGCATGTAGGTGTTGGTCATGCGCGGCATCGGCACATGGGCATAGCCCTGGCGCCGGCCATTGCCGGTCGGCTTCATGTTCATCAGCCGCGCGTTCTGGCGGTCCTGCATGTAGCCAACCAGGATGCCGTCTTCGATCAGCACGGTGCGGTTGGTCGGCGTGCCCTCGTCGTCGATCGACAGCGAGCCGCGCCTTGAGGCGATGGTGCCGTCGTCGACCACGGTGACGCCCTTCGCGGCGACCTGCTGGCCCATCAGGCCGGCGAAGGCCGAGGTCTTCTTGCGGTTGAAGTCGCCCTCGAGGCCGTGGCCGACCGCCTCATGCAGCATCACGCCGGGCCAGCCGGCGCCCAGCACGACGTCCATTTCGCCCGCGGGGGCCGGAATCGATTCCAGATTGACCAGCGCCTCGCGCAGTGCGCCGTCGGCGGCTTCGCGCCAATTCTTGCTCTCGATGAACTCGGCATAGCCGGCACGGCCGCCATAACCCTTGCTGCCGCTCTCCTGGCGGTCGCCTTGACCGGCGACGACGGAGATGTTGATGCGCACCAGCGGGCGGATGTCGCGATAGCTCTCGCCGTCGGGACGCAGGATCTCGACGACCTGCCAGGTCGCGCCCAGGCTGACGCTGACCTGCCGCACCCGCGGATCCTTGTCGCGCAAGTAAGCGTCGATCTCGGCGAGCAGTTTTACTTTCGTCTCGAAGCCCGGGGCATCGAGCGGGTTTTCATCGCCATAGAGGCGGACATTGGTGTGTGGGGGCGGGGCGGCAAAGCTGCCGGAATAGCCACCGCGCACGGCCGCGACTGCGTCGGCGGCGCGAATCAGCGCGGGCAGCGACACATCGGAGGAATGCGCATAGCCGACCGCATCGTCCTTGACGGCGCGCAGGCCAAAGCCCTGCGAGGTGTCGTAGGTCGCTTGCTTCAGCCGCCCATTGTCGAACATCAGCGCTTCGGTCTGGCTGTATTCCAGGAACAATTCGCCGTCGTCGGCACCGGAAAGCCCACGCGCGACCTCGTTGCGAACCTGGTCGCGGTCGAGATTGGCGCGGTCGAGCAGGGAGGTTGTGGCAGGATTGGTCATGCGTCCGTCCATTATCGGGGGATGTGAGGCAAGATAATGGTTTTGGATTGGTTCCGCGAGGGCGCGACGCCTCACATTACGGAAACAATAGGTTCGCCGCTGGCTTAGCCCTATGGCAGCTTGTCATAGCCCTCGCCGAGTCCGTTCAGGCTGAGCGGGAAGCCGATGCCTTCTTCCGGCGTCTCGAAGATGATGAAGGTCGCGGTCTTGGCGCTGCGGAGCTGGCCGAGCAGCTTGTCGTCCATGACGACCTCAGCGACGCAGCCATTGGGCAGGCAGCGGACGAAGCCGGCACGGCCGACGTCCTGGTTGTCGAGCTTCAGTCCGAGGCCCGAGGGCAGCAGCACGCCTAAGGGCGCGACCACGCGCATCAGGCGGCTCTTCTGATCGGCGGTCTTGAGCACGATCACGGTGAGGCCGGCATTGGAGCGGTCTTCCGCCACCACGCTCTGGATCAGGGCGCATTGCTCGGCCTGGGCGCCCGGCGGGGTGTCGCAGCGGATCTGCCAGTCGCCATGAACGGAGCGCACCGCGCCCTGCGCATGGGCGAGGCCGGGTAAGGCAAGGAAAAGGGCGACAGCCAGGAGGCCGATCAGCGTCGTGAGACCCTCAGTCGGCCATAGAACCGATCTTGGAACCGATCTTGCCATGCATCTCGAAAGCCCCATCGGGGTCGGTCCCTCTGCTCGCTTGGGTCGCTCGCGCTGGAGGACTGATACGGGAATGACGGCGTCTTGAAGGCAATTCACAAGCAAATTCCGCGCCGCCTCGGCTGCCATTGCCGCCACGAATCAGGTTCCTGCGGGGCCCTGCGCCTGTGCCTACAGCGGGCAATCCGGCTGTCAAGCCGCGGCATCCCGGGAAACGGTATTTTTGTCTGATGTTACTAGGAAATATCTTGCGGGTGATCGCAGACAGAGGGGCCTCAAGACTGCATTGCGATAGATCAAGAATTATGGTTTGAGAGGCTTGATTTCGGCGTTCTAGCGATCTGGCCCCAATTCCTCTTAGAGGTATTCTTGCGCGGCGGTTTGTCAGACGGGCGGATCGAATAAGCGTTCCCCAAAAACAGGGGAAGGCACTTGGGGTGATTTCGTTAGGGGAGCGCGAACGGCATGAAGATGTCGATGGGCCGGGTGGGCCGACACTTGCTGGGATTGGCCGTGGCGGGTCTGACGCTGGCGACGGGCGGTGCGGCATTTGCCGAGGCTGAGCTCGGGCAGCCGGCGCCGTGGGAATGGCACCTGCAGGGCTCTGCTTCCCCGGTGATGGACAACATCGTCTGGTTCCATAACTTCTTGTCCGTGCTGATCATCGTCATCACGCTGTTCGTGCTGGCGCTGCTGGTCATCGTGGTGATGAAGTTCAACGCGAAGGCCAATCCGGTGCCGTCGCGGACCACCCACAACACGCTGATCGAGGTGGTGTGGACCCTGGTGCCGGTGCTGATCCTGGTCGGCATCGCGGTGCCGTCCTTCCGCCTGCTGTTCCTCGAGCTCGACGTGCCGAAAGCGGACCTGACCATCAAGGCGACCGGCAAGCAGTGGTACTGGTCCTACGCTTACCCTGATAACGGCAAGTTCGAGTTCGACTCGTTGCTGGCTCAGGACAAGCAGCCCCGCCTCCTCGGCGTCGACAACGAGATGGTGGTTCCGGTCAACAAGGTGATTCGTGTCCAGGTCACCGGCGCCGACGTCATCCACGCGTTCGCGCTGCCGGCGTTCGGCGTCAAGATCGACGCCATACCGGGGCGCCTGAACGAGACCTGGTTCAAGGCCACCAAGACCGGCATGTTCTACGGCCAGTGCTCGGAGCTTTGCGGTAAGGACCACGCCTTCATGCCGATCGCGATTCGCGTGGTGAACGATCAGGAGTTCGCCTCCTGGGTTGAATCGGCGAAGAAGAAGTTTGCGAGCGGCGGCACCAGCACCTTCGCCTCCGCGGCCGGCCCGACGCAGTAGGCGCCGGGCGACGGCTCAAAGGGACTGAAAGCGATACAAAGGGCGGGACCTCCAAAGGTCCGAACGGGACGCAAGGCAGGATTTGAAAATGGCAACCAGCGCAGCGGCACACGGCGATCACGCGCAAGACCACGGACATGACCACGAGCACGCCCATCCGACGGGATGGCGTCGCTACGTCTATTCGACCAACCACAAGGACATCGGCACGATGTACCTGATCTTCGCGGTCATCGCGGGCATCATCGGTGCCGCGATGTCGATCGCGATCCGTGCCGAGTTGATGTTCCCGGGCGTCCAGATATTCCACGAAACGCACACCTATAACGTATTCGTGACCTCGCACGGCCTGATCATGATCTTCTTCATGGTCATGCCCGCGATGATCGGCGGCTTCGGCAACTGGTTCGTGCCGCTGATGATCGGCGCGCCTGACATGGCGTTCCCGCGCATGAACAACATCTCGTTCTGGCTGCTGCCGGCCTCCTTCGCGCTGCTGCTGCTGTCGAGCTTCGTCGAGGGCGAGCCCGGTGCCAACGGCGTCGGCGCCGGCTGGACCATGTACGTGCCGCTGTCGGCCTCAGGCCACCCGGGCCCGGCCGTCGACTTCGCGATCCTCTCGCTGCATCTGGCGGGCGCCTCGTCGATCCTCGGTGCCATCAACTTCATCACCACGATCTTCAACATGCGCGCGCCGGGCATGACCCTGCACAAGATGCCGCTGTTCGTGTGGTCGATCCTGGTGACGGTGTTCCTGCTGCTGCTGTCGCTGCCGGTCCTCGCCGGCGCGATCACCATGCTGCTCACCGACCGTAACTTCGGGACCACCTTCTTCAATCCCGAGGGCGGCGGCGACCCAGTGCTGTTCCAGCACCTGTTCTGGTTCTTCGGTCACCCCGAGGTGTACATCCTGATCCTGCCCGGCTTCGGCATGATCAGCCAGATCGTCTCGACCTTCTCGCGCAAGCCCGTGTTCGGCTATCTCGGCATGGCCTACGCCATGGTCGCGATCGGCGGCATCGGCTTCGTGGTGTGGGCGCATCACATGTACACGGTCGGCATGTCCTCGGCGACGCAGGCCTACTTCGTTGCCGCCACGATGGTGATCGCGGTTCCGACCGGCGTGAAGATCTTCTCCTGGATCGCCACGATGTGGGGCGGCTCGATCGATTTCCGCGCCCCGATGATCTGGGCCGTGGGCTTCATCTTCCTGTTCACGGTCGGTGGCGTCACCGGCGTCGTGCTGGCGAACGCGGGCGTCGACCGCGTGCTGCAGGAGACCTATTACGTCGTCGCGCACTTCCACTACGTGCTGTCGCTCGGCGCGGTGTTCGCGATCTTCGCCGGCTGGTACTACTGGTTCCCGAAGATGACGGGCTACATGTACAACGAGGCGATCGCGAAGGCGCACTTCTGGTTCACCTTCGTCGGTGTCAACCTGGTGTTCTTCCCGCAGCACTTCCTCGGCCTGTCGGGCATGCCGCGCCGCTATGTCGACTATCCGGATGCGTTCGCCGGCTGGAACCTGGTCTCGTCGATCGGCTCCTACATCTCCGGCTTCGGCGTGCTGATCTTCCTCTACTGCGTGTTCGACGCCTTCATGAAGAAGGTCCCGGCGGGCGACAATCCCTGGGGCGCCGGTGCCACCACGCTGGAATGGACGCTGCCCTCGCCGCCGCCGTTCCACCAGTTCGAAGTGCTGCCCCGCGTGCAGTAAGCAACAAAACTCCCGCGGCGCCCGTGACGGGCGCCGCGGCTCTACAACGAAACGAGCAGGTTTAAGTGTCCGTCCTCGATCAGAACGCCATCGACATCAATCCCCGCATCTCCGAGGCGGAGGTTGGTGACTACCTCGCGCTGCTCAAGCCGCGGGTGATGTCGCTCGTGATCTTCACCGCGCTGGTCGGGATGGCGATGGCGCCGGGACATTTCCACTGGGTGCTCGCAATCACCTCGCTGCTCTGCATCGCCGTCGGCGCCGGCGCCTCGGGCGCGCTCAACATGGCGCTCGAGGGCGATATCGACGCGAAGATGTCGCGCACCGCGAACCGTCCGATCCCGCGCGGCCGCATCACCCGGCCCGAAGCGATGGCGTTCGGCATGACGCTCGCCTTCTTCTCGGTGATGACGCTCGGCATCCTGGTCAACTGGATCGCGGGTGCGCTGCTCGCCTTCACCATCTTCTTCTACGTCGTCATCTACACGATGGGCCTGAAGCGCTGGACCGCGCAGAACATCGTGATCGGCGGCGCCGCCGGCGCGCTGCCGCCGGTGGTGGCCTGGGCTTCTGTCACAGGCACGGTCGATGTCGAGCCGCTGCTGCTATTCGCCATCATCTTCTTCTGGACGCCGCCGCACTTCTGGGCGCTGGCGCTGTTCCGTTCCGACGACTATGCCCGCGCCGGCATTCCGATGCTGCCCAATGTCGCCGGCCCCGACGCGACCCGCCTCCAGATCCTGCTCTACACCATCGTGCTGATCGCGGTGGCCGCAGCACCCTGGGTGCTTGGCTATTTCGACGCCGTCTACGGCATCGTCTCGCTGATCCTTGGTGCCGGCATGCTGGTGCTCGCGATCAACGTCTATATGCGCCGGACGCGAGCTGCGTCGCTGCGCGCGACGCGAAAGCTGTTCGCCTTCTCGATCCTGTACCTGTTCGCGCTGTTCGCGACCTTGCTGGCCGAGGTCGTGTTCCGGGCGCTTGCTCCGATGGTTGGGGGCGCATGAGGCAGGAATGGCTGACAAACCCGAGCCAGATGGAATCGTCCTTACCGAGGCGCAGAAGAAGAGCCGTCGCCAGCGCTCCATTGCCATTGCTTTGGCGCTCGGTGTGCTCGTCATCCTTTTCTTCGCCGTCACCATGGTCAAGGGACCGGCGGTTCTAGTTCGGCCGCTGTAGGGGAAGATGGATCAGAAGCCGACCATATCGCAGGATCAGAGCCGGACGGCCAGGAAGGGGCTCGGCCGCGATGTGCTGGTCGCCTCGATCTGCGGCGGCGTGGTCGCATTGATGGTCGGCGCGTCCTACGCAGCGGTGCCGTTCTACAACTGGTTCTGCCGCGCGACCGGCTTCAACGGCACGACCCAGGTCGCGACCTCTGCGCCCGCCACCGGCCCGATCGCGCGCAAGATCGCGGTGCGGTTCGATTCCAACGTCGCCCCCGGCCTGCCCTGGAAGTTCGAGCCCGAGCAGACCGAAATCGAGGTCAATATCGGCCAGGTCACGACGATCTATTACACCGTGACCAACCAGGCCGCGCGTACCACCTCAGGCCAGGCCGCCTACAATGTCGCGCCGCTGACGGTCGGGTCGTACTTCCAGAAGATCAATTGCTTCTGCTTCACCGAGCAGACCATGGCGCCCGGCGAGAAGCGCGAGATGCCCGTGGTGTTCTACGTCGATCCGTCGATCGTCAATGACCACGACAATGACGGGCTCAGCACCATCACGCTGTCCTACACGTTCTATCCAGTGAAGGATCCGGTGGTGAAGCCGATCGCATCCGGCGACGACGACAAACGCAAGGGAAATCTCCAGCCGCCGGGTTGACGCTCAGGGGTTGGACTAAGGGGATAAGTGCCGGATAGGCACGGGATTGAGGAGACAGACCGCAATGGCTACCGCGCAAGGCAAGCATCACGACTACCATCTGGTCGATCCGTCTCCGTGGCCGGCGGTCGGCTCCGTCTCTGCCTTCATCATGGCGGTCGGCGCGATCACCTGGATGCACCACATGGTCTCGGCCGCGCCGATCATCTTCGGCATCGGCACCGTCGGCGTGCTCTACACCATGGCGAGCTGGTGGGGCGACGTGATCAAGGAAGCCCAGTACAAGGGCGACCATACCCGGGTCGTACAGATCAGCCATCGCTACGGCATGATCCTGTTCATCGCCTCCGAGGTGATGTTCTTCGTTGCCTGGTTCTGGGCCTATTTCAACGCCGCGCTGTTCCCGGCCGATGCCGTCCACGCCACCCGCGACGCCGTGTTCGGCTGCGGCCTCGGCACGGCTGCCGGCGCATGCTCGGCCCCGGGCACCTGGCCGCCCCATGGCATCGAGACCTTCGATCCCTGGCATCTGCCGCTGCTGAACACGCTGATCCTGCTTACCTCGGGCACCACGGTCACGTGGGCGCACCACGCCCTGCTCGAGAACGATCGCCAGGGCCTCAAATATGGTCTGATCCTCACCGTCCTGCTGGGCGCGACCTTCACCGCCGTGCAGGCCTACGAATACAGCCACGCGGCGTTCTCGTTTGCCGGCAACGTCTACGGCGCGACCTTTTTCATGGCGACCGGTTTCCACGGCTTCCACGTGCTGGTCGGCACAATCTTCCTGATCGTGTGCCTGGCGCGCGCCTATGCCGGCCACTTCACGCCGAAGCAGCACCTCGGCTTCGAGTTCGCCGCCTGGTACTGGCATTTCGTCGACGTGGTCTGGCTGTTCCTGTTCCTGTGCATCTATGTCTGGGGACACGGCGCCGAGACCATGGCCCACGGCGCGCACTGAGCCGCGGCTGATCATCTGCAAAGGGCGGCCGCAGGGCCGCCCTTTCGCTTTTCAGCGGCCGGAGTTTTGGCCGAAACTGTGATAGGCTTGCGTGCGATGAACGACACCGCCGACACCCCAGAGGCCCAGCCCACTGTCCTGCAAAGCGCGCTGCGCGGGCTCGCCTGCAAATGCCCGCGCTGCGGCGAGGGCAAGCTCTATGCGGGCTTCCTGACGCTGGCGCCCTCCTGCAACTGCTGCGGCCTCGACTACGGCTTCATCGATGCGGGCGACGGTCCGGCGATCTTCATCATCATGCTGGCCGGCGCGATCGTGGTCGGCTGCGCGCTCGTCGTCGAGGTCAAATATCAGCCGCCATTCTGGCTGCATGCGGTGCTGTGGCTGCCGCTGATCCTCGCCACCACGCTCCTGCCGCTGCGCTCGATGAAATCCCTCCTGATCGCGCTGCAATTCCATCACAAGGCGGCCCCGGGCCGGCTGATCGACCGCGGGAAATGAACGAGACTTTGCGCAAGCCCGGTGTGGCTGGCTTCATGCTGTTCACGCTTTTGCTGACCGCGGCTTTCGTCGCGCTCGGCGTCTGGCAATTGCAGCGCCGCACCGCCAAGCACGAGCTGATCGCTGCGCTCACCGAGCGCCTCGCGGCAGCACCCGTTGCGCTGCCGCCACCTGCGCAATGGCCCGCGCTGACGCCTGCGCGTGACGAGTTTCGCCGCGTCAGCTTCACCGCGACCTATGCGGCTCTGCCGGATGCGATGGTCTATTCGTCCGGCTCCGCCGTGCGCAAGGATGCATCCACCCCCGGCACCTGGGCTTTTCTGCCGGCGCGGCTGCCGAGTGGTGAGATCGTGGTGATCGATGCAGGCTTCGTCGAGAACACAATGCAGGAGCGCGGGGTCGAGGATCGCGCGGTGCAGAAGCTTGTCACCGGCGCGCCCGTTACGCTCACCGGCTATCTCCGTTTCCCGGAAGAGGCGGGCTGGCTCACGCCGGCCGAAAATCGCGACAAGCGGTTGTGGTTCGTGCGCGATCATCTGGCAATCGCTAGCGCCCTGGGCTGGGGCACGATCGCGCCTTTCTACGTCGATCTCGAGCAGCCGGTGCCGGCGAACGGCATTCCGCGCCCGGGTCCGCTCGACGTGCATCTGAAAGACGACCATCTGCAATACGCGATCACCTGGTTTGCACTTGCCGGTGCCGTGCTGATCGCATTTGTCGTGTGGGTGAGGGGACGACGAAAGAGCGAAGTCCGTCCGTAGGTTCCCGGTGGGAACCCGGTATCGTCCGGTCTTTATTATTCAGCGCATATTCACGAGGGTGATCTTAAGCCGCCTCCAAGTTTTTTCAGCGGTAAACAGGATTGCTGGCGTTGAGCGATTTCGATCAGATGGGACTTGTCATTGATTGGGTGGATGCCTGCCGCAAGGGTGACCTCCCGACGCTGCTCGACCTCTATGCCGACGATGCCGAGCTGAAATGCACCTGCAACGGCACGCAGAACTATCGCGGCCGGCGCGAGCTCGAAACCTATTGGGGACCGAAGCTCAGCGCCTTTTCCTCGGCGGGTTTCGGCCTGGAGGAAATCCGTCCGGCGCAGAACGGCATCGATCTCGAATATTCCGTCGCAGGTGCGTTGCGCGTCCGCGCCTCGTTTCGTTTCAGCGCGGAAGGCAAGATCCACAGCACGCTGTGCGAGCCGGCGCAGCAGGGCTCGCACGATTGCTGTGCGTGCTAGAGCATGATCCGGAAATGTGTGAAGCGGTTTTCCCTCGCGACATCAGCGGGACGCGTTTGCGCGGAGATCATGCTCAAACAACAACCTGAAGCGCGACGACGATTCATCCCAATCTCATCGCGCTTTAGCCCGAGATCGGCTCGCCCCTGATCTCCCCGAGTGGAAGGCGACAGCGCACATAGGTGCGTTCGTCCGCACGCAGCAGGGACAGCGAGCCGCTGAGCGCGCGGACGCGCTCGTGCATGCCGGTCAGGCCGCGGCCGAAAACATTGTCGGCGGGAAAGCCTCCGCCGTCATCGGAGACTTCGACGGTGAGCGCACCGCCCGATATCGCCGCTTCCACATGGGCATTCTTCGCTCCGGCATGGCGCAGCACGTTGGTCAACGCCTCCTGAATCACACGGTAGACGGTCCGGGCCAGTGGCCCGCTGATCCCGTTGAGGTTAGAATCTATCGTTGCGGTGAGGCCGATATGCCGCGCTTGCGAGCGGAAATTGCGGAGCAGCGTCTGCACGCTGGCCTCGAGCCCCAATTCCTCGATGTAGAGCGGCCGCAACCGGTCGAGGATGCGGCGATTGGTCTGCTGGAGCGCCTCGATGGATCGCATCACCTCCTGCACGGAGTTGCCGAGATGTCCCGTCTGCGGCGAGGCCTCGCTCAGTGCGATCGTGCCGGCACGGATGCTGAACAGCAACGGGCCAAGCTCGTCATGCAGCTCGCGGGCGAGATCGTGCCGCTCATCATCCTGGAGCGACACCAGGCGATGCAACAGGTCGCGATTGTGCTGGCTCAATTGCGCGAGCGTTGCGGCAAGGGCATTGGCCTCCTCACAGCTCTGCCGGATTTCCGGCGGCCCTGCGACCGGGATCGGCGTCGCATAATCGCCGCGCCGAATGCGCGTCAGGCCCGCGCCGAGATCTTGCAGCGGCTGCAGCGCCGATCTCGCGAAGAGAAAGGCGATCGTGCCGGTCAACACCATCAGCACGGCGATGAGGCTCGTCAGGGCCAGAAAGCCGATCCATTTCTCGAACAGATCAGCTGACAGGTCGGGCACGAACACGATGTCACCAACGCGTTTGCCGTCGATGATCACAGGAGATGCTGCGTCGATATCAGGGATGGCGATCAGGTCCACAAACCATTGCGGCACGCCATGCACCCTGTGCAGGCCGTCCCTCACGGACGGCGCAGGACCCGCCTCCACAGGCCGGAATTGGATATCATTGGAGGTAGCCAAGGAGCCGACGAATGCGTCGAGCATCTTGCGCGGACTGTCTGACGCGCTCAGGGCGCTGTTGAGTGCGACAGCAACGGTCTGCACTGAGCGTCGACCAGGTTCGTTCTCGTCCGCCAGCTGGCTGGCCGAGAAGCTCTGGAGCAACACGCCCCCCATGACCAGCGCGGCGACAAAGCTCACGCCGAGTGGAAGGAACAACTGGGTTCTGAACGGAAGTCGTTGCCACATTAGGTCAATTCTAACGCGCATTGGCGGGATTCTCTCTTTCCATTTGTTCCCGCCAGTCTATGAGTTACCAAAACAAGAGAGTGCGCGATGCAAGACACAACCAAGCTGGCGACCCGGGTCCTGATCGTCGATGACCACCCCGTTGTGCTGTCAGGTTGTCGCACCCTGTTTGCCTCCGACCATTCGATCCGCATCGACGAAGCGAACGACGCCAAATCCGGACACAAGGCCTATATCAGCAAGCGGCCGGACGTCACGGTCATCGACATCAGCCTGCCCGACGTCTCGGGCTTCGAGTTGATGCGCCGGATCCGCAAGGACGATCCAGGCGCCAAGATCATCATGTTCAGCATGAATGAAGATCCGGCCTTCGTTGTGCGCGCGGTGGAGCTCGGGGCGCAGGGCTATGTCTCCAAGGGCGACGATCCCCGGATCCTGCTCAAGGCCGTACGCAAGGTGGTCGCCGGCGACAATTTCATCTCGCCCCAACTCGCGGAGGCCGTGACGTTCTCGGGCGCTGCGATCAAGGCGAATCCGGCCTCGCAAATGACGCCGCGGGAGCTTGAAATTCTTCGCCTGCTCGGGCGCGGCAACAAGATCGTCGAGGTCGCCGAGGCGCTCGGTATCTCCTACAAGACCGTCGCCAACACTACCTCCCTGCTCAAGCAGAAGCTGGGAGCCAAGAACCATTCCGACTTGATTCGGATCGCGGTGGAAATCGGGATGAATTGACCATTCAGGGGCTGAGCCGGCTGCTCAAGGATGCAGCCGGCTCAGTCGTTGGACCGGTCTGCCGCGCGTCCGGGCAATGTGTGGACGACGGCGGATACCTTCCGCCGACATAATGGGACGGTGAGGCGTTCGTTCCCCGTTCCTTTGCATGGAGTCAGGAGAAAGCGGCAACGATGCCAGGCGCGCGGCGGCGCGATCGCTGGCCCTGCATCTGGGCGTACCGGGAAAAATTGGAACATTTGGCGCCCGCGCCGTTTTTCTCCTTGACGATTTCGTGACAGGAAACGATAGCTCGAACCAATGATTTTCGGGGCCGGCGCCCCAGTGTCGAAAACCGGGTCTGCACACATCAACGACAGACCTTCCAAGAGAGGGGCTGCGGCATCGCCGCAGCCCTTTTTCGTTGGGCATGGTGTGGCTCTCCAAAACACTCTATGGTGCCGCAAAGCCTCTGGCTTGGAACTAGGAACATCGTGAAATCAAAGGCTTAAGCCCGGATTTGGACCGCGCCAGCCTTTGGAGGGCAGTTTGACTCGTTATATCTCGACCCGGGGCGAGGCCCCTGAGCTTGGCTTCTGCGACGTGATGCTGACCGGGCTTGCCCGCGACGGCGGCCTGTATGTGCCCGTGACCTGGCCGCACCTGTCGACCGAGACCATCGCCGGCTTCTTCGGTCGGCCCTATTGGGAGGTCGCGGTCGAAATCATTCGTCCGTTCGTCGGCGGCGAGATTTCCGACGCCGAGCTCGGCCGCATGGCGAACGAGGCCTATGCCACGTTCCGTCATCCGGCCGTGGTGCCGCTGCGTCAGATGTCGCCGCATCAATTCGTGCTTGAGCTGTTTCACGGTCCGACGCTCGCCTTCAAGGACGTGGCGATGCAGCTGATCTCGCGGCTGATGGACCATGTGCTCGCCAAGCGCGGCCAGCGCACCACCATCGTGGTCGCAACATCAGGCGACACCGGCGGCGCCGCGGTCGAAGCCTTCGCGGGGCTGGAGAATGTCGACCTCATCGTGCTGTTTCCGCACAAGCGCATCTCCGAGGTGCAGCAGCGCATGATGACGACGACGGGCGCGGCCAATGTCCACGCGCTCGCCATCGAGGGCAATTTCGACGACTGCCAGGCGCTCGTGAAGGGGATGTTCAACAACCATCGCTTCCGCGATGCGACCTCGCTGTCGGGTGTCAATTCCATCAATTGGGCGCGCATCGTCGCCCAGGTGGTCTACTACTTCACATCAGCGGTTGCCGCCGGCGCACCGGCGCGCGCGGTGGACTTCATCGTGCCGACCGGCAATTTCGGCGACATTTTTGCCGGCTACGTCGCCAAGCGCATGGGCCTTCCGGTCCGCACCCTGCGCATTGCCGCCAACGTCAACGACATCCTCGCCCGCACGCTCAAGACCGGCATCTACGAGGTGCGCGAGGTGCACGCCACCGCATCGCCGTCGATGGACATCCAGATCTCCTCGAATTTCGAGCGGCTGCTGTTCGAGGCGAGCAAGCGCGATGCTTCGAGCGTCCGCCGGCTGATGGAGTCGCTGAAGCAGTCCGGCCGCTTCGTGCTGCCGGATGCGACGCTGGCCGCAATCCGCGAAGAATTCGACGCCGGCCGCGCCGACGAGACCGAGACCGCGGCCGCGATCCGCGCCGCCTGGCGCGAGGCCGGCGAGCTCGTCGATCCCCACACCGCCGTGGCGCTTGCGGTTGCCGATCGCGACACCACCGACACGACCGTGCCCAACATCGTGCTCTCGACCGCCCATCCCGCCAAATTCCCTGATGCGGTGGAGGCCGCCTGCGGCCAGCGGCCGCAGCTGCCGGCCTGGCTCGACGGCCTCATGACCAAATCCGAACAGATGAAGGTGATGAAGAACGATCAGGCCGAGCTAGAGCGGTTCGTGCTGTCGGTCAGCCGCGCCGCGAAACAGGGAGTTGCCGGATGAGCGTCGAGATCTCCAAGCTTGCCTCCGGCCTGACCGTCGTTACCGACAACATGCCCCATCTCGAGACCGCCGCGCTCGGCGTCTGGGCCGGCGTCGGCGGCCGCGACGAGAAGCCGAACGAGCACGGCATCTCGCATCTCCTGGAACATATGGCCTTCAAGGGCACCACCGGTCGCTCCTCGCGCGAAATCGTGGAGGAGATCGAGGCGGTCGGCGGCGACCTCAATGCCGGCACCTCGACCGAGACCACGTCCTACTATGCCCGGGTGATGAAGGCCGACGTGCCCTTGGCGCTCGACGTGCTCGCCGACATCCTCGCCAATCCCGCCTTCGAGCCCGACGAGCTCGAGCGCGAGAAGAACGTCATCGTGCAGGAGATCGGCGCGGCGCAAGACACGCCAGACGACGTCGTGTTCGAGCACCTCAACGAGCTCTGCTATCCCGACCAGCCGATGGGCCGCTCGCTGCTCGGCACCGCCAAGACGCTGAAAAGCTTCAATCGCGACTCGCTGCGCAACTACCTCTCGACGCATTATCGCGGCCCCGACATGGTGGTGGCGGCGGCCGGCGCCGTCGATCACAAACAGGTGGTCGCCGAGGCCGAGAAGCGCTTTGCGAGCTTCGAGGCGACGCCGGGGCCGAAGCCGCAGGGTGCCATGTTCGGCAAAGGCGGCGCCAAGGTCGTGCATCGCGAGCTCGAGCAGGCGCATCTGACGCTGGCGCTGGAGGGCGTGCCGCAGACCGATCTGTCGCTGTTCTCGCTCCAGGTCTTCACCAACATCCTCGGCGGCGGGATGTCGTCGCGGCTGTTCCAGGAGGTGCGCGAGAAGCGCGGCCTCTGCTATTCGATCTACTCGTTCCACGCGCCCTACACCGACACCGGCTTCTTCGGCCTCTACACCGGCACCGATCCTGCCGACGCGCCTGAAATGATGGAGGTCGTGGTCGATATCATGAATGATTCGGTCGAGACCCTGACCGAGGCCGAGATCGCCCGCGCCAAGGCGCAGATGAAGGCGGGCCTGCTGATGGCGCTGGAGAGCTGCTCCTCGCGCGCCGAGCAGCTCGCCCGGCACGTGCTGGCCTATGGCCGGCCGCAGACGGTGCAGGAGCTGGTGGCCCGGATCGATGCCGTCAGCGTCGAATCGACCCGCGATGCAGCGCGTGCGCTGCTGTCGCGCAGCCGCCCTGCAGTTGTCGCATTAGGCAGCGGCAGGGGTCTGGACACGGCGGTGTCTTTTGCGGAAGGATTGACCCGGGCGCGGGCCAAGGCGCGGCTGCATTAGGAGCCGCGCTGGCGGACCGTCCACCCCCGGGAAGCATCACCATGGCCCTGTTTCGCCTGCCATCCAGTGGACCTGCTGCTCTCGCCCCCCGCGGCAACGGATTGTTGCTGCGCGCCCCGCAGATGTCGGACTTTCTGCAGTGGGCGCACTTGCGCGAGAGCAGCCGCGATTATCTGACGCCGTGGGAACCGATCTGGCCGTCGGACGATCTGACCCGCTCCGGCTTCCGGCGCCGCCTGCGCCGCTATTCCGAGGACATCGCCGCGGACCGCTCCTATCCCTTCCTGGTCTTCCGTGAGCTCGATGGCGCCATGGTCGGGGGCATCACGCTGGCCAATGTCCGCCGCGGGATCGTCCAGGCTGGCACCATCGGCTATTGGGTCGGCCAACCCCACGCCCATCGCGGCTACATGACGGCAGCGCTCCGGGTGCTGCTGCCGACGCTGTTCGGCGAGCTCAATCTGCACCGGGTCGAGGCCGCCTGCATCCCCACCAATGCGCCGTCGATCCGGGTGCTGGAGAAGTGCGGTTTCTCCCGCGAGGGGCTGGCGCGCCGCTATCTCTGCATCAACGGGGTCTGGCAGGATCATCTGCTGTTTGGCTTGCTGCACGAGGATTTTCGCGGCTGAGCCGGCTTCCCGTGCGGCCAAAGTCCAATTTCCTGCTGTCTTTTCCTGCCTTGGGTTCGCCGATTTTGGCGATATAACCCGCACGAGCCGGCTGATCGGCCGGATGTTGTGATGGAGTACTGCCGTTCATGAATGAGCTTCGATCATTGCGGAATGCGCTGCGGCGGGGTCCGGTGATCGCGCTGGCGCTGTCGGTATCATTGGCGGCGGTGTCGCCGGTCGCTGCGCAATCGCTGACCGACCGCTTCAAGAGCCTGTTCGGCGGCAAATCCGACGACCCCGCGCCGCCGAAGCCCGCGCCTGCGCCTGGCGCGCCTCAGGCCGACGACGAATATGATTGCCCGCAGGTCACGGTGCGCGCCGGAGCGTCCACCTATGGCGTCGGGGCGAGCGGCAAGCCGGCGGTCGGCAACGACGTGCGTTTCCAGGCCTCGATCTCCAAGATGGCGCGTGAATGCATCCGCAATGGCGGCGAGATCACCGCGCATATCGGCATCCAGGGCCGCGTCATAGCGGGCCCCGCTGGCGCACCTGCGACGGTCGAAGTTCCCTTGCGCGTTGCCGTGGTCCAGGGCGGCGTCGGCGAGAAAGTGATCGCCTCGAAGGCGTACCGGACCACGGTCCAGATGACCGAGGGCGCCAGCGTGCCCTTTACCTTCGTCGCCGAGGATCTGTCCTACCCGCTGCCGTCGGCCGCAGTCGCCGATTCCTACATCTTCTATGTCGGCTTCGACCCGCAGGCGTTGTCGCCCGAGCCGAAGGTGCGGAAGAAGAAGTGAGCCACTCGCCCAGCTGTCATGCTCCGGCTTCGCGGGTGATGACACCGCATTTGCGGGTGCGCTATCGAAAACAAAAAAGCCGGCGCTATCAGCGCCGGCTTTTTGATGGGTGAGGACGGACCCCTCAGTTCAGCTTCTGGCGAACCTCGGTAATGCCCTTGGCGAGCAGATCGTCGGCGACCTGGCCCTTGACCGACTGCGACAAGATCGTGGAGGCGGCCTGCACGGCGGCTTCCGCGGCTGCGGCACGGACATCGGCCAGCGCCTGGGCCTCGGCGAGCGCGATCTTGTTCTCCGCGGTCTTGGTACGACGGGCGACGAAGTCTTCCATCTTCGCCTTGGCCTCGGTCGCGATGCGCTCGGCTTCGCTCCTGGCGTTGGCGATGATATCGGCGGCCTCGCGTTCGGCCGAGGCGCTGCGGGCCTTGTAGTCGGCCAGCACCTTGGCGGCTTCCTGCTTCAGGCGCGTCGCGTCGTCGAGCTCGGCCTTGATGCGCTCGGCGCGCTTGTCGAGCGCCGACATCGCCGACTTGAAGATCCCGAGATAGCCGAACACGACCATCAAGATCACGAAGGCCACGGCGACCCAGGTTTCAGGATCGAAGAACATATCGACTAACCCTTCAAGGACGCATCAACGGCGGCATTGACCGACGCCGCATCCGGAATGACGCCGGTGAGCTGCTGCACGATGGTGCCTGCCGCATCGGCCGCGATGCCGCGGACGTTGCTCATGGCGGTTGCGCGGGTCGAGGCGATGGTTTTCTCCGCCTCGGCGAGCTTGGCCGCCAGCTGCTCTTCCAGGGTCTTGCGCTCGGCTTCCGCCTGCGCATTCGCCTTGTCGCGGGATTCGTTGCCGATCGCCTGCGCGCGCGAGCGCGCCGAAGCGAGCTCGCCTTCATAGGCCTTCAGCGCCGCCTCGGACTGATCCTTCAGCGTCTGCGCTTCCGCGAGGTCACCCTCGATCTTGTTCTGACGCGCTTCGATCGCACCGCCGACCTTCGGCAGAGCGAGCTTGGCCACGATCACGTAGAGCAAGACGAAGAAGATCGCGAGCGACACCAGCTGCGAAGCAAAGGTGCTGCTCTCGAACGGCGGGAAGCCGCCGCTGTGATGACCGCCGTCGGCTTCGGTGTGGGCGTCGGTCGCCGGAGCTTTCGCCCCGCCATGACTCTCGGCCATGGAGTACTCCTGTTGCTGTCACGCGCCGCTTCGGATGAAGCGGCGCGGAAGAAGTCGTTCTTTAGAAAACGAACAGCAGAAGCAGCGCGATCAGCAGCGAGAAGATGCCGAGCGCTTCGGTCACGGCGAAGCCGAAGATCAGGTTGCCGAACTGGCCCTGAGCGGCCGACGGATTGCGGACGGCTGCGGCGAGGTAGTTACCGAAGATCACGCCGACGCCGACGCCCGCGCCGCCCATGCCGATGCATGCGATGCCCGCGCCGATAAGTTTTGCTGCTGTCGGATCCATTTTAGACTCCTTGGAAGAAAGATTGGGTTTTGGGTGGAAATTCCCCGGACCGCTCAGTGTCCCGGATGAATGGCGTCGTTGAGGTAGATGACGGTCAGGATCGCAAACACATAGGCTTGCAGGAACGCGACCAGGATCTCGAGCGCATACAGCGCGACCGTGAGCGCCAGCGGCAGCACGCCGCCGACCCAGCCGACGGCGCCGAGCGAGAAGCCCAGCATGGCGACGAAGCCCGCGAACACCTTCAGCGCGATGTGGCCGGCCAGCATGTTGGCGAACAGACGGATGCTGTGCGAGACCGGCCGCAGGAAGAACGACAGGATCTCGATGAACATGACCAGCGGCAGGATGTAGCCGGGGACGCCGTGGGGAACGAAAATCTTGAAGAACTTCAGGCCGTTCTTGGCGACGCCGTAGAACAGCACGGTGAAGAAGACCACCAGCGCCAGCGCCACGGTGACGATCAGATGGCTCGAGATCGTGAAGGTGTAGGGAATGATGCCGACCAGGTTCGAGACGCAAATGAACATGAACAGCGAGAAGATCAGCGGGAAGAACTTCATGCCTTCCGCGCCGGCGTTGCCGCGGATCGTGGCAGCAATGAACTCGTAGGAAATCTCGGCGACCGACTGCAGGCGGCCCGGAACCAGCTGCGTGCCGCTGGCCAGCATCAGGATCGAGATGATGGCGACGGCCACCAGCATGTAGAGCGATGAATTGGTGAAGGCGATCGTATGATTGCCGATATGGCCCAGCGTGAAGAGAGGCTCGATGTTGAACTGGTGGATCGGATCGATTTTCATCGGCGCGGCATCTCTTGGTCTGCCGGACGAGCCGGCGTGTCTCGGTCTGCCGGCCGGGCCGGCCCGCACCGGCGAAACCGGCGCGACAATTCCTCTCCGTGGATCGGATCGGCTTTACGAACCACCGCGCCTGTTTTGACCCGCGCCCGCCGACCTCACCACATTCACCACGCCGGCCACGAAGCCCAGCAGCAGGAACACGATAAATCCGAAAGGCGACGTCGACAGCAAGCGGTCGAAACCCCAGCCAATCCCCGCTCCGACAGCGACACCGGCGACCAACTCGGAGGATAACCGAAAACCAAGCGCCATCGCCGAGGCTCTGGCCGCTCCGTCTCCACCGTCACCTGCGGGTTGCTCGGTCTTGATCTGGCGGTCGCGAAATTCGGACAACCGCTGATCGAGACTTCCGAGCCGTTCGGAAAGCGCAGCTTCCTCGGGCGATCTATCGCGACCTCCATTCCCGCTGTGTCCCGTGTCTTGAGCCATGCCACGAAGACCCGAAACGCTGCGGTTGAATGGAAATTACGCCCGCCACCCTCAAAAGCCGCGCGGACCATACTGACCGCACATAATCAAGTCAAGCCAAGTCACGATCGCGTCGTGATCGGCTATATAATTGATTTTATTGAGGATATTGACCCGCACGCGAGCGCTGCACACAGCGTGACGCCGCACCGCAGCAGCTCTCCGCGCGATCTGCCGCTGTGGCCGACATTTCGCCGCGCTCTCGGGATCAAAGGGGCGGCCGCCACTGTTGATTCAACGGGTGGGTTTTGACGGCGGATTCGCGCGCTCTGGCGATGCGCCATCGGCTGCAGGGGTATAGAATTCAGGAGCGGGCCACCTGCGCAGCGTGGCGGAGAGGGCGATGAGACCGGCGAAATCATCCACAACATCATGGTGTGCGGCGGCAATCGTCGTGGTGACCGCGGTCGGCGGCGGCCTGGTGGCCGCTCAATCGGCGCCCGACGGCGAAAACGGCCGCTACACCATGACGCCGATCCCCGAAGGCGTGCTGCGGCTCGACACCCGCACCGGCACGGTCTCGACCTGCAGCAAGACCGGCGCCGGCTGGGCCTGCTACGCCGTGCCCGACGAGCGCTCCGCGCTCGATGCCGAGATCGGCCGCCTCCAGGCCGAGGTCGAGAAGCTGAAGGGACAGCTCGCCGCCGGTCCGACTGTATCGGGCAAGATCGACGAGGCGCTGCCGAAGTCCGACTCGCTCAAGAAGGCGGAGCCAAAGGTCGCCGAGGGCGACCGCAAACTCGAGATTCCCTTGCCCAGCGACCAGGACATGGATCGCATGATGTCGTTCCTGGAAAAGGCCTGGCGCCGGCTGATCGACATGGCCAACCGGGTGCAGAAGGACGTGTCGGGGAGGATTTGATCTATCCACCCCACGGGAGCTTTCGCGTTGAGAGACCTTTCATGACATCGGCCAAATCCATCACCCGCTCGGCGCCATCGTCGGTGCAGGCCACCACGATCGTCTCGTCGCTGCTCGCCGTGCAGACGCCTGGCCGCGGCTTCACCGACCTCACCAGCGAGGTCACAAAATTCATCAACGAGGCCAACGCCCGCGACGGCGCGCTGACGCTGTTCATCCGCCATACCTCGGCGTCGCTGACGGTCCAGGAGAACGCCGATCCGTCCGTGCTGGTCGATCTCACCACCGCACTGTCACGGCTCGCGCCCGAAAGCGTGCCGTGGACACACGACACGGAGGGGCCGGATGACATGCCCGCGCATGTGAAGACGATGTTGACGCAGACCTCGCTGCAGGTGCCGGTCATCAAGGGCAAGCTCGCGCTCGGCACCTGGCAGGCGATCTACCTGGCCGAGCACCGGGCGCGGCCGCATCGCCGGGAGGTCGTGCTGCAATTCATCGGCAGCAATCAATCAGTAGACGCCAAACAAAACCGGCCGCGGAGGCCGCGGCCGGTTCGTTTGGATGCTGCTGGCCTCGTACCGGCCAAGGAGCAATCAGGTCGACTTGATATCGACGTCCTTGGTTTCCGGCAGGAACAGGAAGCCGATCACCGCTGTGATGACGGCGAACACAACCGGGTACCAGAGGCCGGCGTAGATATCGCCGGTCGAGGCCACGATCGCGAACGCGGTCGCCGGCAGCAGGCCGCCGAACCAGCCGTTGCCGATGTGGTAAGGCAGCGACATCGACGTGTAGCGGATGCGGGTCGGGAACAGTTCGACCAGCATCGCCGCGATCGGGCCGTAGACCATGGTGACGAAGATCACCAGGACGAAGAGCAGACCGATGATCGCCGCAACCTGCGGACGGAAGATATCGAACGGGTTGGACATCTTCACGATGCCGGGGTCGCCCGCCTTGGGATAGCCCGCCGCCGCGATCGCCGCTGTGATCGCCGGGTTGCCCGCCTTCGCGTCGGGATAGGCGATGTCCTTGCCGTTGACCATGACCTTTACGCCGGAGCCGGCCGCGCCGGCGCTCGTCGAATACTTGACAGACGAAGCGGCGAGGAAGGCGCGGGCAGTGTCGCAAGGCGCGGTGAACACACGGGTGCCGACCGGATTGAACAGGTCGCCGCAGCCCGCGGGATCGGCCACCACCTCGACTTTCGTGGCCTCGATCGCCTTTTCCAGCGCAGGGTTGGCGTTGCTGGAGATCATCTTGAAGATCGGGAAGAAGGTCAGCGCCGCGATCAAGCAGCCGCCGAGGATGATCGGCTTTCGGCCGATCTTGTCGGACAGGGCGCCGAACACGACGAAGAAGCCGGTGCCGAACAGCAGCGACCACGCGATCAGCAGGTTGGCGGTATAGCCGTCGACCTTGAGGATCGATTGCAAGAAGAACAGTGCGTAGAACTGGCCCGTGTACCAGACCACGCCCTGGCCCATGGTGCCGCCGAGCAGCGCCAGCAGCACGAGCTTGCCGTTCTGCCAGTTGGCAAAGGCTTCGGTCAGCGGCGCCTTGGAGCTCTTGCCCTCATCCTTCATCTTCTGGAAGATCGGCGATTCATTGAGGCGCAACCGAATCCAGACCGACACGCCGAGCAGCAGCACCGAAACCAGGAACGGGATGCGCCAGCCCCAGGCCGCGAAGTCCGGCTCGCCGGTCGCGGTGCGGGTGAACAGGATCACCAGCAGCGACAGGAAGAGACCCATGGTCGCCGTGGTTTGGATGAAGGAGGTGTAATAGCCGCGCTTGCCATTCGGGGCATGCTCGGCGACGTAGGTCGCAGCACCGCCATACTCACCGCCGAGGGCCAGGCCCTGCAACAGGCGCAAGGCGATCAGGATCACCGGAGCGGCAAAGCCGATGGTTGCCGCACTGGGCAGCAGGCCGACGATGAAGGTCGAGAGACCCATGATCAGGATGGTCACGAGGAAGGTATATTTGCGGCCGACGATGTCGCCGACGCGGCCGAACACGATTGCGCCGAAGGGGCGAACCAGGAAGCCTGCGGCAAAGGCCAGCAATGCGAAGATGTCGCGGGTTGCCGGCGGATAGGCCGAGAAGAACTGCGCGCCGATGATCGGGGCCAGCGATCCGTACAGATAGAAGTCGTACCACTCGAAGACGGTGCCGAGCGACGACGCGAGGATGACGAACCGCTCATCCTTTGTCATGCCGGTCGACCGAGCCGACGTTGCAGCCATTGTGGACATCGTGAATGCGCTCCCCGTATCTCGTTTCCTCGCGTCCCAGCTGTCCGGGCATGCCGGATCAACCCAGGTCTTGCGCCAAGGTAACATCGGCGTGAAACTGCCCCCAATACGACTTTCGGCCGTGCGCACTGACACGCAACTGACGGTGCTGACCTATAGTGCAGCGTGGCTTCATATGGCTTGCGGATTAACCCCTTTCCGGCAAAGGAATAATGTGCCCTTGCATGCCACGGCCGGTCGGGGAAGAATTGACCATCGCGCCCGTCCGGATTACTGGCGCTGATGTGAACCACAGCAAGAGATCGATGAACGCTCCCTCCACCCATCTCGTCATTGCCGATGACCATCCGCTGTTCCGTGATGCGCTGCGGCAGGCGGTGGCGGGCGTCCTCTCCACGGCGAAGATCGACGAGGCCGGATCGTTCGAGGATCTGACGAAGCTCCTGGAACAGACCTCCGACGTCGACCTGGTCCTGCTCGACCTTTCGATGCCCGGCATCTCCGGCTTCTCCGGCCTGATCTATCTTCGCGCGCAATATCCGGCGATCCCGGTGGTGATCGTCTCGGCCTCCGACGACAGCGCCACGATCCGCCGCTCGCTCGATTTCGGCGCCTCCGGCTTCATCCCGAAGCGATTCGGCGTCGAGACGCTGCGCGATGCCATCCTCAAGGTGATGGAGGGCGACGTCTGGGTTCCCGCCGACACCGACCTGACGGCCGCCGCCGACCCCGACATGACCAAGCTGCGCGACCGCCTCGTGACGCTGACGCCGCAGCAGGTGCGGGTGCTGATGATGCTGTCGGAGGGGCTCCTCAACAAGCAGATCGCCTACGAGCTCGGCGTCTCCGAGGCGACCATCAAGGCGCATGTCTCGGCGATCCTGCAAAAGCTCGGCGTCGAAAGCCGCACCCAGGCCGTGATCGCCGCCGCCAAGATCGCCGGCGGTCAGTGGAAGCAGGGGACGCCTGCGGGGTAGGCCACCAGTGCCGGCGCTGGTCGACGGGCAAAGCACCCAAGCACTGGGTCAACCGGCATAGCTCAAAATATTCCACTTTACCGAAATTCGGATTTGTCGTGTTTTTCGCCCATCCTGATCCGGCGAAAAGGGGCGGTCGTACGTCGTCACGAGACGCGGATCGGGCCGCGGTGGATGCTGGGCGGCGCCGTCGCAGATGTGAGCGCAGGGCGATGTGTTTGCGGTTGAGAGGACCTTGCAGATTCCGCAATCGGATTTCCGCCAGCCTCACAACTTCTCACAAGTCCAAACGGGCTTTCGGCCGCGGGCGCTGCTAGGCAGTCGCGTGACCGCAAGGCTGCCGCCGATCCGATCGGATGGGGCCAACAACCATCAAGAAGGTACCCGACCATGACAGAGTTGATCGACCTGCATCGCCGCCAGTTCCTCGGCATCGCAGCCGGCACCGCCGCCGTCGGCCTCGGTATGATCGACCTGGCGCGCGCTGCAACGGAAGCGCCGCAGTCCTCGGCAACATCAGCATCTTTCGGCACGATCAAGCAGATCAATGCTGGCGTCCTCAACGTCGGCTACGCCGAAGCAGGCCCTGCGACCGGCCCGGTCGCGATCCTGCTCCACGGCTGGCCCTACGACATTCACAGCTTCGTCGATGTGGCGCCGATCCTGGCGCAGGCTGGCTATCGTGTCATCATCCCCTATCTGCGCGGCTACGGCTCGACGAACTTCCTCTCCAGCGAGACGCCGCGCAACGGCGAGCCGGGCGCGCTGGCCTCCGACATCATCGCTTTGATGGATGCGCTCGACATCAAGAAGGCCGTCCTTGCCGGCTTCGACTGGGGCGCGCGTACCTGCGATATCATTGCCGCGCTGTGGCCGGAGCGTTGCCGTGCGCTGGTGTCGGTCAGCGGCTATCTGATCTCGAGCCAGGCGTCGGGAAGCGCGCCGCTGCCGCCGGCGGCCGAGCTGCAATGGTGGTACCAGTTCTATTTCGCTACCGAGCGCGGCCGCGCCGGCTACGAGAAGTACACCCATGACTTCGCCAAGCTGATCTGGAAGCTCGCTTCGCCGCAATGGAAGTTCGACGACGCCACCTTCGATCGCAGCGCGAAGGCATTCGAGAACAAGGATCACGTCGCGATCTCGATCCACAATTACCGCTGGCGGCTCGGGCTCGCCCAGGGCGAGGCGAAGTACGAGGAGATCGAAAAGAAGCTCGCTTCTGCTCCCATGATCAGTGTGCCGACGATCACGATGGAAGGTGACGCCAATGGCGCGCCGCACCCGGAGCCCAGCGCATACGCCAAGATGTTCTCGGGTCGCTACGACTTTCGCCTGATCACCGGTGGCATCGGTCACAATCTGCCTCAGGAGGCACCGACGGCCTTTGCCAAGGCCGTCATCGACGTGGACGGGGCCGCCTGAGAATTGAGACCTGCCTTACTCCGCCGCCACCATCTGCTGCGTGCGCCACTGTCCGAGCAGGGCGCGCAGCGAAGCCGGCTTCACAGGCTTGTTCAGCACCGCGATCTTCTCGTCGCGCGCCGCGCTTTGCACGGCCGGGCTGCGATCGGCGGTGATCAGGATCGCGGGGATAGAGTCGCCGAAGCGGCGGCGGATCTCGCGGATGGCGGCGATGCCGTTGCCACGGTCGAGGTGATAGTCGACGAGCAGCCCGGTCACACGCTTGCCGGCGGCCTCGATCGCAGCGATCGCGCCTTCGGGATCGGCGACCGCGATCACCTCGGCGTCCCAGGCTCTCAGCAGCGTCCGCATGCCGTCGAGGATCGCCGCGTCGTTCTCGATGCAGACGATCAGGGCGCCGGAGATCGGCGTGCGCGCCAGCGGCGTTGCGCTGGTCACCGCCGCGGTGAGCGTCACGGCTTTCGCCGTCGGCACCGTCACGGAGAACAGCGAGCCGCCGCTCGTATTGGCGTCGATGGCGATGCTGTGGCCCAGCACGCGCGCCAGCCGCTCGACGATCGAGAGTCCCAGTCCGAGGCCGCGCGCGATCCGCGCGCCCTGCTCGAGGCGGTGGAACTCCTTGAAGATCTCGCTGCGCTTCGCCGCAGGGATACCGACGCCGGTGTCGTAGACGTTGATCGCGAGCGAGGCGCCGCGGCGGCGGCAGCCGACCAGCACCCGCCCGCGCGGGGTGTATTTGATCGCGTTCGAGATCAGGTTCTGCAAAAGCCGCCGCAGCAGCAGCCGGTCCGACTCGACCGGCAGCGAGCAGGGCACGAAGGTGAGATCGAGGCCCTTGGCGCGGGCGATCGGGGCGAACTCGATCTCCAGCGAGCGCATCAGGTCGGCCATCTTGAAGCTCGAGATCGAGGTTGCCATTGCGCCGGCATCGAGGCGGGAGATGTCGAGCAGCGCGCCGAGGATCTCCTCGATCGCTTGCAACGATTCATCGATATTCTCGACCAGCCGCGTCTCCTCGCCATTGTGCTGGCGCTCGACCAGGCTCGTGACATAGAGCCGCGCCGCGTTCAGTGGCTGGAGAATGTCGTGGCTGGCGGCCGCGAGGAAGCGCGTCTTGGAGATGCTGGCGTCCTCCGCCGCGCTCTTGGCCAGCGCCAGCTCCGAGTTCAATCGCGTCAGCTCCTCGGTGCGGTCGCGCACGCGCTTTTCCAGCGTCGCATTGGCGCGCTCCAGCGCTTCCGCCGCCTCGAAGGTCGGCGTGACGTCGGTGAAGGTGATGACGAAGCCGCCGCCGGGCATGCGGTTGGTGAGCACCTCGATCACCATGTGGCGTTCCGGCAGGCGTTCGAGATAGGGTTCGCCGTCGGTGGTGTAGGCCAAAAGTCGCTGCTCGATCATCGCCTCGCGGTCAGACTGATCGGCGGGATCGCTCACGCCCATGAATTCCAGGATCTCGCGGAGCGGCGTGCCGAACTGGATGAAATGCGGCGGCACGTTGAGCAGGTCGCCGAACTGCCTGTTGGAGCAGATCAGCTGCAGATCGGCATCGAACACCGCGATGCCCTGGCGCACATGGTTGAGCGCGGTCTGCAGGATCTCGCGGTTGAAATGCAGGGCCGCGTGGGAATCGTCGAGCAGCTTCAATGCGGCCTTCGCGGAGACCGTGCGCTTGCGCAGCAGCAGCGACATCACGAGGCGGGAGGACGCGGCTCCGATCGAGGAGGCGATCAGGTGCTCGGCGTGCTGCAGCAGCTCGAAATCGGCGGGCGCCCCCGACTCCAGCCGCATATTGCGCCGCGCCGAGAAGGCTTCGAACGAGTGCTGGGCTCGCTCGGGCCCGAGATATTGCGCGACCGTGGCCTGGATGTCCTGCACCGTGATCGTGGTGCGCCAGCGGCGGAAGTTCGGGGCGATCGGGGCGAGCGTATTGGGCACGAACAGGTCGGCCTGCACCAGCTCGATGGACGAAGGCTGCCGCGCCAGCGACAGCAGCACATAGGTGAGGATGTTGAGCGAGAGCGACCAGACCACGCCATGCATCAGCGGCGACAGGTCGGCGCCGAACAGCGCCTGCGGCCGCAGCGCCTCGATGCCGAAGGGGCCGTGCTGGAGCAGCAACAGGCCTGATGTCGACGTGTCCATGAAGCTCGGCAGGAACAACGTGTAGAACCACACCGCGAAGCCGACCAGCATGCCGCCGATGGCGCCGCGCGCGGTCGCCCGCCGCCACAACAGTCCCCCGAAAAAGGCGGGTGCGAGTTGCGCAATGGCGGCAAAGGACAAGAGGCCGATCGCGGCGAGCTGGGCGTTGCCGAGCGCGCGATAGTAGAAATAGGCCATCACCATGATGGCGAAGATGGCAAGCCGCCGCGAGCGCAGCAGGAAGTCGCCGAAGTCGGTGCCGCCCGCGCGCCCCTCGGGTCGACGTTGCAGCACCAATGGCACCACGAGGTCGTTCGAAACCATGATCGAAAGCGCGACGCATTCGA
Organism: Bradyrhizobium sp. CCBAU 11434; assembly: GCF_028128895.1. Taxonomy (NCBI): domain Bacteria; kingdom Pseudomonadati; phylum Pseudomonadota; class Alphaproteobacteria; order Hyphomicrobiales; family Nitrobacteraceae; genus Bradyrhizobium; species Bradyrhizobium sp. CCBAU 11434. The sequence goes on from NZ_LBJX01000004.1 coordinate 99,074, forward strand.
CGATCACCATCGCGGTAGCCGCCGACAGGCCGCCGACGAAGACGGCGACGCTGAGAAGTCCCGCGCCGCCCTCCATCGGCAAGGCCAGCACGTACATGTCAGGGTCGACCGCGCCGAACGGGAAGGTGATGAGGCCGGCGAGCGCGATCGGGATCACGAACACATTGATGGCGACGAGATAGAGCGGGAACAGCCAGCGCGCGCGGCTGACTTCGGCGTCGCTGGAGTTCTCGACCACGCTGACGTGAAACTGCCGCGGCAGCAGCATGATCGCGCACAGCGACAGCAGCGTCATCGTGAGGAAATTGCCGATCGACGGCGTATAGTCGATGGCGCGCACCGCCTCCGGCGTCTTCATCGCGCGCTCGATCAATTCGTGCGGCGAGAACATCCAGAAAGTGACGAAGATGCCGGCGGTGAGGAAGGCCGCCAGCTTGATGGTGGATTCGGTCGCAACCGCCAGCATCAGGCCGTGCTGATGCTCGGTGGCGTCGGTCTGCCGCGTGCCGAACAGCACCGCGAATGCCGCCATCGCCAGCGTCACCATCAGCGCGATGTCACCGAGGATCGGGATGTGGGAGAACGCCTGGTCCTCGCTCAGGATGACTTCGAGCGAGGAGGCGACCGCCTTGAGCTGCAGCGCGATGTAGGGCACCGAGCCGATGATCGCGATCAGCGCCACCGTTGCCGCCACGGCCTGGCTCTTGCCGTAGCGGGCGCCGATGAAGTCGGCGATCGAGGTGATGTTGTGCGCCTTCGCGAGCTGGATCACGCGGCGCAGGACGCCGGCGCCGAGGCCGATCATCAGGATCGGGCCGACATAGATCGCAAGGAAGTCGGTCGAGGTGCGGGTGGCGAAGCCGACCGAGCCGAAGAAGGTCCAGGAGGTGCAGTAGATCGCCAGCGACAGCGGATAGATCAGTCCGGACGCGCGGCCGGGCTTGGCTGACGAGCGGCGGTCGCCATGGCTCGCCACCAGGAACAGGAAACCGATATAGCCGAAGGCGGCGGCAATCACGCCCCAATCGTGCAGCATGGCGAGCGTGCGTCTCCCTGGGCGCAAGGGCGCCCGATCTCATTTTCCCTGCAAATCTAGCGCGTTGGCGGGGTGGAGGCGACAGCGAAATGGCCGGCGAGGGCAGGAACTGGGGTTGTCGTTAAGCCAGGGGTGAGCTGCCTGCTCTCCCACGCCCCGCAAGCGGGGAGAGGCGAAGGGAAACGCCTACTCCGCCGCCAGCGACTTCTCGCTCAGGGGCAGGCCGAGCCGGTCCCACACCTGCAACAGCGCCTCGGCAAGCTGATCGATCAGGCCGTCGTCGTGATAGGGCGAGGGCGTGATGCGCAGGCGCTCGGTGCCCTTGGCGACCGTCGGATAGTTGATCGGCTGGATGTAGATGCCGTGATCCTCGAGCAGCATGTCCGAGGCCTGCTTGCACTTCTCTGGATCGCCGACGAACAGCGGTACGATGTGGGTGTCGTTCGACATCACCGGCAGGCCAGCGGCATTGAGGATCGCCTTGACGCGGGCGGCGCGGTCCTGGTGACGCTCGCGCTCCCAGCTCGAGGTCTTCAGGTGCTTGATCGCGGCTGTCGCGGCCGAGCAGATCGCCGGCGGCAGCGCGGTGGTGAAGATGAAGCCCGGCGCATAGGAGCGCACGGCGTCGATGATATGGCCGTTCCCGGCGATGTAGCCGCCGAGGCAGCCGAACGCTTTCGCCAGCGTGCCCTCGAGAATGTCGATGCGATGCATGACGCCGTCACGCTCGGCAATGCCGCCGCCGCGCGGGCCGTACATGCCGACGGCGTGAACCTCGTCGACATAGGTCATCGCATTATACTTCTCGGCGAGATCGCAGATCTTGGCGAGCGGGGCGACGTCGCCGTCCATCGAATAGAGGCTCTCGCAGGCGATCAGCTTCGGCCGGTTCGGGCCCGCGGCCTTCAACTTCGCTTCGAGATCGGCGAGATCGTTGTGGCGGAAGACCACCCGCTCGCAGCCGGACTGACGGATGCCCTCGATCATCGAATTGTGGTTGAGCTCGTCCGACACGATCAGGCAGTTCGGAATGAGCTTGGCGATGGTGGCGATGCCGGTCTGGTTCGAGACATAGCCCGAGGTGAACAGCAGCGCGGCTTCCTTGCCGTGGAGGTCGGCGAGCTCGGCCTCGAGCTGCACCAGCGGATGATGCGTGCCGGCGATGTTGCGGGTACCGCCTGCGCCGGTTCCGACGCGGGTCGCGGTCTCGACCATGGCGCCGACCACTTTCGGGTGCTGGCCCATGCCGAGGTAATCATTGGAGCACCAGATCACGACGTCGCGCTTGCCCTTCGGCGAGTGCCAGACCGCGTGCGGGAACCGGCCCGCCGTGCGCTCCAGATCGGCGAACACGCGATAGCGGCGCTCGGTATGGAGGCGATCCAGGGCGGAATTGAAGAATTCAGCGTAATCCATCGGTGCAACCTGAGACGGAACCTGACCAAAAGAGCGGATATCCTTAGAGCTTTTCCAGCTCTAATGTCTATGCGCTATCCCACATTTGGCCGTGAGGGGCATTTGGGCAAAATGCCCTATCGTGCGATCTGAAACTTGATCCCGATCAAGTTCGCGTCAGCGTCCAATGCTGCTCTGCAATATCGGCTGCTCTTCCAGGTGGTTCGGCCGGAATCCCGTCACCGGCCCGGCCAAGCGCCTTGGCGGTTAACCCCTAACAGGACGTGTCCATGAAGCGCGTGATGATCCTCAACGGTCCCAACCTCAATATGCTCGGCATTCGCGAGCCGCACATCTACGGCACGACGACGCTCGAGCAGGTCAATGCGAGTTGCGAAGAAGTGGCCACCAGGCTCGGGCTCAAGCTTGCCTTCCACCAATCCAACCACGAAGGCGTGCTGGTCGATCTGATCCAATCGGCGCGGCAGGATGCCGATGCCATCGTCATCAATCCAGCCGGCCTCTCCTTCACTTCGGTCTCGATCATGGACGCGATCAAGACGTTCGAGGGCCCGGTGCTGGAAGTCCACATCTCCAACATTCACGCCCGCGACGAATATCATCGCCATTCGAAGATCTCGTTCGTGGCGACCGGCGTGATCTGCGGCTTGGGCCCGTTCGGCTACATCGCGGCGTTACATGCGATCGCGAATATGAAGTGAGCCGGCTGGGCTTTGGCTCTCACGTCGTCCTGAACTGCAGCACGCCGTCCTTGGTCTCGGCTGTCAGCCGGCCCTCGACGATCATGTAGTTGACGTGGGCGACGAGCTCGCCGGCGGCAAAGCCCATCTGGTGCTCGTCGAGCACGTGCTTGTTGAAGACGACAGGCACCAGCGCGCGCGAGGTCTGTGGCACCTCGCGGCAGGCTTCCGCGATCAGGCGGCAGCGCTCCTCGTGGTGATCGGCGAGCTGCTTGATGCGGGTCTTCAATCCGTAGAACGGCACGCCGTGGCCAGGCAGCACCAGGAGGTCATAGGGCAGAGTGGTAGTGAGGCTCGCAAGCGAAGCCAGATATTCGCCGAGCGAGTTCTGGTCGGGCTCGACCGCCCACACGCTGACATTGGGCGAGATCTTGCTCAGCACCTGGTCGGCGGAGAGGAACAGCTTGTCGTCGGCGCAATACAGCATCACCTGGTCGAGCGCGTGCCCGCCGCCGGTGATCACCTTGAAGCGGCGCGTGCCGATCACGACCTCGTCGCCATGCGAGATGCGGCGGTAGGACGGCGGCAGCACCGAGACGCGCTTGAGATAGTCCTGGCCGCGGCCGAGCAGTTTTTCGGTGAGCGACTCGTCCATGCCGTGGCGGCGAAAGAACAGCCGCTGCGCTTCGCGCCGCTCCTCGGTGCCGCGGTTCTGGTGATAGACCGATTGCAGATACTCCACCTGCGACATCACCAGCGGGCATTTGAACCGCTCGACGATCCAGCCCGCGAGGCCGACATGGTCGGGGTGCGAATGCGTGACGATCAGGCGGGTGATGTTGACGCCCTTCAACGGGCCTTCGAACAGCTTGGTCCAGGCCTCGATCGTCTCTTCGTTGCCGAAGCCGGCGTCGACCATCGCATAGCCGTCGCCGTCGGCGAGCAGGTAGATGTTCACATGGTTGAGGCGGAACGGCAGCTTCAGCCGCGCCCACAACACGCCGGGCCTGATTTCCACGACTTCGTCGTGGCCGGGATGCTGGTCCCAGGGATAGCGCAGGGCCTCGGCCGAGGACTGCACGGTGTCGGTTTTTGCGTTCATGCTACCGGCTTAAACCCAGCGCGGGCGGGGCGCCAGCCGAAAAAGGGCGCGAGGCGGCCGTCGCATGGCCGTCATACCGCGTCGTTTTCCGTAGCCCGGATTACGCTTTGAGCGATCCGGGCCACGGGGTGGCGGGCTTACGCCGCCCACATGTTGTTGAGGAACGCGTCGAATTACGGAATTACGAATTACGGTGACAGTGCATTAAATTGACATTCCGCATTCGCGAGCAGCATGCTGCCATGGCTCGTCTCGCTCGTGTCGTCATCCCCGGCCATCCGCACCATGTCACCCAGCGTGGCAACGGTCGCGCCCGCACGTTCTTCGGCGAGGACGACTATGCGCTCTATTGCGATCTGCTCGGTAAATTACGGCGACAGTGCACTAAATTGACATTCCGAATTACGGTGACAGTGCACTAAATTGACATTCCGCACATTCGCGAGCAGCATGCTGCCATGGCTCGTCTCGCTCGCGTCGTCATCCCCGGCCATCCCCACCACGTCACTCAACGCGGCAATGGCCGCGCACGCACATTCTTCGAGGATGGCGACTACGCGCACTATCGCGATCTGCTCGCTGCGAATTGTCGGGCCGCCGGGAATTACGGTGACAGTGCACTAAATTGACGCCGCCCGCATTCGCTGCCATGATGCGGCATGGCTCGCCTCGCCCGTGTCGTCATCCCCGGCCATCCCCACCATGTCACCCAGCGCGGCAATGGCCGGGCCCGCACGTTCTTCGGCGATGACGACTATGCGCTGTATCGCGACCTGCTCGCGGCGAATTGCAAGGCCGCCGGGGTCGAGGTGTGGGCCTGGTGCCTGATGCCCAACCACGTGCACCTCATCCTGGTGCCGTCCGATCCCGACGGGCTGCGCCATGCGCTCGCACGCGTTCACCGCAGCTATGCCGGGACCATCCAGGCGCGGCGCAAGCGCACCGGTCATTTCTGGCAAGGCCGGTTCGGCGCCGTCGTCATGGACGAACAGCATCTTGCGGCGGCGCTGCGCTACGTGTCGCTCAACCCTGTGCGGGCGCGCCTGGTGCAGCGCGCGCAAGATTGGCGCTGGTCGAGCACGCGTGCGCATTTGCGCGGCAAGGACGATGGCCTGACCGCGTTGGCGCCGATCCGCGATCGTTTTCCGGCGTTCGCCGACTTGCTGGCAACCGAGCCCGAGACCGATCTGTTCGACGCACTGCGGTCTGCGGAAAGCATCGGCCGGCCGCTCGGAGATAACCGATTTCTCGCCCGTATCGAACGCCAGACCGGGCGCGTCCTGAAGCCAGCCAAGCGCGGGCCCAAGCCCTCCGTGGAGGAAGACGGATGATCTATTTAGTGCACTGTCACCGTAATACGGTGCGGCCCCGAATGGGCATGATGGCATAATGCCACTGTTTTGCCCGACAGGTCAAACGATATTCGAAAAATACGAAATTGTATCAGCCCGAATCGCGCCCGACCTGACAGCGCGGCTGGTCACGAAAACGAATCCGCGCCGCCGATGTGGCGATCTTTGCCGGTTTGCTGCCGATTTGCTCGATGCTGCAATGACCTGACCGAGCAGCCCCCATACCGGCGAGCAATCGCGCTTCTACTGTGCATGGGGTTGTTTTGCAGTTTTTGCAGCAAGGCGGCTCGGCAAAGGAGAGGGAGGGGGTACAAGGCCAGAAGGCTCGTCATTCCGGGGCGCGCGAAAGCGCGAACCCGGAATCTGGAGATTGTTGCGCGAGATTCCGGGTTCGCCCCTTCGAGGCGCCCCGGAATGACAGCGAAATCTTACGCCGCCCGCATGTTGTTGAGGAACGCGTCGATCTCTCCGCGCAGCATGTCGGCCTCGCGGCGGAGCGCGTCCGATGCACTCAGCACTTCGGTCGCCGCGGCGCCGGCCTCGGCCGAAGCCGTGGAGACGCCGACGATGTTGCTGGAGACCTCGCTGGTGCCCCCCGCAGCATGCTGGATGTTGCGGGCGATCTCGCGGGTGGCTGCACCTTGCTCCTCGACTGCGGCCGCGATCGTCGTGGTGACGTCGTTGATCTCGCCGATGATCCGGCCGATGCCCTGGATGGCGCCGACGGCCGAGGTCGTGACCTGCTGCATGCTGGCGATCTGGGTGCGGATCTCCTCCGTCGCCTTCGCGGTCTGGCTCGCAAGGCTCTTCACCTCGGACGCGACCACGGCGAAGCCGCGGCCGGCCTCGCCTGCGCGCGCGGCCTCGATGGTGGCATTGAGGGCGAGCAGATTGGTCTGCGACGCAATCGTCTGGATCAGGTCGACCACGACGCTGATGCGGCTTGCGCTGTCGGCCAGGCTCTGCACGGTGGCGTCGGTGGCGCCGGCCTCGTCGACCGCCTTCTTGGCGATCGCAGCCGAGGTGACGACCTGCTTGCTGATCTCCTCGATCGAGGACGACAGCTGCTCGGTGCCCGACGACACGGTCTGCACGTTGACCGAGGTCTCCTCCGCGGCGGACGCGACTGCGTTCACCAGCGCATTGGACTGGTCTGCGGTGGTCGACATGCTCTGTGCGGTGGCCTGCATCGAATTGGCCGATTGCGCGAGATTGTCGAGCGCGGAGCGCACCGTGCCCTCGAACTCGGCGATCTTCGCCTCCAGGTGCGCGGCACGCTCGGCCTTGACGACGCGATCCTTGTCCTGCTCGCTCGCAAGCGAGCGGGCTTCGATCATGCTGTCGCGGAACACCGTCAGCGTTTCCTTCATCGCGCCGATCTCGTCGTCCTGACGGGAGCGGACGATCTCGGTATCGAGGTCGCCGGCGGAGAGCAGTTGCATGGCGCGCTGGAGCTCACGGATGCGGCGCAGGATGTTGCGGCCGACATAGAGCCAGACGAACAGCGCCGAGCCGACCAGCGTCAGCCCGCCCAGCGCCAGCATTGCGGTGGTGGCAAGCGAGATCTCCTGGCGGGCCTGGAAGGTCGACGCGTTGGTCTCTTTCTGCACGCCGTCGACGAGTGCCTGCACGCTGATGCCGAGACCGACATTGAGCTTGCGGGTCTCGTCCAGGATGGTCTGGCCGTAGTCGATGGAGTCGAGCTCCTTCTGGCGGATCTTGAACACGCCGGTCTTGCCTTCGCCGAAGGCGAACAGCTTCTCCACCGCGCCGCGCACCGCCTGCATCGAGGGGATGTTCGGGAGGTCCTCGAGGTTGGACTTGACGCGGTCGCGGGTGGTCTTGAATTCCTTCTCGATCGCTTCGAGCGTGTCACTGCTGTTGGCAGAGAGCGCCGCCATCATGTCGGCGGCCATCAGATTGCCATTGGCGGAGATGGTCGAGACCTGGGCGACGGTGCGCGCGGCCTCGGTCGCGTCATCGGCCGACACTTCCGCCGAACCGAGGATCGCGTTCAGGCGTGTCTGAGTATCGAGCATCGCGGGGCCGGCGGCGCCGACGAACGCGATCTGCGCCTTGCGCAGCGCTTCATACTGCTTCTCGTGCAGCGCGCCAGTGTCGAGCCGTTCGCGCGCCGCCGAGACGAGGCTCTGCGTGGCGTCATCGATGCTCTTGGCCGTATCGCGGAGCGCGTTCGCGGTCTGCTGGTCGGCGCCGAGCTCGATGATCTCGCCGAGCTTGGCCATCGCTTGCTGCTGGATGTCCTTCACGTTCTTGGTGCGGTCGTTCAGGGCGTCGTCGCTGGGAGAGGCGAGCAGGCCGGGGCCTTGTGCCGCGAGCGTCGCGCTTTGCGAGGCGAGCTGAAGGCTGGCGGCGAGGCGCGGGATGTCGCGGCCGCTCAAATCCATCATGGTCGAGCCGAGATGGTTGAACACGAAGCCGGCGCCGGCTGCGATCACGAGGCCCATGCCCGCGATCACGGCGAACGCCGCAATCAGGCTGCCACGCAATCCCCATTTCGGCATTTTGAAGCGCGGCTTGAAACGGCCCAAGCTCAGACGGATTGCCATCGAAAATTCCCCCACACCCGTGATCTCTTATTTTCGCCGCGCAGTATCCTCGGCCCGGGTTAAAAAATCGCAAGTTGCACAAATGCTTGGCAGTTCCGCAGGGCGAAAAATGAAAGGGCCGGCAGCGATGCCGGCCCTTGATAGCGGGAAGCGTTTATGAGGCGCGATCAGTAGCGCGCGACGACCGGGCTTGCCCAGTTGAAGCGGTAGTTAACGCCGGCCTTGAAGGTGTGGTCGTCGGTGGTGAAGTTGCCGGTGCCGACCAGCGGACCCGCGGTGAAGTGCGCGTCGCCGAAATTGTAATACTGGTACTCGGCCTTGGCCGACCAGCTCGGTGCGAACATGTATTCGAGACCGGCACCAACGGTGTAGCCGTTGCTGTGACCGCCAGAGATGATGAAGCCGGTCGGCACGCCGCCAACAGTCACCTTCTCATTGCTGTCGGAATAGGCGTAGCCGCCCTTCACGTAGACCAGGCCCGGGCCCCAGGTGTAGCCGACACGACCGGTGATCGAACCGAGGCCGCGCTGGTCGTTGGTGTAGGCCACGCCGCCCGGGAACACCGCGCCGACATTGCCGGAGAGCCAGGAATACTGGGCTTCGGCGCCGACCACGAAGTTCGGATTGACCTGCCAGTCCGCACCGGCCTGCAGGCCGCCGAGGAAACGGCCATTGCCGTTGTTGCCGGTCGAGAGGCCGTTGAAATTATTGTCGCTGGAGAACGCACCGCCGACATGCGCACCGATGTAGAAGCCGGTCCAGTTGTAGATCGGCGCGGCATAGGCCGGCGCAGCCTTGTTGTAATAGGGGCGGGCGCCGAGATCGGCACCGATCGCCGGCGCAGCCGCGCTCACCATCAGCAGCGCAACGGTCGCAAACAGAATCTTCTTCATAGTCTCGAACTCCAACACTTCAGGTCCCCGGCAGGCGCGCAGTCCGCGCCGCGTTGGTTTTGCAGATAGCTCGCTTTTGATGAAAATGCTGTCACATGCGTGGCACAGCAGCGCCCAACCTAACTTATTGGGTTGCAAATGATTTTCGTGCTTAATGGCGGCTTAAGAAGTGGTGAAGGAAGGCTTAATCGGCTTGGCTTGCGGTAACCTCCCGCACGCGTTCCGTTAACCAAGACGCCGCCGCACCTCGTCGCGCATCTGCGCGCGGAAGGCCGCGCGCTTGGCGGGACGGTCTTCCTCGCGCACGTCGTGGCGATCGAAGATGTCGAACTTCTCCAGGATCGGATAGCGCTCGCTCGCCATCGCGAGTACGCGCAGCACCTTGGTCGCGGCAAGCGTCGGACCGCTCACCTCCCAGCGCCGGATGGTGTCGGCGCCGCCGTGCTCCGGCAGCGCGCACAGCTTCGCCATGTCGGCCGCGGTGAGCTTTCGCTCGATGGCGTCTGAGAGGTCGTTGCGGAGCTGCTTCAGTTCGGGGCCGGTCATGTCACTCGCGTCCAGAGAGGTCAGTGCGATGCCCTAGCGCTGATTCGGGTCGATCCGAAGGCGAGGATCCCGCGGCGCCAGTCCGCGCGGCGCCAGTCTCCGGCACTTTCGTGTGCGCACGGAGTTATGAACGTGTTCCTCTGGAAAATCGTCCGATGCATGAACAGATGGCAGGTGAGGCCCTGACGAGGAAGGGATCGGCCATGACAAGCATAAAATTCACAAGCATCAAATTCGCCGTTGCGGCGTTCGTCACCGCCAGCCTGGTGGCGGCACCTTTCGCGGCTGAAGCGAAGAAGCAGAGATCCAGCAGCCACTACAGCACGCGCGTGCTGGCTCCAACCTATGGCAGCTCGGGCGTGACGGCGGCACAGCCGAGGCCGTCCTATGGTTCATCAGGACAAACGGTGGGCACAGTCACGGCCCCATCGATCGGGACATATAGTTGGCCGTCAGTCGGCGTCACCAATTCAGTTCCGACCTGGAGCAATACCAATCCCAAGTGAGATCGGGCGCGAAAAGGCGGCTAGAGCGTTCCTGTCGCGAGGCCCGAGAGAAGATAGAGCGCGATCAGCAAGGTCGCGACCGATAGCATCGTCGTGACCGAGACCGTGGCCGCAACCAGCTTCTCCTCGACCTTGTGCTCGTGCGCCAGGACGTAGACGGTTTTCGCCGTCGGCACGGCCGCGCAGATGACGGCGGCGACGGTGTAAAGCGGATTGAGGCCTGTCAGCACGCAAAGGCCATAGACGATCAGGGGCATCACCACCAGCTTCACGGCCGCGAGTGCGAACGATGTGCTGAGACTGGATCGAAGGCTTTCGACCGACAGGCCGAGCCCGATGGCAAACAGTGCGCAGGGCGTCAGCGCCGCGGCGATCATGTTCAGATAGGTCGCCACAGTTGCCGGAATCGGCAGCCCCGTGATGGCCCAGACGAGGCCGGTGAGCGTCGACAGCACCATCGGATTGAGCAGGATCTGCTTTGCGAGCGCGGCGGCATGCGCAGTGCCGTGCGCGTCCCGTTCCAGCAGGATGACCGTGATCGGAAACATCACGGCGGCGACGAAGACAGTTGCCACGGCAGCGGGCAAGACAGCGGGCTGGCCGTAGATCGCATGCAGGATCGGTAGCGCCACGAAGCCCGTATTGGTCATCGCCGCCGCCATGCCCTGGATCGTGCTGCTGGCGAGATCGTGCCGTCCGCCAGCGCGGACGGCGAGGAAGACCAGCGCGAAGCAGATCAGCGATCCGCCGCCGAAGGCGAGCAGGAAGCGCCACTCCAGGAGATTGCGTGCCGGCTCCTGCGCGATCGTGACGATCAGCAGCGCCGGCATCGCGACATTGTAGGCGAAATGCACCAGCGCGTCGGCGAGAAAGCGGGAGAGATAGCCCGACGCCCCCGCGAGCCACCCGGTGACGATGATCGCGAATACGGGAAGAACGAGGCTGGCAACCTGCATCCGGTGTCCCCTCTGCCGAGCATGCTCGCCACTCTAGCTTGGCGAGGCCTGCTCGTCACGGTTCAACCGGATCGCGCAATCTCCAACGGGCGATCCTGCGCCGCTAAATTCCCCGGCCGTTCTGCTGACCGATCACGCAGCGCCAGGCGGCGAGGCGCTCGGCCGGATGCTGGTTCATCCAGTCGGCAAGCTGCGGCGCGCCCATCAGGCAGGACTGCACCGAGACCTGCGCAAAGTCGGAGCTGGTGACGAGTTGCTCGTGGCAGTTGGATGGAGAAGCGAGGCTGCAAAGCACGGCGATGATCTTGATCATGCGAGGTTGCCCCTGTCGCCCTGCCGCGTGACAGCGGTCGACTGCTCGCCCGACGAATCCGCCGGGGGAAAAATACTGTCGTAGATCGCGCGCGCTTCCTGGATGAGGCGAAGACGCTCGCGCTCGGACTTCGAGACAAACTGAATAATCTGGCCCATATCGGCCTCCAATAGATGTTCGATCCATCATCAGATGATGGAAATCATTCCATTTGCATGTGGGGTGCCGGCTTCATCGTTGCAGCCGGGCCTGCGGTCACAAGGGATAAAATGCCCGTGACCGATCCGTTCCTAGGCGGACCGGAATACCGGATGGAACCGCGCCTCACGCGGCTGGTGCACGTTCCTTCTGCCCCGGCACCGCGGCCAGCAGCTCTCGCGTATAGGCGTGCTCCGGTGCGGCGAACAGCTGTGCCGTCGGCTTCAGCTCGACGATGGCGCCGCGCTGCATCACCGCGATGCGGTCGCAGATTTGCGCAGCGACCCGTAAGTCGTGGGTGATGAACAGCATCGAGAGTCCGAGGCGGCCCTTGAGGTCTTCGAGCAGCTTGAGCACTTGCGCCTGCACCGAGACGTCGAGCGCCGAGACGGCTTCGTCGGCGACGATGATCTCGGGCTCGAGCGCGAGCGCGCGGGCGATGCCGATACGCTGGCGCTGGCCGCCGGAGAATTCGTGCGGATAGCGATCGAGCGCGCCGGCGTCCAAACCCACCATCTTGAGGAGATCGCGGGCGCGGTCGAACGCGTCCTTCGGATCAAGACCGGCCGCGATCGGGCCGTCGGCGATGATGTGGCCGATCTTGCGCCGCGGATTGAGCGAGGCGAACGGATCCTGAAAGATCATCTGGATGCGATGGCGCTCGGTGCGCAGCGCCTTGCCCGAGAGCTGCGTCAGATCGGTATCGCCGATCCGCACCGTGCCGCGGTCGGCCTCGATCAGCCGCATCACCAGCCGCGCCACCGACGATTTGCCGGAACCGGATTCGCCGACGAGGCCGAGCGTCTCGCCCTTGAGAATGTTGAAGTTGACTGCGCGCGCAGCATCGACGCGACGATCCTCGCGAAACCAGCCGCCGGACGTGACGTAGGTCTTGTCCAGCCCGATCACCTCGACGGCCTTGGCCTGGTCGTCGAGCGGCGCGCGCGGGGGCGGGTGCATCGACGGCACGGCGGCGAGCAGCGCCTTGGTGTAGTCGTGCTGCGGGCCGTTGAACACGGTCGCGGCAGGGCCTTCCTCGACGACCTTGCCATGCCTGAGCACCACGACCTGATCGGCGATGTCTGCGACCACGCCGAAATCATGGGTGATGAACATCACCGCCATGTTGCGGTTGCGCTGGAGGTTGCGGATCAATTTCAGGATCTGCGCCTGCGTGGTGACGTCGAGCGCCGTGGTCGGCTCGTCCGCGACCAGCACGGCCGGCTCGAGCGCGAGCGCCATCGCGATCATGGCGCGCTGGCGCTGGCCACCGGAGAGCTGGTGCGGATAGGCGCGCACGATACGCTCGGGGTCGGGCAGGCCGACCTCACGCGCGAGCGATAACGCCTTTGCGCGTCGCTCCCTGGGCGTCAGCAGGCCGTGGGCCTCGAACATCTCGGCCATCTGGTCGCCGATCCGCATCAACGGATTGAGCGCGGTCATCGGCTCCTGGAAGATCATCGCGAGCCTGCGGCCGCGCAGGTCGCGCCAGCCGTCGTCGTCGAGCTTGAGCAGGTCGCGGCCTTCGAACTGGATCTCACCGGAGGTAACCGAAACGGTGTCCGGCAGCAGGCCCATCAGCGCATGCGCGCACATCGACTTGCCCGAGCCGGATTCGCCGACGACGCAGACGATCTTGCCGGGTCGCAAGTCCAGCGAGACGCCGTCGACTGCGAAGGGACGCTCGGCGCCCTTGGGCAGCGCGATCCTGAGGTTCTTGATCGAGACGGCGGGCGGGGCGGTCATCATCAGCGTCCCTCCCGCGAGAGCCGCGGATTGAGCGCATCGTTGAGGCCTTCGCCGATCAAATTGAGGCCGAGCACCGAGATCAGGATGGCGACGCCCGGAAACACCGTAATCCACCAGGCCTGGCGGATCACGGTGCGGCCGGCGCCGACCATGTAGCCCCAGGAGATCAGATTGGGATCGCCGAGCCCCAGAAAGGAGAGCGAGGATTCCAGCAGGATCGCGGTCGCCACCATCAGCGAGGCCAGCACGATCACCGGCGACAGCGCGTTGGGCAGGATCTCGCGCAGGATGATCCAGCTGTTGCTCTGGCCCGTGACCACGGCAGCCTGGACATATTCGCGCGTGCGCAACGACAGCACCTCGCCGCGGACGAGGCGCGCGACCGGCGGCCAGCTCACCACCGCGATCGAGGCCACGATCGAATAGATCGAGGGCTGCAGGATCGCGACCAGCACGATCGCCAGCGCGAAGCTCGGAATGGTCTGGAAGAACTCGGTGAAGCGCATCAAGGCGTCGTCGACCTTGCCGCCGAAATAGCCGGCCATGGCGCCAATGGGAACACCGACGACGAGCGCGACCAGCGTCGAGACGAGGCCGACCAGCAGCGAGACACGAGCACCGAAGATCATGCCGGCGAACACGTCGCGGCCGAGCGCGTCGGTGCCGAGCGGCACCGTGGAAAGCGTGAAGGGCGGCAGGAACGGCCGCTGCACCATGCGCCAGGGTGAGTTCGGGAATAGCAGTGGCCCGAACACGGCAACCGAAATCGCGAGCAGCAGGATGATGAGCCCGATGACGCCGCTCGGGCTCTTCAGCATCGATTTCCAGAACTGTTTCATGCGGCGAATTCGATGCGTGGGTCGACCAGTCGATAGACGAGGTCGGTGATGAGATTGAAGATCAGCACCATGACCGAGCAGGTCACGAACACACCGAGCAGCAGATTGTAGTCGCGCTGAAGCAGCGCGTCGTACATCAGACGCCCGATGCCTGGCCATGCGAACACGGTCTCGGTGATGACGGCGCCGCCGATCAGCGTGCCGGCGTGGACACCGGCGAGCGTCACCACTGGCAGCAGCGCATTGCGCAGCACGTGGCGGCGCTGAATGACGGAATCAGAGAGGCCCTTGGCGCGCGCGGTCTTGACGAAATCGAGCCGCTTCACCTCCAGCATCGAGGCGCGCGTCATGCGGGTATAGGTCGCCATGAAGAACAGGCCGAGCGTCATCGCCGGCATGATCAGGTGTTTTGCGACGTCGACCGCGTGAGCAAGGCCGGTGAGGTTGGCGCCGACCGTCTCGTAGCCGAAGCTCGGCAGCCAATCGACCGTGACCGAGAACAGCAGGATGCCCATCAGTGCCACCCAGAAGATCGGCATGGCGTAGAAGATCAGCGCAAAGATCGTGATCCCGGTGTCGAGGAGCGTCCCGGCAAACCGGGCGGCGAAGGTGCCGAAGAGAACGCCAAGTGCCAGCGAGATCGCGAATGCGGACATCGTCAATAGCAATGTCGCCGGCAGCCGTTCCGCGATCAGCTTCGCCACAGGTGCTTGCTGGCGGAAGGAAAAGCCGAGGTCGAGGGTGGCGATGCCCTTGACGTAGATGAAGAGCTGCTCGGGCAGCGGCTTGTCGAGGCCGAACTTTTCCCGGAGTTGCTTGACGAAGACCTGGTCGCTGGCGCCGGCCTCGCCCGCCATCACGATTGCGGGGTCGCCGGGTGCCAGCCGGATCAGGAAGAAATTGAGGACGACGATCGCAAGCAGGACGATCACGCCTTTCGCGACACGCTGAGCGACGAAAGAGAGCATCTAGATTTGCATGCCAGTTGATTGACGCGGTCTCGCCGCGAGGGACACCTCTCCCCAACGGGGAGAGGTGGGTACCGCCCTCACTTGTCGAGCCATGCGTCCTTGAAGCCGTCATTGACCCCGATCCCGGTGGTGATCAGGTTCTTGACCTTACAGCGCATGATGGTCGGGAATTGCAGCTCGAGCATCCAGGCCACCGGCACGTCCTCGACCAGGACCTTTTGCGCCTTCTCGTAGATCTCCTTGCGCTTGGTATCGGGCGTTGCGACCGCGCCGTCGGCGAACAGCTTGTCGATATCAGGGTTGGAGTAGCCCTCGACGTTGTTGAACACCTGGCCCTTGACGATGGCACTGGAGACGTAATTGCGCCCCACGCCCAGCGCAGGATCGCCGTACTGGTAGAGATAGGTGAAGGCGATATCGTAATCCCAGTCGCCGATCTTCTGGTTGCCGCCGGCAACGTCGGTCGAGATCGTCTCGATGTTCATGCCGACGTCCATCAGGTTCTGCTTCACCGCTTCACCCCAACGCTGCCATGTCTCGCCATAGGCGAGCGGCAGCAGGCGGATCTTCTCACCCTTGTAGCCGGCCTCCTTCAGCAGCGCCTTGGCCTTGGCCGGGTCGTAAGGATATTTCGGCACATCATCGGTGTAGTATTTGATGGTCGAGGCCGAAGGGCCGGTGGCGACCTTGCCGAGCCCGTTCCAGATCACGTCCTTGGCGAAATCGCGGTCGATCGCATACATGATCGCCTGCCGCACCCGCTTGTCGGCAAGCGGGCCCTGGCGGTTGTTGAGCCACAGCCAGGCGAGCGGCGAGAAGAACTCCCAGCCCGCGCCGGTGACGCAGGTGTCCTTCAGCTTGGACAGCCGCGGCACGTCGAAATTCTCGACCGAGCCGCCGGGCAGCACGTCGACCTTGCCGGTCTCGTACGCCACCGAGCGCGCGGCGGCGTCGGGGATGATCTGCCAGTAGATCTCGTCGATATAGGGCTTGCCCTTCTCGTAATAGTTCGGGTTCCTGACCAGCCGGATGTACGAGCCCTTCTGCCATTCCTTGAACATGAAGGGGCCGGTGCCGACGGGCGCGTTGTTGTAAGCGTTGGTCTTCCAGTCGGTGCCTTCATAGAGATGCTTCGGCACCATCGGCATCGAGCCGACCTCGAAGATGCCGAGGAACGGGCCGAACGGCTGTTTCAGCGTGAACACGACGGTGTAGTCGTCGGGCGCCTCGACCTTGTCGACCTGTGCAAGGTTGTTGCGGGCGCGCGCGTGGGTCTGCTTCAGCATCTCGATCGAGAACAGCACGTCGGCCGAGGTGAAGGGCTTGCCGTCATGCCAGGTGACGCCCTTGCGGAGCTTGAAGGTGTAGGTCTTGGCGTCCTCGCTGACGCTCCAGCTCTCGGCGAGCTCAGGCATCGGCTCGAGCTTGGGGCTGTAGCGCAACAGGCCTTCGAAAATGTTGCCCGACACCATCTGGGTCGGACCGTTCTGGATCATCGCCAGCATTAGGCCGGGCGGCTCGGGCTGGATCACCGCGTTGATGACGCCTCCAGTCTTCGGCTCTTGCGCCAGAGCCGAGGCCGTGAGGGCGCAAGTCAGGAGGAGACCAAGCAACACTCGTTTCGACATGTCGTATCTTTCTCAAGCGCGACCGGCCGCAAACGCTTCGCGACGTCCTCGCGCGCAAAGCGACGGCCGACCCATCCCAGTCCCCATCCGGGCGCGAGGCTCACACGGTCCCGTTCCGCGCCGCAAGATGAAAGTCTCGACAGTGTCAGCACAAAAAATGTACAGCGCGTCCTGTTTTCACTTGATTCAATGTCGTGTCACGGAGACAAGTCGGCCATGGACAACGCCACACGCTCCGAACGATCCCGCAATGCTGCCCTCGAAGCAGCCATCGCGATCATCGCGCGCGACGGACCCGGCCGGCTGACGCTCGACGCGATCGCGCGCGAGAGCGGGCTGAGCAAGGGCGGCGTGATGCATCAATTCCGGACGAAGGAAGCGGTGCTGAAGGCGCTGCTCGAGCGGCAGATGGCGCATTTCGAGGAGTTCTCGACCGCCTACATGGCAAAGGTGAGCAAGATTTCGGCAAATCCCGAGCTCGCCACTCAGCTCGCGACGGTGCGCGAAGCCGCAAGCTCGCCGAATTCGGCTGCGCTTGCTCTGGTCGCGGCCATGGTCGAGAACCCCGGTCTGATGTCTCTGCCGCGTGATCGCGAGATGAAGCGGGTCGCAGCCATCAAGGCCGAGGCGGCCGATCCGGATCTGGCGCTGCTGCGTTGGGCCGCGGCGAGGGGCCTGCTGCTGAGCGGCCTGTTCGGGATGTCGCCGCTGAGCAGGGCCGAGCATGATCGCCTGTTCGCGCGTCTGCTTGACGACAAGCAGTGGAGCGGTCTCGAACGTCAAGCCGCAACGCGCCCCGCTAAATCTGCGGCGAAGCCCGCAGCTCCGCGCAAGCGCGTCTGATTCACTGTTAACGAATTCCACCCGGCCGCTGCCCAAAGTCGCGCCTGCGGCCCAATGCGCCGCGACGTCGTTTTCTCACTTTACAAACCGACTAGTCGGTTTTATAAATCGAAACACTGAGGCGGCCCAAGGCGTCTGACACGGCCCCGGACGATGCCTTGAGCCGACAAAGGTGAGCCCCGCAGCCGCGTCTGGTCCCGCACGCGGCTGCGGTCGCCCTTGCCCCTCGAAAAGACGCAAGAGGAGTTTCTGGAATGGATCGCTCGATCGCCCTGCGCGGTCTGGGAACGCTGATGCTTGGCGCCGCCGTGGCCGGCTGCGCTTCGGTCGCGCCCGTGCCTTATTCGGAGATGGCGTCCTCGGCCTACATGGCTCCCGACAAGTCGGATGCTTCGGGCCGCGTGCCCTACCGCTATTCCACGTCAGTCGATTGGCGTGCCTATAACAAAGTGATCCTCGAACCCGTCGTCGTCTATCGCGGCAGGGATCACCAGTTCGGCGACATGTCCGAAAAGGACAAGGCGACACTCGCGGCTACCATGCAGGGCAGCTTCGCCCAGCGGCTGCGCAGCCGCTTCGCGCTGGTGCGCGAGCGCGGACCGGAGACGCTGCGGATCAGGCTCACGCTGACCGGCGCGGTCGCCAACACGCCGGTGCTCGGCACGCTCTCGCGCTTCGACATGGCCGGTGCGGTCTACAACGGCGTGCAGGCCGCGCGCGACGGCGAGGGCATGTTGACCGGCTCGGTGATCTACGGCGTCGAGATCTTCGATGCTTCGACCGCGCGCCTGCTCTTGGCTTACGTCACCAAGCAATACCCCGGCGCCTACGACATCAAGGCCAGCGTCGGCGCGCTTGCCGCGGCCAACACCGGCATCGACAAGGGCGCCGATGCGCTGATGGCGCAACTGAACTGACGCCGCAATCTTCTCAACGAAAGTCGCCGCTGATGAATTTCCTGCTTCGCTTCGTGCTGCGTATCGCGATCACCATCGCGATGATGATCCTTGGCGGTCGCGCCGGCGCCGCCACGCCTACTGACCCCAGCGGCACCTGGCTGGTCGAGGACGGCCGCGCCCGCGTCAGGCTGGAGCGTTGCGGTCCCTCGCGCGACCGGATCTGCGGCTTCATCGTCTGGATGAAGGAGCCGGCCGACAAACGCGGTCAGCCGTATCGCGACAAGGAAAATCCCGATGCCGATAAGCGCGCTCGCCTGTTGCTCGGCCATCAACTGATCCTGGGCCTGCAGGCGACGTCCGATGGACGCTTCGCCGGCGACATCTACAACGCCGAGGACGGCAAGTCCTATTCGGTCTCGCTGTGGCGCGAATCCGCCGACCGCCTGAAGCTGAAGGGATGCCTGATCAAGCTGCTCTGCCAGACCCAGACCTGGCAGCAGACCCTCGACGTGCAACCCGGTCAGCTCGTCGGCCTCACCGGCGATCTCAACGGCCCACGGGCCGACAAGGAATGGGCGCAGGTGCCGCCGCCGAGGCCGGTGCAGGCGAAGGCGAAGGCGAAGTAGCTGCGCCGATTATCGCAGTCCCGCGCGCCGAAATCCTTCCAGATAATGCTCGCGATCCGCATCGTTCGCCCAGGGCAGCTGCGTCGCGATCCAGTCCAGTGAGATATTGGGCTGGGTCCGGCGGAGCTCGCCCAGCGCCATGACCGCCAGCACGCTGTCGCCGGTCATGCCGGCGGAGACGGCGAGCACGCGATAGGCGCCAGTGAGATCGCCGCGGTGGCGGATCGCCTCGCGCGCCAGTGCAATGGCCTCGTCATAGTGCCGCTCGGTGAAGCGCGCATAGCCGGCGATGCCGTAATAGATCGCCAGCGACGGATCGCGCGGTGAGAGCCTGATCGCCTTCTTCGCGGCCTCGAACGAGTCGGAGGGTCGCCCGGCATAGGAAAGCGCGAGCGCGTAATAGCCCTGCGCCAGCGAGAAGTTGGGATTGAGCGCGAGCGCCTGTTCGAACTCGGAGAGCGCGTCCGCAAGGCGGCTGGTCGAGAAGCAGACGCTGCCGAGCGCGGCATGGGCCCAGGCATTCTCATGGTCGCAGCGCATCGCCGCGAGCGCGGCGTCCTCCGCGATCGGCGCGGTGGTGGCAAGCTCCGCCCAGCCCAGATGCACGCCGAACATGTGGCTTGCCGCCAGCACCGCCAAAGCCTGGCCGTAATCCGGATCGATCGCGATCGCGCGCTCGAGCAGTTTTTGCGCCGCGGCGTGGTCCTGCGGCGTGATCCGCCAGTAATGCGACAGCGCCTGCATGAGGAGGTCCCAGGCATCCAGGCTCGCTGGCGGTTTCCGATGCGTGCGAAAGCTCTCCGCGGCGTGGATCTGCGGCTCGATCGCCGCGACGATCCGTTCGGTGATCTCGTCCTGCACGGCAAAAACGTCGACCAGCTCGCGGTCGTAACGCTCGGCCCAGAGATGGCCTCCGGTGGTGGCGTCGTTGAGCTGCGCGGTGATGCGGACGCGGTTGTCGACCTTGCGTACACTGCCCTCGACGATGTAGCGAACGCCGAGCTCTTCGGCGATCTGTTTGATGTGAACTGCGCGTCCCTTGTAAGTAAAGGACGAGTTGCGGGCGATCACGATGAACCAGCGCTGCTTCGACAACGCGGTGAGGATGTCCTCGCTGATACCGTCGCCGAAATAGTCCTGGGCGGGGTCGCCGCTCATGTTCTCGAAGGCGAGCACGGCGATGCCCGGCCGTTCGGTCGCGACGCGCGCGGAACTGGGCGCCGCCTCGGCCGCTGCTGGCCTGGTTGCCACCTCTTCCCGGACGTCGCCGACGAAGCGAAACCCTTTGCGCGGGATCGTCTTGATAAGACGCTGCGTTGCGCCGTCGTCTCCCAGCGCCTTGCGTGCGGCATTGATCCTGCTGTTCAGCGCGGAATCCGAGACGATGCGATTGCTCCAGATCTGGCTGATCAGATCGTCCTTGCTGACGACGCGGGCGCGCTCCGCGACGAGGTAAAGCAGGAGATCGAACACCTGCGGCTGCAGCGCCACGGTGGTCCCGGCGCAGGTCAGTTCGCGCAGGTCGCCGTCGAGCACGTTGTTTTCAAAGAGGAATCGCACGTTTTTGTCGTCTCAAGTAAAAATCAAAGTCGTCTCAGGCGAAAATCAACCGTCCGCGAAAGTCTTCGTTCGTCCGCTCCGGCATGGTGCGGAGACCAAACAGTGCCGATGCCTCGGCACAACGGAGCTTTCTATGACCCAACTCGATCATCAGATTCATTCCATCGGCCCGGAGGTTGCGGGCTCACGTATTTTCAAGTTCATCGCCTTTCTTTACGGAATTGCGGCGTATCTCGTTTTTTTCGTTACGATTGTCTACGCGATCGGCTTTGTAATGGGGCTCGTGGTACCGAAGACCATCGATACCGGAGCCGACACGCCGGCCGCTGAGGCCGTGATCATCAATCTGCTGCTGATGGCGCTGTTCGCCGTTCAACATAGCGTGATGGCGCGCCAGCGCTTCAAGGCGTGGTGGACGCAATTCGTCCCCAAGCCGGTCGAGCGCTCGACCTACGTGCTGTTCGCGAGCCTGTCATTGCTCCTCCTGTTCTGGCAGTGGCGGCCGTTGCCGTCGATCGTATGGGACGTCGCCAGTGCCGATCTTGCCGTGACGCTGGTCACGCTGTCGTTCGCGGGCTGGATCCTTGTGTTCACCTCGACCTTCATCATCAATCATTTCGAACTGTTCGGATTGCATCAGGTGACGAACCATCTTGTCGGCAAGCAGGCCGAGCCGCCGCGGTTTAAGACGCCGCTGCTCTACAAATTCGTTCGTCATCCGATCTATCTCGGCTTCATCATCGCCTTCTGGGCGGCACCGACCATGACTGTTGGCCATCTGCTGTTCGCGGCCGTGACCACGGCCTACATCTTCGTCGGTATCGCGCTGGAGGAGCACGATCTCGTCGACCTCTTCGGCGACGATTACCGGCAGTACAAACAACGGGTGTCGATGCTTATTCCCTGGCGCCGGTCAGTCTAGCGGTCGCATGCTCCGCCACGCGTCCGCCGAACGGAGGATGCGTGGCGGGCCTTCATTTGTAACCCGAGAACTTCTATCCCAAGAACTTCTATCCCAAGAATTTCTATTCCAAGCCATCTCAGGAGAAACCAAGATGAAACATGTCGGACACTGCTTCTGCGGCGCGGTCACCATCGAGGTGACGGGCGAGCCGGCCGCGATGGGCTATTGCCATTGCCGCTCATGCCGCTCCTGGTCGGGCGGGCCGGTGAACGCCTTCAGCCTGTGGAAGCCGGAAGCCGTGCGCATTACCGAGGGCGCACAGAATGTCGAGACCTTCGCCAAAACGCCGCTGAGCCAGCGCAAATATTGCAGGAGGTGCGGCGGTCATCTGATGACCAATCACCCGCCGCTCGATCTGATCGACGTCTTCACGGCGACCATCCCGACGCTGGCCTTCGCTCCGGGCGTCCACGTCAACTATTCCGAGACGGTGCTGCCGATGCGCGACGGCCTGCCCAAGCTGAAGGATTTTCCCGCCGAGTTCGGCGGCAGCGGCGAGATGATGCAGGAGTAACTCTGCTCTTCCTTCTCCCCTTGTGGGAGAAGGTGGCATAGGCGGCCTTAGGCCGCCGTCCTTAAGAGAGCGCCGAAGCGAAGCTTCGGCTATGGCGCCGGATGAGGGGTACTCTCCAATCGCACAACTGTTCGTGAGAATGGAGCCCCTCACTCGGCTTCGATGCTCCGCATCGAATCCACCCTCTCCCGCAAGGGGAGAGGGTGCACCGTCGGTGTGGCCAACTATCTCATCCCCGCGCGCCGAAATCCTTCCAGATAATGCGCGCGGTCCTCTTCGCGCAGCATCGGCAGCTCTCGCGTGAGCCAGGCGAGCGAAATGCCGGGCTGCGTGCGGCGCAAGCCTTCCAGCGCGGAGGCGGCCAGCAGCGG
This sequence comes from Bradyrhizobium sp. CCBAU 11434, assembly GCF_028128895.1. NCBI lineage: Bacteria > Pseudomonadati > Pseudomonadota > Alphaproteobacteria > Hyphomicrobiales > Nitrobacteraceae > Bradyrhizobium > Bradyrhizobium sp. CCBAU 11434. The sequence goes on from NZ_LBJX01000004.1 coordinate 121,606, forward strand.
ATCGCCGGACATGCCGGCGGCTGCCGTCAGCACGCGGTGCGCGCCGACGAAATCGGCCCGCTGCCGCATTGATTCCCGCGCCATCTGCATGGCGTCCTCGTAGTTGCGGCCGATGAACTGCGCATAGCCCGCAACACCGCAATAGATTGCCGCGAGCGGATCGCGCGGGCTGAGTTGCAGCGCGCGGCGCGCCGCGGCATCGCCGTCCTGCCATCGTCCAGCATAACACAGCGTAACGCCGTAGAAGGCGTGCGCCATCGCGAAATTCGGATTGAGCATCAGCGTCAGCTCGAACGCCGCCAGCGCGTCGTCGAAACGGCGGCGGAACAGATAGGTATAAGCGAGGCCGTGATGGGCCCAGGCATCGTCGCGATCAGCCTCCACTGCGGCAAGCGCTGCGGCTTCCGCGATGGGGACGGTCCCGGCCATATCGGCCCAGCCCATATGCGCCCCAAAAATGTGGCTGGTCGCGAGCAGGCCCAGCGCCTTGCCGTAGGCGGGGTCGATCGCGATCGCCTGCTCGAGCAGCTTTTGCGCCGATGCATTGTCCTCGCGCGTGATGCGCCAGTAATGCGACAGCGCGCGCATCACGAAGTCCCAGGCATCGAGACTGCCCGGCGGCTTCTGCTGCGCGCGAAAATTTTCCGCGGCGTAAAGCTGCGGCTCGATCGCGGCGACGATGGCGTCGGTGATCTCGTCCTGCACGGCAAAGATATCGGCGAGCTCGCGGTCGTAGCGCTCGGCCCAGAGATGACCGCCGGTCGAGACGTCGTTGAGCTGGGCGGAGATGCGGACGCGACCACCGCTTCGCCGCACGCTGCCCTCGAGCACGTAGCGCACGCCGAGCTCGCGCGCGATCTCGTTGAGATGCACGGCCCGTCCCTTGTAAACGAAGGATGAATTGCGCGCGACGACGAAGAACCAGCGCAGTTTCGACAGCGCGGTGATAATGTCTTCGCTGATGCCGTCGGAGAAATAGTCCTGCTCGCGGTCACCGCTCATATTGGTGAAGGGCAGCACGGCAATGGCCGGACGGTCGGGTAGCGCGGGCATCGCGGGCATCGCGTGCGACGCCGTGACGCTGCCGCGCGGTTCCACCATTGCACTTCCGGACTTGGTCTCGACGTTGCCGACGAAGCGAAAGCCTTTTCGCGCAATGGTGCGGATCAGCGACTGGTTCGCGCCGCTGTCGCCGATCGCCTTGCGCGCGGCGTTGATCCGGCTGGTCAAGGTCGATTCGGAGACGCTGCGGCCGTGCCAGATCTTGTCGATCAACTCGTCCTTGCTGACGACCCGGTCGCGGTTCTCCATGAGGTGAACGACGAGGTCGAAAACCTGCGGTTCCACGGAAACGGGAACCTGCTCGCGGCTCAGTTCGCGCAGGTCGGTGTCAAGAAGGTGGTCCCGGAACAGAAACTGCACGTCGAAAACTCAGAGCTCACAGCGACTTCGGACAACGATGAAATCAAAATGGATTTCGACTCGAAGTCTGTGAGTCCGCCGGGAGGTCAATACGGTTCACCGCGACACCGGATGGCTGCTATGCCATTTGCGCGGAGGAATACAACCTGAGTTAGAAATCACCGAGGCGGCGGCGCACAATCTCGCGTCGTCGTCCTGGCTTTCGCCAACACGACATTGGTGTGTGTCGAGCCGTGAATGTCCATTGCCGAACACTGCCGCCTGCGTAAGCTGCCTCCCACACAACAACAGCCGCAAAGCAACGCCCATGCCCCTTCCCGCCTCGACCACCGTCCTCGACTCCATGCTGTTCCGCGATGCCTTCGGCACGCCGGCGATGCGCGCCGTGTTTTCCGACGTTGCGCTGGTCGCGCGCTATGCGGAGGTCGAGGTGGCGCTGGCGAAGGCGGAGGGGCGATGCGGTGTGATCCCGCAGGATGCCGCCGACGAGATCGCGGCGCGGACCAACGTCGCCGCGCTCGACTTCGATCTGTTGCGTCAGGAGACCGACATCGTCGGCTATCCCATCCTGCCCCTGGTGCATCAGATGGTGAAGCAATGCGGCGAGGCCGGCCGTTACGTGCATTGGGGCGCCACCACGCAGGACATCATGGATACCGCCGTGGTGCTGCAGCTGCGCGCGGGCCTCGAGATCATCGAACGCGATATCGCCGAGCTACGAAGGATCCTCGCGGACCTCTCGCAGCGTCATCGAGACACGCCGATGGCCGGCCGCACCCATCTCCAGCAGGCGCTGCCGGTGACCTTTGGCTACAAGACCGCGATCTGGCTTGCGATGTTCGACCGCCATGCCGAGCGTCTTGCGCAACTTAAGCCGCGCGTCCTGGTCGGCCAGTTCGCCGGCGCCGCCGGCACGCTGGCCTCGCTCGGCGACAAGGGATTCGAGGTGCAGGAGGCGCTCTGCGCCGAGCTCAAGCTCGGTGTTCCCGCCTCGACATGGCATGTCGCGCGCGACGGGTTTGCGGAGGCCGTGAATTTCCTCGCGCTCGTCACCGGCTCGCTGGGCAAGATCGCGCTCGACATCATGATCATGGCCTCGACCGAGTTCGCCGAGGTCTACGAGCCCTTCGTCAAGGGGCGCGGCGCCTCCTCGACCATGCCGCAGAAGCGCAACCCGATCTCGTCGGAGCTGATGCTTGCCGCAAGCAAGGCGGTACGCCAGCAGGCGGGCCTGATGCTGGATGCCATGGTACAGGATTTCGAGCGCGCCACAGGTCCCTGGCACGCCGAATGGATCGCGATCCCCGAGAGCTTCGTACTGACCGCAGGCGCCCTCCACCAGGCGAAGTTCGCGCTCGCCGGCCTCATCGTGGACGAGGCCAGGATGAACGACAACCTCGCCCTTAGTCGCGGCCTGATTGTGGCCGAAGCGGTCATGATGGGGCTGGCGCCGCAGATCGGACGGCAGGAGGCGCATGACGTGGTCTACGATGCCTGCCGGCTGGCCAATGAGAAGGGCCTGACCCTTGCGGATGCGCTTTCGTCCGATAGCCGCGTCTCTGTCAGAATCGATCGTGCCACAATCGAGGCCCTCACTTCACCGAAAAATTACCTCGGCCTTGCGCCTGAAATGGTCGATCGGGTGCTGAGATCGGCAACGCGTTGAAAACCAAGATGCGTGAAACCGCGTATCTTTAAGGTCTCGCAAGGCGCTCGCACACTTGTGTCTCGTGATGCTAGACTTAGATTGAACGAGAGAGATTCCGACAGAGGGCCCGGCATGACCGATCAACGCAATTCCGCGACTTCCATCGATCCCGTGAAACTCGACCGGCTGGCCGAGGTGGCGGTGAAGGTGGGACTGGGCTTGCGGCCGGGACAGGATCTTCTTCTGACGGCGCCCGCGATCGCGCTGCCGCTGGTGCGACGAATCGCCGTCCACGCCTACAAGGCCGGCGCCGGTATCGTGACGCCGATCCTCTCCGACGAAGAGATGACGCTGGCGCGTTACCGCTACGGCCAGGACAACAGCTTTGATCGCGCCGCCAACTGGCTCTACGAGGGCATGGCCAAGGCGTTCTCGGACAACACCGCGCGGCTCGCCATTGTCGGCGACAATCCGATGCTGTTGTCGGGCGAAGACGCTTCCAAGGTCGCGCGCGCGAGCAAGGCCAATTCCATCGCCTATCAGCCGGCGCTGGAGAAGATTGTCAATTTCGACACCAACTGGAACATCATTGCCTATCCGAGCGCGGCGTGGGCCAAGCTGGTGTTTCCGGACGATCCGGAAGAGGTTGCGATCGGCAAGCTTGCGGACGCGATCTTCGCCGCGTCCCGTGTCGATCGCGAGGATGCGCCGGCCAACTGGGCAAGCCACAATGCGGTGCTGCGCGAGCGCACCAACTGGCTCAACGGCCAGCGCTTCCGCGCGCTGCAATATTCGGGTCCCGGCACCGACCTCACCATCGGGCTGGCCGACGGCCATGAATGGGAAGGCGGAGCTTCGCTCTCCAAGAACGGTATTAGCTGCAACGCCAACATTCCGACAGAAGAGGTCTTCACCACGCCGCATTGTCGGCGGGTCTATGGCCATGTCGTGAGCTCGAAGCCGCTGTCCTACCAGGGCACGCTGATCGACAACATCGCGGTGCGCTTCGAGGACGGCAAGATCGTCGATGCCAAGGCTTCGCGCGGCGCGGAGGTGCTGAACAAGGTACTCGACACCGACGAAGGCGCACGTCGGCTCGGCGAAGTGGCGCTGGTGCCGCATTCCTCGCCGATCTCGCAGAGCGGCCTGTTGTTCTACAACACGTTGTTCGACGAGAACGCGGCATCCCACATCGCGCTCGGCCAGTGTTATTCGAAGTGCTTCGTCAACGGTGCTCAATTGACGCCGCAGCAGATCGCCGCGCAAGGCGGCAATCAGAGCCTGATCCATATCGACTGGATGATCGGCTCGGCCGAGACCGACATCGACGGCATCCTGGCCGACGGCAGCAAGGTTCCGGTGTTCCGCAAGGGCGAGTGGGCGAAGTAAGCCAGGTCCGTGCCCCCCGGAGTTCTTCACCTCTCCCCGATGGGGAGAGGTGAAGAACTAGCCAGTGTCGTAGCCTCTTAAGCCGCGGCGTTGCGCAGCATCGGGTTGTTGTCGATGCTGAAGCGGTTGAACAGTGTCGTAAACGGGCTGCCGTCCGTGGCCCGCACGATGGCGTCGGACGCCGCGACCGCGTCGTAGAGCGCGCCGACCGGATCGTCCGCCTCCGGCAGGTCGAGGCGCGATCGGATTTCCTCTCTCGCCTCGTTGATGTCGTCCTCGTCGTCGAGTGTCGCCTCAAGCGCATCCGCCGCGCGCCGCATCTCCCGGAGATCGCCACCGGCAGAGAATTTGAGGATGTCGAGCCAATAGGGGCGCGCAACGACGAGCTGGATGAACGCCTCGAAGCCTTCGGCGATCACGCCCGCGCGTCCCTCCGATGAGACGTAGAGCACTTGTTGCGACGGCAGCAGCACCAAGGCGCCGCCTGAGGCGTCAATTCCGATCTGTCGGGGACTGTCGATGCCGTCGATGGTGAACCAGGGCTCTTCGTCCGGCGCGAACGAGACATCGAGGCTGCCGAGCCAGGCGACGACCTCGCCTTGGGCTGTCAACACCTCCGGGGTCAAGGACATCATGGACTCCTTTTCGATCTTTCCGCGCACTTTGTCGCACCCCGGAAAAGACGGGTTCATGTGCACGAATTTGCAGGGGAATCGCGACGTTAACAGGTTCGCATCTGCAACTTGCGGTGGATTGTCGGTCCCTGCGTAAGGAAGAATTAAAAGCCGGCTATTAGCGTTCCAACATCGAAACAGTCCGGGATTAAGCCCGGTTAATCATATTGTACCTCCTGGGGAAGCAGATGTCGCGGGCATTGATTGAAATTGGTAGTTGCAACGTGGATCTGGAGCTGCGGCCGATCGAGCCAGCCTGGATCATCGAAGGCAACCCGGTGTCGCGCTCGCACATCCTCTCGACCAGCTCGGACGGCACCTCCTCGACCATCATCTGGTCCTGCACCGAAGGCCGCTTCAACTGGTACTATGATTTCGACGAGACGATCATGATCCTGGAAGGATCGATCGTGCTCGAAAGCGACGGCATGCCGCCGAAGCGCTACGGCGTCGGCGATGTGATCTTCTTCCGCGACGGTGCGCATGCCAAATGGCATGTCGAAGGCCATGTCAAGAAGATCGCCTTCTGCCGCAAGACCAACCCGGCCGTGATCGGCTTCATGATCCGCGTCGTCAACAAGCTCAAGCGCATGTTCCTGTCCCCCGGCGAACGTCGTCCAGCGACGCTTATGGGTGCCGGCTAATCCTCATCAAATTCAAGGACGCTTCCCAGCGGCCACGACGAAAGAGGGGCGGGGATCAACATCCCGGCCCCTCTTTGCATCATGACGGCAGTTCGAGCCGGTAAAAGTCCTTCGCAGTCTGGGAGAACAGTGCGGTCTTCTCCGCATCGCTTAAGGGAGCCGCGATGCGCTTGAAGGCGTTGAAAATCACCTGATAGCTGCACTGGCCTTTATCGGGCGGGAAATTGCTTTCGAACATCGCACGCTTCGGCCCGAACGCCTCGATGCAGGTCTCGACATAAGGCTTCCACGCCGCGGCAAGCTCCTCCGATGACGGCGGTCGCTCGCGCAGATGGAAGTCGTAGCCGAGCAGGCACATCGCGAGCCCGCCAAGCTTCACCACCACGTTCTCGCAACGGGAGATCTCCTGGATCGAGGCGCGCCACTCCGGAAACACCTCTTCGCGCCGTCCGGCAAAGCGGCCGACCCCGGCGGGCCCGCCGCAATGGTCGAGCACGATCCTGGTGTCGGGGAAGGCGCGCGCGAGTTCAGTGAGCTCGCCGATCTGCGGATGAAACAGCCAGGCGTCGAAGCTGAGGTCCAGCGGTGCAAGACAGGCAAAGCCCTTGCGGAAGGTCGGATCCTGCAACAATCCCTTCGGCCGGTTCGCATACATGCCGGCGACGACGGGGTCCTGGTCCCAGGCGGACGAATGCCTGATGCCGCGGAAGCGGCCATTGCCGGCGGCGATCTCCGCCTCGAGCACGGGCCTCGCCGCATCGCCGAGCAGCAGGTTCACATGGCTGACGATGCCGGCACAGATCGCCGCCCTGCCGTAACCGCCGCTCGCACTCATCGCCGCGACGCCATTGGCGAACTCGACCTCGCCGACGGGCCGGAACGCCTCGGGTCCGTGTGCGCGGTACATCGAGCGGCAATCGACATAGACGGTCGCGATGACGTTGTGGCCGGAGGCGATGTCGGCGGCCATCTCCTCGATAAGATAGCGATGGCCGCGATTCCACAGATGATGATGCGGATCGACGATCGGCCTGGAGGGATCGATGATCTCTTCCTGATGTTGCGCGAGCCAGTCCTCGCGCGGTTCAACGAAGAGCCCGCTGGTGTTGGCGGGCAGACCGCTTGCAGCCATCGACATTCGCTCCCTCATGTTTTTATGGCGGGAGCCTAGCACCTCATTTGGCTGCGCGGCAGCGCGCCTTGTGCAACCGCGCCCTCCGTCGCGAGCACAACGGCGTTGGCGTCAGCCCTTGCCTCGCGTCGCTCTCACATCGACCACCAGCCGCCAATCGGTCGCCGCCGCGTTCTTGACCTCGCCGAGCCAGTGGAAGGAGTCCGCGGTGATCTCGGTAAAACTCCAGCGCGTGAGGTCGCCGGCTTCGGTCGTGCCCTCCTGCACGATATCTTCGCCACGCGGACGGCCAATCTGCTGACGGAACACACAGCGCCCAGGATCGACCCAGGAAATCCGCCACGCGGAAATGCTGGGATCGTAGACCCGCAGCGTCGTGCCGTACCAATTGCCGGCGATCGGAAAGGCGGGGCTGCCTGCGGGACGGGGAATGATCCAGACATCCTGCACGGCGCGCCCCTCCAGCACCCAGCCGAAATGGATCTCGCCGGGCGCGGTGTGCTTCGTTCCATCAGCGCCTTGGGCCGTAATCTCGGCGTCCCAATCGCCGACGAACTGGCCATAGAGCTGAAGCGCCGCCGCGTGTTCAGGGTTGGGCCCGTCCGCGTGCAAAAATCGCGCAAAGTCGGTCATGTCGATCTCCTGTCTGCCAAGGAGACCAGCACGATCGGCCGGCAGCCGGCTTGGAGAAAATTGCGCGTCAGACCCCGTCGAGGATGATCACCGTCGGCGTCGTCGGCAGCGTATCCCGCGAGATTCGCAAGGAGCGCTCGGTGCGGCGGTCGATCTCGAATTGCTTGCCGATGCGTTGCATGAACTCGGCGAGCGGGGTGGCGAAGCGGTGCATCGGCAGCACCACGGAGGCGCGCAAGCGCCTGGTGATGTCAGAGACGCCATCGAGCGACATGGTGTATGTGCCATCGATCGGCACCATGACGATGTCGAGCCGGCCGATCTGGGCAAAGTGGCTGTCGTCGAGCTTGTGGTGGAGATGTCCGAGATGGCCGATGCAGAGGCCCGCCACCTCGAAGATGAAGATCGAATTGCCGTCGCGGATCATGTCCGTGCCGGAATCGTCGCCGAAATAGCGGCGGATGTCGGTGGTGACGTTGCGGATGAAGGTGTCGCCGATGCGCTCCGAAATGGCAGCCGGCTTGCCGTCCTCGCCCCAGCCATGCAGAACGTGGGGAATGCGCTTGTCCGGATTGAGGGAATAGTGCGTGCTGTGCGCCCGGTTCATGGTGACGACGTCCGGCAGCCGGCCGACCTGATAGGCGCCGCTGTAATCGGTCGCGATGCGCACGCCGCCCGGCGTATCGATGAAATAGGTGGAGTGGCCGGCATAGGTGATCTCGACCTCGGGCGCGGCAGCCGCCTGCCGGAACGCGACCGGCATCGCGCGAGGCGCGGCGTTCGCCATCGCCAGGCATTCGCTGCGCTGAGGCGGCTGCTGGGCGAGGGCAGGTGAGAGACACGCGCTCAACAGCGCAAATGCCGCCGAAATCAATCGCCGCATGATCCCGTCCCCGATGACTTCAAGGCAAAGTCTAGCGTGCAATCCAGCGTGTCGCCAACAGGACGCGATCAACAGCGCGTCAGTGTCGCACCGTTGCTGCCGCCTTTACTCGTGCTTTGGGCTGAATTTCCAGGTCATCGCGACCAGGCCGGCGGTAATCAGGCCGCTGACGATGCCGGCGGTCGGCAGCGTCAGCAGCAGCGCGGCGGTGGCGGCCCAGCCGATCGAGGAGAAGGCTTCGGCAAAGGTCGCAAGCCGCGACGAGGTCTGGCGGCGGCGGAACTGGCTGCGCCGGGCCTGGACGCGGAACCAGAGCTGGATCGCGGTGGCCGAGGCGGCGCTGACGATGATCATGGCCGCCGTGATCGCCTCCTGGAATGGCGAAGCGAAGACCAGCGCGACCACCAACGGGCAGAAGATCATGGCGATCGCGATCAGCACCACCTCGATCTTGGCGCGGATGACGCTCGTCGGCGTCAGCGGCGCGGTCGCGACCAGGTCAGGCGCGTCCTCGCCCGAGATCGTCAGCCAGGCCAGCCCGCCGGCGAGCTGTCCTGCCGCCATCACGATCACAGGCGTGATCAGCGTCAGCGCCGCCGAGCTGTCGCCAAAGCTGCGCCACAGCAGCAGCGCCGGCGGCACCAGATAGAGCAGTTGCATGAGGGTCTGCGAGATCAGCCAGGGATCGCGACAGAGCAGCACGAACTCCTTGCGTCGCAGCGCCTGTTGTCGCGAGCCGCCGCGGAACGGACGTTCCTTGGCGCGCTTGCGGCTGGATGTGCCGTAGGCGGCGGCGTCGATCGCCGTGTCGGCGAAGCGGCCTGAGAAGATCGCCATCACGCATCCAAGCAACATGAGCCCGAGGGCGAGGAGCAGCAGCAGCGCCTCGACGTCACCCATGATGGCCCGCGCCGGCCACCACCAGATGCTGTCGATATCGGGCGCGTGCGCGGCGAGGGTGCCTGAGGTCAGGATGGTGAAGCGCGACAGCGTGCCATAGGAGATGATCGCCGCGACCTGGAGCGCGATCACGAAGCCGGCGCCGATGATCGCGGCCAGGATCTGGGCGACGAAGCGCGTCCGCGCCGGGCCGATCAGGCGAAACAGCAGGATGGTGACGGCAATCGCGATCGCCGCCGCCGACAGCCCCATCGCGACGACCACGCCGAAGGCCGCAAGCCAGCGCACGCCGCCGCCGATCAACAGCACGTCGATGAACGGCGTCGAGAACAGTAGCGCCATCACCGTGACGGTGAGCGCGATCGCTGCGATGCGCACCGAGAACAGATTGGCGAGCGTTGCCGGCGAGGACATGATGAGGTCGAGATCGGCGCGGGCGTAAAACACCCGCGTCACCGATTCGATCGCCTGCGACAGCATCAAGGTCCAGGCGAGAAAGATCGTCGCCGAGATCACGATCAGTGAGGATTTGTCGAGCGGCAATTGCAGATTGGCGAAGCGTCCGATCACTGCCCAGGCCGGCACATGCAGCAATGCGGCGAAGAACAAGAGGCCAATCACAGCGGCGCGGGCGCGCCGACGCCGGCCCCCCGTCATCATGGCGAACCATTCTCGCCAGGCGAGCCGGAGCTCGTGACGGGCAAACCAGGAGAGCGCGGTCGCCGAGCTCATGCGGCGTCCTGGAGTGTCACCAAGGCGATGAAGAGATCTTCGAGAGTCGTGTCCGCATGGCCGTTCTGCTGGCGCAGCTCGGTCAGCGTGCCCTCTGCGACGAGACGGCCCGCGGCAATCACGCCGATGCGGTCGGCCATACGCTCGGCGACCTCGAGAATATGCGTCGTCATGATCACGGTGCAGCCGGCGCGGACGCGCTCGCCGAGCAGTCCCTTCACATGGCGGGCCGAGACCGCGTCGAGTCCCGTCAGCGGCTCGTCGAGAATGATGAGGCGGGGATCGTGCACCAGCGCGCCGGCGAGCGCCACCTTCTGGCGCATGCCCTTGGAGAAACCTTCGCAGCGCTCGTGCCGGTGCGGCTCGAGCCCGAGCGAGCTCACCAGCTCCTCGGCGACCGGTTTCGAGATCGCGGGCGCAATCCCCCAGAGGCCGGCGACGAATTCGAGATATTCGAGCGGGGTGAGCTTGTCATAGATCATCGGCTCGTCCGAGACCCATGCCATCACTTGCTTGGCTGCGACGGGATTGGCGAGCGCGTCGATGCCGAAGATCGAGACGCCGCCGTCATCGGGCCTGAGCAGGCCCGCGACCATGCGCAAAGTGGTGGTCTTGCCGGCACCGTTGGGCCCGACCAGCGCATAGAACTCGCCGGCATGAATGGTGAGATCGAGGCTATCGACCGCCACGCGGTCAAAACGCTTCGTTAACCCTCGGACTTCGAGCGCCGAGCTATCCCGCTTCATGACGGCCACACTAACAGGTTTTGCATCGGTCGCGACCATGACCCGAACATGTTTCGGCCTCGTGAATCGCGCTGCCGCAAATGCGGTCACCTGCAAATGGGAGCCTAGAGCATGATCCGGAAGAGTGTGAAGCGATTCTCCGAAAAGATCATGCTCAAACAAAGAGCTAAAGCGCGACGACGATTCAGCCCAATCTCATCGCGCTTTGGCGGCGATCCGTAAAGAGCGGCTACGATCCCCCGCCCGCGGTGCCTGAGTTCACCGGCGCCAGTTCGTCTTCCCGGCAACGCCAGCCGTCGGCTGCTTTCACGAAGGCAAAGGTGCGCTGGATCCGCAGGCGGCGCGTGACGTTGAAAGCGGCTGCGGAGCGCTCCCTGTTGGCGGCGCCGGGTTGCGGGAGGCCGGTGCTGGCGTCCCAGCAGGTGCCGGTGCAGGTGGACGCGACCTTGCTGCAGGTGGTGAAGGGCGCCAGCACGACCATCTCGATCTCGCCGGTGACTTGCGCCTCCTGGTCATTCACCTGGCTGTCGAGTGCGTAGACGCGGTTGATGCGGAGGAAACTGCCGCACGAATTGGCGGCGTGGATGCGCGCGGCGCAGAAATCGACGGCGTCGGTGTCGGGCTCCTTGGCCGCGACCTGCCGGCCGAACACCTTCTTCGGATCGCCCTTCGCGGCGGCGATCTCGTCGGTCTTCTGCTTCAGATAGTCGGCGAGGCAATCTTCCGCCGAGCCGAGCTCCTGCGGCGGCACGTTCTCCTTGCCGACCAGATTGCACTTGCGGTCGCGCTCGCGCGTCCAGCGGCCGTATTCCGCAAAGGCAAAGCGCGCCGCGGTCGGGTCCAGCCTGCCGATCAGTGCGAGCACCTGGCTGTTGAGCTCGGTCTCGGTCAGCGCCAGCGACGGGTCCGCACAGATCAGCGCGCCGGCCGCGGTGTTGGCGGCGAGGCAGTCGAAATCCGGATCACGCACGATCGCCGCGCGATCCTCGGTCACCTTGAGCAGGCAGGCCTTGACGCGTTCGAAATCGTCATCGCGGATCGCGGTCTGGCCGACGATCCCGCAGCCGAGATTGCGCTGGCGGATCCAGATCGCGTTTTCCTCGATCGCGGGCAGGCGATCGGGCAGGCGGGCGAGCCGCGCCTCGACGGCGGTCGAGAGCTTCTCGGCGGCGGCGGAGAGTTCGGCGTCACCGCAGAACAATTGATTGCCGGGATCGCGGATCTGCAGGCAATTGTTGTTGACGAACAGGGGCAGCCTGTCGGCGATGGAGGGAGCGGTTGTGCCGGATTGCGCCAAACCCGGTGCCGCCGGTAACGCCAGCAGCGCCAGCACAGTCAACACGATGAACCGCATTCCAAATGTCCTCAGCATGGTTGGAGCCATGCTAGCAGTTCCAGGCTGCGTGACGGAATGGGGTGTGGCGGAACGGTTGACGTGAAGGGCCGGAGCCCCGATGGATCAATGCGCCCCGGTCGACACGCGCTGGCTGTCGACACCCGAGAGCCGCACGGGTTCGCCGACATATCTCAGCACGGCTGACTGGTAGAGCACGAACAGCGGCTGATAGTTGCGCGCGTCGTCATCCTCGACCATCGCCATGCGGCGGTTGTCCAGCATCAGCCAGTGGCCGTCGAGCCTTGCGGAGGCAATGGCGTGTCCTTCGCCGTTGCGGATATCGCGCACCACGACGAGGCGGAGGTCCTCGGCGGCGACACCGGCAAGCCGCAACGCGGCCAGCTTGGCGATGGCGTAATCCTCGCAATCGCCGGCGCCGCGCTGGAAGGTCTCCAGCGGCGAGCTCCAGATATCTTCGGCGCCGTCACTTTCGGCGCGGATGGCGAGGTTGATGGCGCGGTTGGCCTCGCCGAGCCGCGCGCGGCCGTCGCGGGTGCGGGCCTCGTCGACGATGGCGAGCAGCTTCAGCGCCGCGGGCGATGCGCAATTGTCGCGGTCGCCGTCGCACAGCGCCAGCTGCACCATGTCGTCGTCGAGCTTCTCCTTCAGTCCAAGCCATTTCTGCCGCATGCCTCCGCTGGAAATGGCGAAAGCGAACACACCGAACGGCTCGGCAGATTTGCGTATGAGCGCGCCTGCGCCCGGTGACAGCAAACTGGCTGCGCGAAGATCGGCGGCCGATCCGAACAGGATCAGTCCGCACAGCACAAGGATAGCGCGCCAGGCGCGCGAGCGAGCAGCGGTCTCCATCTGACATCCCCTATCCGGCTTCGCCAGGTCCCCCTCGACCTGAACGTGCCGGGATTGTTGCTTTCGCGGAGATAGTGCGAGATGGGCCGTTTTGTTCTGCTTAACGCGCGCGGCAGGGGGCCGACTAGCGTGGGGCACGCTCAACCGCCCCTTCCCGGACTCCATAAAATTTTACAGGCCGGCGAAATCAGGGGCGCTGCCGCGAGACTGACGGGATTGCAGTCGGAAGTTGTGGGAAGCGATTCTGCTTCTATGGCTAATGACCAGCAATTTCACGGGTTCTGTTAGCTGGGTCACAGATTTAGCTCCGTATTTGCCGCAGTATGGCGCGGGGTACTACGAAGAAAAGATGACACAAGTATCCGATGAATGGTTAATATGTTGGAATACGTAATCTAGTGGAAGATAGACTTGAGAAAGCGACGATTTACGCGAAATCTCTGGAAGATATACTTCAGTTTATCTTGGGATGTCGCCGTAGGCATAGGCTTCCACCGCCAAGTGATACGAAATCACACAAGCAATAGATGGTTTCGCTAGGGACTTGGTAATGCTATGCAAGCTTAGGCGATCGATACTTACTTAGATTTTAACACTTTTCACGGTGCCCGGTTGAATTACGCTGGCAAATTTGACGCCGCGCTCACCTTGGATGGCCAGGGCTTTCGTTCGTCCGCCTCTGATCACGTCGATTCGTTTACCGCCAAGGCACACGGCCACGTGCCTGACGGCGCGGTCGTCATCGCCGACCCCAATCTGATCTTCCACGGCGAGTTCAAGCGCGCGGGCCTCGATCTCGTGCTCTCGCACGACGGCCACGATGTCGTCGTTCACGATTATTTTAGGGGCGACAAGCGCGCGGCGATCGCCTCGCCCGACGGCGCGCATCTCACCGGCGACATCGTCAGCGCGCTCACCGGCTACGTCCAGGTCGCGCAGGCCGCGCCCGGTGCCGCCGTGGCGCAGGTCATCGGTCATGTCACCAAGCTGACCGGCAGCGCGACCGTGGTCCGCAACGGCGTCTCGGTCATCCTCAATAACGGCGACAACGTCGAGAAGGGCGACGTGGTCTCGACCGGCTCGGACTCAACGCTCGGCATCACCTTCATCGACGGCACCGTGTTCGGCCTGTCCTCCAACGCGCGGATGGTGCTGAACGAGATGGTCTACGACCCCAACGGGTCGAACAATTCCTCGCTGCTCAGCCTGGTCGCGGGCACCATCACCTTCGTCGCCGGCGAGACCGCCAAGCACGGCGACATGAAGATCGACACGCCGGTCGCCACCATGGGCATCCGCGGCACGGCGGTGCTGACCGAGATCGCTTTCGTCGTTCCCGCGGGCGGCGGTGATCCGCAGCCGCAGGCGAACTTCCAGGTGCTGGTCGAGCCGAACGGCACCACCGGCTCCTACATCCTGTTCGACAAGCTGACGCTGCTGCCGATCGCGACGGTCAACCAGGCCGGCCAGATGATCCAGATCAGCGGCGGCAACGTCTCGGTCACCAATGCGCTGCTGTCGCCTGACGTGCAGAAGCTGATCAACGACGTGTTCACGCTGAAGTTCACCGACAACAACACCAACACCAAGCTCACCAACAACTCTACCGACTCGATCACGCAGAACGGCGACATTGTCCTGATCAAGACGGACACCGGCGCCACCGCGACTGCGACCTTCGTCAATCCGGTCAACACCGGTGGCAATTTGGCGCAGGGCGGGTCGGACAAGGGGGTCGACCGTATTCCCGGCGCACCCTTCGCGAGCGTCCTCGATGGCAACGGCAACGTGGTGACCGCGTTCGCCGTGACGGAGCACGCGCATGCGACCGGCGACCGCGCCGACACCACCGGCGATGCCGTGCCTGCCGACACCATCATCTTCCGGGTCAACTTCGTCGACCAGAACCTGGGCGACCGGCCGACGGTGTCGGTGGACCTCGATCCATCAAAATTAACCTATACGGACTCCGGCCATCACGACGTCACCGCCTCGCTCACTGCGCTCCAGAAGCAGGATATTGCGGCGACGCAGATCAAGATCGCTGTCGTCGCCGACGGCGGCAACAACAACAACGGTTCTGCGACCCTAACCTACACGATCCCCGATCACGCCTTCGACTTCCTCGCCGACGGCGAAACGCTGACGGTGACTTACATCGTCAGCGTCAACAACAATTTCTCGGTCCAGCCCGAAACCAGGCAGCTCCCGATCACCATCACGGTCACCGGCACCAACGACAAGCCGGTGATCACCACCAGCGTGCCGACGATCACCTTCTCGGGTGGCACCAGCGTGCCGGGCGGGCCGCTCACCACCAACGTTCCGACCACTGGCACCCTCACCTTCACGGATGTCGACCTCACCGACACCCACACCGTATCCGTGGCGCTGACCGGCGCGAGCCTGCCGGACGGCACCACCGTGCCGCCGGGTCCGCTTGCCGCGTTCCAGAGCGCCATGTCGGTTGCGATCGCGGGCGGCCTCGATTCAACCGGCACTGGCACCGGCACCATCAACTGGTCGCTGGCCGATCTGCCCGTCTACCTCGCCGACTTCATCCCCAAGGGCGAAGTGCTGACGCTGGTCTACACCGTGACGGTCGCTGACGAGCACAATGCGACCTCGCAGCAGACCATCACCGTCAAGATCACAGGCACCGACGCCCCGGCGGTGGTCTGGATCGCGACGAACCAGCCCTCGGGCGGTTTCTGGAAGGACGCCGCGAACTGGGAAACCGGCACGGTCCCGACCAGCAACGACGATGTTATCGTCATTACCGATCAGCTGCACGGTCTGACGCCGTCCTACCCCGTCACGATCGACGTCGCGGCCTTCGGCAAGTCGCTGACGATGGACGATTACGACACCACGGTGGACCACACGGCGCCGCAGGTGATCAACCACGGCACGTTGACGCTCGCGGGCGCGCTCACGCTCAATGCCGATGCGAAGTTCACCAATGCGGCAGACGGTACCGTTTTCGTCGGCGGCGCGATCGATGTCGAGACGATCACCAGGCCGAAGACCGGCGTGGTCGTTACCAATACCGCCACGATCACCAACGCCGGCACGCTGACGCTGGACGCGGGCGGTGTGATCGACACGCTGACCACCATCGTCAATTCCGGCACCATCAACCTTTTCGGCGGCACGCTGACGCTGGATACCGGCATTGCCAATGCCGGCGGGACCGTGCAGGTCGGCTCCCTCGCGACGCTGGTCGCGAACGCCGTGACGATCGACGGCGGCACGGTCAATGTTTCCGGCACGCTGGAGCTCGACGGCATCAACCTGATCGAGAACGGCACGCTGAACAATTCCGGCGTGGTCAACGTCAAGGGCGCGGTGGAGTTCGCCAGCGAAACCGGTTTCAACAGCGCCGGCGGTCTCATCGAAGTATTTGCACATGACGCGCTGACGATCGACCAGGGCTCCCGGATCAACAATGCCGGCGACGTCAAGATCGATGTCAGCAGCAAGCTGACTATCAATGGTGCAACGATCGACGGTAGTGCGATTACCATCCTCCCGGGAACGCCGGTGGTCCATGCTGAGAGCGACAGCGGCGGCGGTACGCTCACCATAACGAGCATCCCCAAGGGTGGTACCGTCACGAACAATGGCGAGATCGATCTCACCGGCGACGGGGTGCTGAGCAACGGCAAGCTGACGAACAACGGTACCCTCAACGTGACCGGCACCGGCAATGCGCTGAACGGCGAGGCCGTCACCAATGCCGGCACCATCGAAGTGCTCACAGGCGCACTCGCGATCGGTCCGGGATCGACTGTCGATAATTCCAGCGGCAACGTCATTGTCGATGCCGCGTTGACCCTGAACGGCGCCACGATCAGCGGCGGCACCGTCAAGGGCGCCGGCAACATTGATGTCACCGGCACCAGCACGATCGACAGTGGCGCCACGCTCAGCATCGCCACGGTCACGGCCGATGCCAAGCTGACGCTGGACGGCATCACGGTCTCAGGCTCCGTCATCACCGACAGTGCCAGCATCGAGCTCGATGACACCGTCAAGCTGCAGGGCGGTGCCAAGATTCAGGGCGGCCCCGTCACCAACAACGGCACGCTGGAGATCGCGGGCGCCGCGACACTGCTCAACGACGTCGTGACCAACCATGGTACGGTGCAGGTCGACGGCAGCCAGACGTTGACGTTGTCGAACACCGAGATCTCGGGCGGAGCCATTGACGGCGCCGGCACAATCGACGTCACGGTCGCGAGCACGATCGACGGCGGTGCCACGCTGAGCACGAGCGCGGTCACGGCCGATGCAAAGCTGACGCTGGACGGCATCACGGTCTCGGGCTCTGTCATCACCGACAATTCCAGCATCGAGCTCGATCACACCGTCAAGCTCCAGGGCAGCGCCAAGATCCAGGGCGGCCCGGTCACCAACAACGGTACGCTGGAGATCTCAGGCGCGGCGACACTGCTTAACGATGTCGTCACCAACCACGGCACGGTCAAGGTCGACGGCGGTCAAGCGCTGACGTTGTCGGGCACGGAGATTTCAGGCGGCGCCATCGACGGCACAGGTACGATCGACGTCACCGGTGCCAGCAAGATCGACGGCGGCGCGACGCTGAGCACGAGCACGGTAACAGTCGAGGCGGGCACAACCCTGACGCTCGATACCGCAACGGTCGATGGCGCGACGATCTCGGACAAGGGCAGCATCACGATCGGCGGCACCGTGAAGCTGACCGGCGGTGCGGTGATCCAGGGTAGTTCGAGCGTTTTCGCTCCCAAGGGCGGAAGTCCCGCCACGGTGGAGTTCAACTGGGGGCAGCTCGGCACGTCATTCACCGTGCTCGGCAGTCCGCAGCAGGTCGTCGCGACCGACGGCACCGGCGGCACGGTCTCTTCCGCTGGCGGTTCCTTTGAGCTGCGTGACCAAGGCTATGGCTGGTTCGGGAATTTTGCGCCTGGAACCCATCTGCTGTGGGATCGTGGGGCCGGCCCCGACATCACCATTAAGTTCGCCGCGCCGGTCTCTTCGGCGGGGGCGCAAATCCAGGCCGATTACTACGGAAGCTTCACCGCCGAGATCATTGCCTATGATCTGGGCGGCAACGTAATCGGTACTGTTAGCAAAGACGGCGTAAGCAACGGTAACAGCGACGGGTCGGCGATCTTCATCGACCTGGTCGGCAGCAGTGCTGACATCGCCATGGTCAAGTTCATCCTGACCAGCGCGAGCTATTCGCTGAACGATTTTGCCCTCGGCCCGGTGCAATTCTCGGAGGGTTCCTCCGTCGGTGGAAGCGGCCCGATCGTCAATAACGGCACGCTAGAGATCGAGGGCGCCGCGACGCTGCTGGATGATATCGTCACCAACCACGGCACGGTGTCGGTCGATGCTGGTCAGACGCTGACAGTGTCAGGCACGGAGATCAGCGGTGGCTCGATCGCCGGACCAGGTACGATCGACGTCACCGGCGACAGCGCGATTGACGGCGGGGCAACGCTGAGCGCCGGCTTCGTCACGGTCGAGAACCTCCAGGCTCTGATGCTCGATGCGATGACGGTCGATGGCACAGCCATCACCGTCAAGGGCAGCATCGAGCTGGACGATACCGTCAAGCTGCAGGGCGGCGCGAAGATCCAGGGTGGCC
>NZ_LBJX01000004.1:140392-140672 GCF_028128895.1 Bradyrhizobium sp. CCBAU 11434
CGGTCACCAACAACGGCACGCTGGAGATCTCAGGCGCGGCGACGCTGCTTAATGACGTCGTTACCAACATCGGCACGGTGCAGGTCGACGGCAGTCAGACACTGACGCTGTCGAACACCGAGATCTCGGGCGGGGCCATCGACGGCTCGGGCACCATCGACGTCACGGTCGCGAGCAAGATCGACGGCGGCGCGACGTTGAGCACGAGCGCGGTCACGGCCGATGCGAAGCTGACCCTGGACGGCATCACGGTCGCAGGCTCGGTTATCACCGACAATTC
>NZ_LBJX01000004.1:140822-280049 GCF_028128895.1 Bradyrhizobium sp. CCBAU 11434
TCCTGACCCTCGCGGGCACCGAAATATCCGGCGGCGCCATCAATAACTACAGCGGCCCGTCGGGCGGCATGATCAACGTCACCGGCGACAGCACGATCGACGGCAACGCGGCCCTGAACAAGGGCACTGTGGCGGTTGCGAGCGACATCACGCTGACATTCGACGATGCGACCGTGTCGGCAAGCAAGATCACGAACAACGGCACCGTCAAGGTCGAGGCCGACAAGAAGCTGACGCTGGTCGGCGCCACCCTGACGGGCGGCGCGCTCACGATCGCAGGGACGCTCGCTTCGTCCGGCACCACAGCGGTGACCGACGCCAACATCTCGAACAGCTATCTGCTGGAATCGACGCTCGGCGGGCTCTTGACGCTGCTGGCGACGGGCTCCACCCCCAAGATCAGCAATGACGGCGGCACGATCCGGGCCAACAATGCCGAGCTCGACATCAACACCGAGGCCGTCACCAATACCGGCACGCTGGGCGCGATCAACGACGGCACGCTGAAGCTGATCTCGACTGACGTGACCAACACCGACGGGGCCGTGTCGATCGAGTCGGGCTCGACGCTCGATCTTTCCGCCGCGACGATCGACGGCGGCACCGTGACGCTTGCCGGCACGCTGGAATCCTTCGGCACCAGCGCTATCAGCAACGCCGACATCACCAACACCGGCACGACCACGGTCACCAGCGGCACGCTGACGATCGATCCTGCTATCGTCCACACCCTCGCCAACCACCAGCTGCTCCAGGCAAATGGCGGCGAGCTGGACATCTCCGGCGAGCAGATCGTCAACACCGCCGATATCAAGGCAATTGGCGGCGGCATTCTGAAGCTGACGTCGCTGACCGTCGCCAACGACGGCGGGACTGTGACGGTCGATGGCAGCTCGAAGCTCTATCTGTCCGATATCGTCACGATCAACGGCGGTCAGCTGAGCAACTCCGGCCATATCTTCAGCGTCTCCAACGCCAACACGATCTCGGGCGTCGTGACCAACACCGGCTTCATCGAGGTGCAGGCCGGCACGCTGAACCTCTCCGGCGGGCTCACCGGCGTGGGCCAGCTGATTATCGACGACAAGGCGACGCTGGAGCTTGCCGGTGCTGACGCGCAGACCGTCACCTTTGCCGGCGGCGCCGATACGCTCCAGCTCGACAAGAGCAGTCTCGGCTTCACCGGCACCATTACCGGCCAGTCGTCGACCGGCGGCACGTTCACGGTCACCGGCGCGGCCGACATTACGACCTCGATCAACGACGCGCTCGACTTCACGGCGTCGGGCGGCACATCCCTCAAGCCCGCGAGTATCGTCCTCACGCCGACCGGCACGCTGAACGGCGCGGCCAACGGCATCGTTGTCATTCAGAACGGCACCGGCGACATCTCGCTGACGGCGACAAAGGACGTCACGGGCCTGGCCGGCAACGGCATCACGCTGCGCGACAGCGCGACCGGCGTAGGCGACATCACGATCGACAATCTCACCGGTAAGGCGACGGGCACTGGCGCGAATTCGGAAGGCATTCTGGTCGAGAATCTGAATGCCGCGAACGCCGGCGACATCTCGATCACCCAGCTTGGCGGGGCGGCCGGCGGTGCCTTCGGCATCGATGCGACGACACAAGGCGATGGCGCCATCAGCATCGACGCCGGCGGCAACGTCACGGCGAGCTCGACCTACGGCATCCGTGCGCGTAGCTATGGTGCCGGTGACATCGCCGTCGCGACCGAGGCCGGCAGTGTCGTGACCTCGGGAAGCTCCGGTATCGTGGCCGTCAACCGGGCGACCTCGCTCGACAGTGGGAACGACAGCACCATCACTGTCAACGCGCATGGCTCGATCCATTCTGGCGGCACGTCAAACCTGGCTGGCAATCCGCCGGCTGGCATCCAGGCCGGCTATACTGGCTCGACGAACAGCACCGGTGCCAATACCGCCGTTACCGGCACGGTCGTTGTCAATAATTACGCCGACATTACCGCCGGGGCGGGCTCGGGCATCGACGCCTACAATTACGGGAACGGTAACGTCACGGTGACCAGCTTCGCCGGCACCACGATTTCCGTGTCCGGAACTCAGAGCTACGGCATCGAGGCCTCCGCCCTCAGCGGTGGCACCGGCGACATCACAGTCACGCTGGGCACAAGCGTCACGATCTCGGGTGCAACGGCCTACGGCGTCAAGGCCTACAGCATCGATGCCGGCGACATCGCCGTCACGCTCGCGACGGGCGACAGCATCACGTCGGGCAGCTCGGGCATCGTCGCAGTGAATTATGCGACAGCGATCGGAAGCGATCTGCACAGCACGATCTCCGTCGAGGCGCATGGCACGATCCATTCCGGCAGCACGCTGAACAACGATGGCGCCACGCCGGGCGGGATCATCGCCGGCTACAAGCCGGGCGGCGACGCCACCTTCTCGGGCGCGGTCAATGGCGATGTCATCGTCGACAGCGATGCCACGATCACGGCCGACGCTGGCTTCGGCATCGAGGCATTCACCTGGGGCGCCGGCAACGTCACGGTCTCGACCGGCAAGGCCTCGTCGATCACTGCCGCCGGCAACGCGATCCGTGCCTCCGATCACGGCGGCGGCGATGTGAGCGTCACCAACGAGGGCTCGGCCACAGGCGCGGTTGCTCTGGGCGTTGTGGCGACCGGCAAGAGCAACGTCACCATCCTCAATGACGGCGAACTCACCGCCACGGGAACGGCCGGCATCGTCGTCACCCAGAACGATGCAAGCGCGACCGGCTCGACACATATCACCAATACCGGCTCGGTCGTGGGAGCGAGCGGTCACTACGCGATCTTCGTCCAGGAGAACACGACCGGCGCGGCGGTGATCGACAATACCGGCACGATCGGACCCGATGCCCCCGGCAGCGTGACCTCGACAACCTACGCTATCGCCGAGACCGGCGGCGCGGTCACGATCAACAACAGCGGGCACATCAACGGCAACATCTCGGTCGCCAGTGCCACGTTCGACAACAACACGGCCGGCACCTGGACCGTCTCCGGCACCAGCGTGTTCGGCACGCTGTCCAAGATCGACAATGCCGGTGAGATCGACCTCCACGACGGTGCTTCGGTCTCGAGTGCGGACGGGGTGGCGTTTGGCATCACCAACTCCGGCAAGATCGAGAGCTGGGGCTCCGCCTCGATCACCGGCAATATCACCAATACCAACACGATCGAGATCCACACCGACGGGACGCTGTCGCTGTTCGGGTCGCTGTCAGGCTCCGGCTCGGTCACCATCGACACCGGCGCGACGCTCGTGGTTGACGCCGCGGTGTCGCAGACGGTCACCTTCGGCGGCAGTGGCGCCGAGCTCGATATCCAGACCACGGATTTCGGCGGATCGATCGCGGGATTGGCGTCGACAGACAAGATCGACCTGTCGAGCATCGACTATGGCCTCGGCACCAGTGCGGCCTACGTCGCCAACGACGACGCCAGCACCGGCGGCACGCTGACGATCACCGACGCCGCAGGGCACCACATCAGTCTGACCCTGACCGGTGCCGACTACAGCCACGCGACCTTTGCGGGCAGCAATGACGGCACGGATCATACGCTGATCACGGTCAACGCCGCCGACGACGCGCCCAAATTCACCACCGATGGCGCGACGCTGACCGCGAGCGTCTCCGAGCTTGCCGACACCACCGGCGCCTCCACGACATACGATCCGTCGCCTGCCGCGACCGGCTCGATCGCCTTCACCGACGTCGACCTGACCGACCGGCCGACGGCGACGGTCACCCATCAGGACGTGACCTGGCTCGCCGCCGACCACACCGCTCTGACGCTGACGCCGGACGAGATCAGCGCGCTCGAACACGCGCTGTCGCTGCAACTGACCGGCAAGAACAACGGCACCGTCGGCTGGAGCTATTCGATCGCCGACGGCTCGCTGGATTTCCTCGGGCAGGGCCAGACCGCGACGGTGGTCTCCACCATCACGCTTGACGACGGCCACAAGACCGACACGACCCAGGTCACCGTCACGATATCAGGCGCGAACGACGCCCCGGCGATCGCGGCCAAGGCCGGCGACAGTGCCGGCGCCGACCTGAGCGAGACCAATTCGGGGCTCGGCGCGACCGGCACGCTCACCGTGTCCGACGCCGACGCCACCGATCACGTCACGGTCGCGCTCGATCACCTCTCGGTCTATCTCGACGGGACCTTGCAAACCGACGGCATCGACGGGCTGTCGAACGCAGACCTCCTGAACTATCTCACCGTGCAGTCCGGCGACATCCTGAACGGCACGGCAACCCACGCCCAGTTCACCTGGGACTTCAATTCCAGCAGCCAGGCCTTCGACTTCCTGGCCGCGGGCCATACGCTGTCGCTGCAATACACCATCGTGCCCGACGACAGCCATACGCCGACCGGCACCGGCAATGGCGTCGTCACGATCAACATCGCCGGCAGTAACGACGCGCCGACGCTCGACAGCACCACGCTCGCCTCCGTCGCCGGCAACGAGAGCGATCCGGCCGGAAGCGCCGTCAGCGACCTCTTCGCAGGCAAATTCCACGACGTCGACGACGGCTCGAGCTTCCAGGCCATCGCGGTCACTTCGGACACGGCATCGTCCGCCGACGGCGTCTGGCAGTACGAGCTCGCCGGCACCCATCAGTGGGTCGACATCGGTTCGGTCAGCGACACACAGGCGCTGGTGCTGGGCACCGATACGCTGATCCGCTTCCTGCCCGCCGATGGCTTTAACGGCACGCCGGCCGCGCTCGGCGTCCACGCCCTCGACGACACCTATACCGGGGGGATCACGACCTCCGCTTCGCCGGCGACGACGACTGACATCACCGCGATGAGCACCGACGGCACCGCGCCGGTCTCGGACAAGACCGCCACGATTTCAACCAGCGTGACCGCGCCCCCCGGCGGACCGGTCATCGACACCGATCATTTCTACGTCTCGCACAATGGCGAGGCAGGCACCGACACCATCTTCAATCTTTCGGTCAGCGACACCGATTCCAGCGCGTCGACGGATGACTTTACGGTCGCGGCGTCGACCTTGCATGCGCCGGGCAGCAGCGTCGATCTGTCGCCGGCGTCGGGCTCGCTCGACGACATCAACACAGCGTTCGAGAATGGTGTGACCTACTCTCCGGGCGATCCGGCACCCGACCAGGACCGGATCGCGCTCACCGTGACGGACAAGACCACCGGTGCCTACGACACCGTCAACTTCATCTTCGACGAGGCTGGCGACACCAGCCAGGGCATCACCCTGACCGGCACCGGCGGCAAGGACGTGATCTTCGCGCCGACGACCGGCGACACGCTGACCGGCGGCGGCGGCAAGGATCAGTTCGTGTTCGCGCCGGGCTTCGGCGGGGGCGACGCCTCGCACACCATTACCGATTTCATCGAGGGCCTGGACAAGATCGACCTGCGCCAGTTCTCGGATGTCGGCTCCATCGGCAATCTCACAATCGTGCAGCAGCAGGGCACCGGCGACACGCTGGTCACCTGGCATCAGCAGATCAGTCACCCCGAGGGCGGACCGATCACGGAGAACGAGCAGCTGTTGCTGAAGAGCGTTATCGCCGCAAATCTCAAGGCCAGCGATTTCATCTTCCACATCACCTGATGAACGCCGGACCCGCCCGGCCGGAACGCGGAGCTTGACCGCGGCAAAAAATCCATAATCCTCCGCCATCAGACAATGGCCAACCGCGCGGAGAGGCTCCATGATCGCTCGAACGGACGCGATGCGCGGCAGGAAGCGCGACTGATATGAAACGTCTCAAGATCCTGCGCCGGTGGTTCACGCGAAAGTTCGGCTTGGCGCGGCTGCTGTGCCTTGCGCTGCTGGTCGTGTTCGCAGGTCTGCGGGTCTGGGATCCGCCGCCGGTGCAGGAGCTGCGGCTGCGCACCTTCGACATGTTCCAGCTGGTCGACCCGCGCGACAAGAAGGGGGTGAGGCCGGTCACCATCGTCGACATCGACGACAAGAGCCTTGCCAAATTCGGCCAGTGGCCATGGCCGCGCACGCGGGTCGCCGACATGATCGCCAACCTCACCAGTCACGGCGCGGTGGCGATCGGTTTCGACGTGGTGTTCTCGGAGCCCGACCGGCTCAATCCTGACCTGGTCGCGGGCCAGATGCGCTATCTCGACGAGGCCACCCGCACCAGGCTGCGCGAATTGCCGAGCAACGACCAGATCCTTTCGGAGGCGATCAAGCGCTCGCGCGTGGTGTTGGGCGAGACCGGGCAGTCTGCGATAACGTCGGAGATCGACAAGGCGCTTCCCTTCACCGGCGTGGCAACGGTCGGCGAGGCGGGGCCCGAGCGCTTTCTGTTCGAATTCCCGGGTCTGTTGCGCAACGTGCCTATCATCGAGCAGGTCGCCGCGGGCCGCGGCCTGTTCACGATCCGGACCGAGCGCGACGGCCTGATCCGGCGCGTGCCGATGATCATGCGCGCGCAAGGCCAGACCATGCCGTCTCTCAGTCTCGAGATCCTGCGCGTCGTCACGGGGACGCCGACGCTGTTGGTGCGCACCGACAAGACCGGCATCCGCGCCGTCCGCATCAAGGGCGTCGAGATTCCGACCGACGAGAACGGCCAGCTCTGGGTGCACTATGCCCGCCGCGACCCCTCGATCTACGTCTCGGCGGCTGATGTGCTCGACAACACGGTGTCGCCGGGCAAGCTTGCCGGCAAGCTGGTGCTGATCGGGACCTCCGCTGTCGGCCTGAACGACATCAAGACCACGCCGGTATCGCGCGCCATGCCGGGTGTCGAGATCCATGCCCAGGTGCTCGAAAGCGTGCTGACCGGCGCCGCGATTTCCCGGCCGAACTACGCGCTTGGCCTCGAATTGATCGTCGCGATGATCATCGGCATTCTCGTCATCATCTTCACGCCGAATCTCGGACCGGTGCGACTGGTGCTGGCAGGCGCGTTGTTCGCCGCTATCCTGATCGGCGTGTCCTGGTTCTTCTATGCGAAATACCGCTACCTCATCGACTTCACCTATCCGCTGCTGTCGACCACGGCGATCTATTTGACCTTCATCTTTGCAAGCTTCGTGCGCGAGCAGCGCCAGCGCGTGCAGATCCGCGGCATCTTCGCCCAATACATGTCGCCCGTGCTGGTCGAACAGCTCGCGCAATCGCCGGAGAAAGTCGTGCTCGGCGGCGAGGAGCGCGAGATGACGATCATGTTCTCCGATGTGCGCGGCTTCACCACGATCTCGGAAAGCTACAAGCACGATCCGCAAGGCCTGATCACGCTGATGAACCGCTTCCTGACGCCGCTCACGGACGTGATCATCGAACAGAAGGGTTACGTCGACAAATATATGGGCGACGCCATCATGGCGTTCTGGAACGCGCCGCTCGACGATGCCGAGCATCAGGTCCATGCCTGCGAGGCAGCGATCCAGATGCTCGAGAAGATCGACGTCGTCAACAGGGAGCGCGAGCAGGAAGCCGCCGATGGCGGCCACGTCTACATTCCGCTCAATGTCGGCATCGGCCTCAACACCGGCATCGGCGTGGTCGGCAACATGGGCTCCGACCTGAAGAAGAACTATTCGGTGCTCGGCGACAGCGTGAACCTCGCCTCGCGCCTGGAAGGCCAGACCAAGGAATACGGCTTCCCCATCATTGTCGGCTCGCGGACGGCGCTCGCCGCCAAGGACAGATTCGCGATCCTCGAGCTCGACTTCATCATGGTCAAGGGCAAGACCGAGCCGGAGGTGATCTATGCCATCGCCGGCCGCGAGGACGTGATGCAATCTGGCGCGTTCCAGCGCCTGCGCAACGTCACCATCGAGATGCTCGGCTGCTACCGCAACCGCGACTGGCAGGGTGCACTCGACGCCATCGAGCGCGGCCGTCGCAGCGAGGACGCCGACACGCTGGAAAAGCTGTTCAAGCTGTACGAAGCGCGCATCGGGGAGTTCAAAGCCAATCCGCCGCCGGAGGGCTGGACCGGGGCGTATGCGCTGCTGACGAAGTAGGGGGGCTTTGTAGGGTGGGTTAGCTCAGCGGATGCGCGAAGCGCAATCCGTTGAGCGTAACCCGCCGACTCCGGTCCGTGTTTGCGGAAGCATGGTGGGTTACGCCTTCGGCTAACTAACCCACCCCACGGCAGCTGTGTCCGCGGCCTTTACTCCACCCCGATCGTGGTCAGATCCTGGAACCAGTGCTGGGCCTGCACGAACTGCTTGATCTTCGGCGACAGCGCGTGCGGGTTGGTGTCGTGGACGACCCAGACCAGCGCGGCATCGTCGACGACGAGCGCATGGGCCTTGGCGATCAGCTCGTCCTGCTTGGCGGTGTCGAAGGTCTGCTTGGCCTGGTTGATCAGGGCGTCGACCTCGGGGTTCTTGTAGCCGCCCCAATTGACGCCGACAGGCGCGATCTGGTCGGAGGCGAAGAAGCGCACGATGGCGTAGAGCGGATCCGACGTGACATAGGCGATGTTGTTGGCGGTGATGCCGGCATTCATCTCGTCGGCCGCGCCCTTGCGCCAATGCGTATAGAGCGTCTCGAGTTCGACCACTTTGAAGTCGATGTCGATGCCGATCTCCTTGAAACTCTGCTGCAGGAATTCGTTCATCGGCAGCGACAGCATCTGGCCGGTGCCGCCCTGCGCGATGATGAAAGTGGTCTTCAGCGGCTTTTCTTTTGAATAGCCGGCTTCCTCCACCAGCTTCTTCGCCGCAGCAAGATCGTACTTCAATTCAAAGCTCGGTTTGCCGAACCACGGGCTCGACGGGTCGACCTGGCCCTTGGCCGGCTTTGCAAGCCCGTTCATCAGGCCGACCACCTCGTCGCGGTTGATGGCGAGGTTCAGCGCCTTGCGCAGGCGGATGTCGGTCCAGGGCGAGCCCGGCAGCACGCTAAGGTGATAATTCCAGACATGCGGCGTGACGTTGTCGACGAGTTTCATGCCGGCGGCTTTCAGCTGCGGCACGGCATCGGGCGCCGGAGTCTCGATCAGGTCGACTTGCCCTGCGAGCAGCGCGTTGGTGCGCGTCAGCGCTTCCGGCATCGGCACCAGCACGATCTTGTCGACCTTGGGAATCCGCTTCGGATTCCAATAGTCCGGATTCTTGCTGAGCTCGGCGAGCTCGCGCGGCACCAGCTTGGTCAGCTTGAACGGGCCGGTGCCCGACGGCTGGCTTGCGAACTTGTCCCAATCCTTGCCGAGCTTCTCATATTGTGCCGGGCTCGACACCAGGAACCACAGCATCTGATACGGGAAAAAGGAATCGACCGTCTTGGTGGTGATCTCCACGGTGAAATCGTCGATCTTGGCGTAGCTGGCGACCGAGGGCAGGCGGGTCTTCACCTGCGCGCTCTGCCGCTTGTCGAATTGCGGCGCCTTGTCGTTGAGCACCTTGTCGAGATTCCAGATCACCGCATCGGCGTTGAACTCGCTGCCGTCGTGAAACTTCACGCCCTTGCGAAGGGTGAAGCGCCACTTGGTCTTGTCCGTGTCGTCGACCTTCCATTCGGTCGCGAGCCCCGGCACCAGTTTGCCCGGCCGATCGGCGACGTCCATCTCCCACGCCACCAGCGGATCGTAGATAGTGTAGGCCGTGAACTGATAGGCTCCGGCACCGCGATCGGGCTGGCCTGATGTCAGCGGAATATCCGCCATCGAGATGCCGTAGCGCACCACCGTTTCGGCGCCCGCCGAGAGTGCTGATATCGCCAGCGCAAGCGCGGCGAGACAGGTCGTTAAGCGAATACGCATGGCCCAAGCTCCCAGGAAAAGGTCGGGCTCAAACGTTGCAATCTTGATGCCAGAATAGGCAGCACGATGCCCATGCACGCGCACGATCACAAGGACTTGTCGTCGCAGGGGCAATTTGCAGAATAAGTTTCCCCGGATGGCATAGCCATTGCATACGTTTGCATCAAAATTAGTCATCGATATCGGGAAGAGGATTGAGGCGATGCTTATCAAGACAACCGCGCGTGCAGCATTGATCGCTGCACTTGCCGTGGCGGCTGCGGCGGCGTGGCCGCGCGCGGCCAGCGCCGAAACCGTGCTGCGCATCGGCATGACCGCGGCGGACATTCCGCGCACGCTCGGTCAGCCCGATCAGGGTTTTGAAGGCAACCGCTTCACCGGCGTCACCATGTATGACGCGCTCACCGGCTGGGACCTGTCGTCCGCCGACAAACCGAGCGTGGTGATCCCGGGCCTCGCGACCGAATGGAAGGTCGACGAGTCAGACAAGACCAAATGGACCTTCAAGCTGCGCCCCGGCGTCACCTTCCACGACGGCACCCCGTTCAATGCCGACGCAGTGGTCTGGAACGTCGACAAGGTCTTGAAGCAGGACGCGCCGCAGTTCGATCCGAGCCAGGTCGGCGTCACGGCCTCTCGTATGCCGACGCTGGCCTCCGCAAGGAAGATCGACGACATGACGGTCGAGCTCACCACCAAGGAGCCCGACAGCTTCCTGCCGATCAACCTCACCAACCTCTTCATGGCGAGCCCGGCAAAGTGGCAGCACTTCTACGACAAGGCCGAAGGCGCAGATGCCAAGGCCAAATCGCAGGCCGCCTGGACTGCCTTTGCCAAGGACGCCGCCGGCACCGGCCCGTGGAAGATGGCGGGCTTCACGCCGCGCGAGCGGCTCGAGCTGGTCAAGAATGCCGACTATTGGGACAAGACCCGCGTGCCCAAGATCGACAAGATGGTGCTGTTGCCGATGCCGGAGGCCAACGCGCGCACCGCGGCGCTTTTGTCTGGACAGGTCGATTGGGTCGAGGCGCCGGCGCCGGATGCGCTGCCCGAGCTCAAGCAACGCGGCTTCAAGCTCTATGCCAATGAGCAGCCGCACGTCTGGCCGTGGCAGTTCTCGCGTGTCGAAGGCTCGCCCTGGAACGACATTCGCGTCCGCAAGGCCGCCAATCTTTGCGTCGATCGCGAAGGCCTCAAGGACGGATTGCTTGCAGGGCTGATGGTGCCGGCGACCGGCACCTTCGAGCCCGGCCATCCCTGGCGCGGAAAACCGACCTTCGAGATCAAGTACGACAAGCCGGCTGCGCAAAAGCTGATGCAGGAGGCCGGCTTCGGTCCAAACAAGAAGCTGACGGTGAAGATCCAGACGTCTGCTTCAGGCTCGGGCCAGATGCAACCGCTACCGATGAACGAATACCTCCAGCAGGCGCTCGCCGAATGTTATTTCGACGTGCAGCTCGACGTCATCGAGTGGAACACGCTGTTCACCAACTGGCGCCGCGGCGCCAAGGATCCGAGCGCCAATGGCTCCAATGCGACCAACGTCACCTATGCGGCGATGGACCCGTTCTTCGCGCTGGTGCGCTTCCTGCAATCGGGCATGGCCCCGCCAGTCTCGAACAATTGGGGGTTCATCAACAATCCCAAGTTCGACGAGCTGGTGAAGAAGGCAAGGCAGACCTTCGACCCCGCCGCGCGCGACGCCGCGCTCGCCGAGCTGCACGCAGCCTCCGTCGACGACGCCGCCTTCCTCTACGTCGCCCACGACGTCGGCCCGCGCGCCATGAGCCCGAAAGTGACAGGCGTGATCCAGCCGAAGAGTTGGTTCATCGACTTCTCGCCGATTGCGATGCAGCAGTGAGGTGAGCACGCTGGTAGAGTTCCCTCCCCCCTTGTGGGGGAGGGTTAGGGAGAGGGGTAGCCACACAGGGACCGCCCGTGTGAACCCCCTTCCCCAACCCCTCCCCGCAAGGGGGAGGGGAGCCCTACCATCGCGCGTCCCTTACTGAAGACGTGCACCCAATCGTACGACATCACGTCAGGTCAATCCGTGCTCGCCTATATCGCCAGACGCATCGTCTATGTCATCCCGATCGTCATCAGCGTGGCGCTGGTGTGCTTTCTGCTCGTGCACATCACGCCGGGCGATCCGCTGGTCGCGGTGCTCCCCGCCGATGCCTCTCAGGAGCTCGCGGCGCAGCTCCGCGCCGCCTATGGCTTCGACCGGCCGCTGCCGGTGCAGTTCGGCCTCTGGCTCTTGCGCGCGCTGCATGGCGATCTCGGCAATTCCATTGCCACGGGGCGCCCCGTGCTCGCCGAGGTCATGCGCGCGGTCGGCAACACCGTCACGCTGGCGATTGCGGCCGCCATCATCGGCTTCACCATGGGCATCCTGCTCGGGCTGATCGCCGGCTATTTCCGCGAGACATGGATCGACAAGCTCGCGACGTCGTTCGCGATCGCCGGCGTCTCGGTGCCGCATTACTGGCTCGGTATGGTGCTGGTCATTATCTTCTCGGTGGAGCTGAACTGGCTGCCCGCGGTCGGCGCCGGGCCCGGCGGCTCTGCGGCCTGGGCCTGGGATTGGGACCACCTGAAATATCTGGTGCTGCCGGCGATCACGACCTCGGTGATTCCAATGGGCATCGTCACACGCACCGTCCGCGCGCTCACTGGCGATATCCTCTCGCAGGATTTCGTTGAAGCGCTGCGCGCCAAGGGCCTGCACGAAACCGGCGTATTCCGCCACGTCATCAAGAACGCCGCGCCGACCGCGCTCGCGGTGATGGGGCTCCAGCTCGGCTACATGCTCGGCGGCTCGATCCTGATCGAGACCGTGTTCTCCTGGCCGGGCTCGGGCTTCCTGCTCAACTCCGCGATCTTCCAGCGCGACCTGCCGCTGCTGCAGGGCACGATCCTGGTGCTGGCACTGTTCTTCGTCTTTCTCAATCTCCTTGTCGACATCGCCCAAGCCGCGATCGATCCGCGTATCAAGCGGGGCTAGCGGGATGAGCGAGCTTCCCTTGTCCACCACCGCCGATGCCGCGCTGCAGGCCGCGCCCGCGACCAAGGCGCGCGGCTATTGGGCGACGGTCGGCCGCCGCATCCTGCGCGACAAGGTCAGCATGGCCTGCGCCATCGTGCTGCTGTTGATCTTCGTCTCCGCGATCCTCGCGCCCTGGCTCGGCCTGGAAGATCCCTACAAGGGTTCGATGATCCGCCGCCTGCGCCACATCGGCACATCAGGCTATCCGCTCGGCACCGACGAACTCGGCCGCGACATGCTGGCGCGACTGATCTATGGCGGCAGGCTGTCGCTGGTCATCGGCATCCTGCCTGTGATCCTCGCCTTCTGCATCGGCACCTCGCTCGGCATCATCGCCGGCTATGTCGGTGGCAAGCTCAACACCGCGATCATGCGCACCGTCGACGTGTTCTACGCCTTCCCGTCGGTGCTGCTGGCGATCGCGATCTCCGGTGCGCTCGGCGCCGGCATCCTCAACTCCATCGTGGCGCTGACCATCGTGTTCGTGCCGCAGATCACCCGCGTCGCCGAGAGCGTCACGACAGGCGTGCGCAACATGGATTTCGTCGAAGCCGCACGTGCCTCCGGCGCCGGGCCGCTCACCATCATGCGCGTGCACATTCTCGGCAACGTGCTGGGCGCGATCTTCGTCTATGCCACGAGCCTCATCTCGGTTTCCATGATCCTGGCGGCCGGCCTCTCCTTCCTCGGCCTCGGCACCAAGCCGCCGGAGCCGGAATGGGGCCTGATGCTGAATACGCTGAGGACCGCGATCTACGTCAATCCCTGGGTGGCAGCATTGCCGGGCGCGATGATCTTCGCGGTCTCGATCTGCTTCAACCTGCTCTCGGACGGCCTGCGCAGCGCCATGGACATCAGGAATTAGCGATGGTGAGAACGATGCAATTCGCCGCGGTGTTGGTGCCACACCTCTCCCGAAGGGAGAGGTCGGATTGCATCGCAAGATGCAATCCGGGTGAGGGGTTACGCTGCACCGAGTTTGCCGCGCCCCCTCACCCGGCGCTGCGCGCCGACCTCTCCCCGATGGGGAGAGGTGGGAGATCGTGGCGATGACAACAACTGAACCAATTGCCATGCTGGAGCCGGTCGAGGACCGCGGCGGCGTCGCGCAGCCTCTGCTTCAGGTCAACGGGCTGACAAAACACTTCCCGGTCCGTGGCGGACTGTTCGCCGCCAAGCGCACCGTGCGCGCCGTGGACAATGTCTCCTTCTCCGTCGCCAAGGGCGAGACCGTCGGCATCGTCGGTGAATCCGGCTGCGGCAAGTCCACCACGGCGCGCCTCTTGATGCATCTGATGCCGCGCGATGACGGCGACATCATCTATGATGGCATGACCGTCGGGCAGTCGCTCTCCTTGCGCGAATTGCGCCGCGGCATGCAGATGGTGTTCCAGGACTCCTACGCCTCGCTCAATCCGCGCCTGACGATCGAAGAGTCGATCGCGTTCGGCCCGAAAGTCCACGGCATGGCTGATGGCGCGGCGCGCGCATTGGCGCGCGAGCTGCTCGGCAAGGTCGGCCTCGTCCCTGCAAATTTCGCCAACCGCTATCCGCACGAAATCTCCGGCGGCCAGCGCCAGCGCGTCAACATCGCACGCGCGCTGGCGCTGTCGCCGCGGCTGGTGATCCTGGATGAAGCCGTCTCCGCGCTCGACAAATCCGTCGAGGCGCA
Source organism: Bradyrhizobium sp. CCBAU 11434 (assembly GCF_028128895.1). Classification (NCBI taxonomy): domain Bacteria; kingdom Pseudomonadati; phylum Pseudomonadota; class Alphaproteobacteria; order Hyphomicrobiales; family Nitrobacteraceae; genus Bradyrhizobium; species Bradyrhizobium sp. CCBAU 11434. Next base: position 155,312 of record NZ_LBJX01000004.1, read on the forward strand.
GGTGCTGAACCTGCTCGCCGACCTCAAGCGCGAGTTCGGGCTGACCTATCTCTTCATCAGCCACGACCTCAACGTCGTCCGCTATATCTCGGACCGCGTGCTGGTGATGTATCTCGGCGAGGTCGTCGAGCTCGGCCCGGTCGATCAGGTCTGGGACAGCCCCGGGCATCCGTATACGCGCGCGCTGCTTGCTGCGATGCCGTCCTCCGATCCTGACAGGCGCACCGAGAAGCCGCCGATCTCGGGCGACCCGCCCAATCCGATCGATCCGCCCACGGGCTGCCGCTTCCATACCCGTTGCCCGTTTGCGGAGCCGCTCTGCGCAAATGCGACACCAAAGCTTACGGCACTCGATAAGATGGGCCACGAAGCCGCGTGCTATATGGCCATTCCGGGATCTGGCCATAGCCGTGCGCCAGGAGAGGAAACCGCATGACGAGACCGACGACGAAAGAAATCCAGGCGACCGCGCAAGTCGCCGGCGTTCCTGTCGACGAGGAGATCGCGACACGCATCTCCAATTCCATCGGGCCGGCCTTCGAGGGCTTTGCCGCCATTGCCGGCACGCTGCCGTTCGACCTCGAGCCCGCGCTCTATCCGCTTGCGCAAGCCGCGAAGGTGTCGAAATGAGCCGTGAACCTGCCCTGATGACGCTCACCGAGGTCGCGCGTGCGATCGCGATGAAGCAGGTGTCCTCGCATGAGGTGACGCGCGCGCTGTTGCACCGCATTGCGCAGTGGCAGCCGCATCTCAACGCCTTCATGTCAATTGAATCAGAAGCCGCGCTGAAGGCGGCCGATGCCGCCGACGCCGCGCTTGCGAACGGCGAGGTGCGTGGCCCGCTGCATGGCGTGCCGCTCGCGCATAAGGACATGTATTACGATGCCGGCAAGGTCTCGACCTGCGGCTCGCTGATCCGCCGCGATTTCGTGCCGACGGTGACGTCGACTGCGTTGCAGCGGCTGAAGGATGCCGGCCAGGTCAGGCTCGGCACGCTGCATCTGGCCGAATTCGCCTATGGCCCGACCGGGCACAACGCCCATTATGGCCCGGTACGCAACCCCTGGAATGTCGCGCATATCACCGGCGGGTCCTCCTCGGGCTCCGGCTCGGCGGTGGCCGCTCGGCTGACCTTTGCGGCGCTCGGCTCGGACACCGGCGGCTCGATCCGTATGCCCGCGCATTTCTGCGGTGTCACCGGGCTGAAGACCACGGTCGGTCGCGTCAGCCGCGCCGGCGCGATGCCATTGTCGCAATCGCTCGACACGGTCGGCCCGCTCGCTCGCACCGCGGAAGACTGCGCGCTGCTGCTGGCGCTGATGGCTGGCCCCGACCCCGAGGATTCGACCACGAGCCAGGAGCCGCTCTCGGACTACGTCGCGGCGACCAAGGGCTCGCTCAATGGCCTCAAGATCGGCATCCCTGCGTCCTTCTATGTCGACGATCTCGACAGCGAGGTCGCGCGCGTGCTGGACGAGACCATCGCGGTGCTCAAGCGCGAGGGCGCAGATATCGTCAAGGTGGAGCTGCCGGACCAGCGGCAATTGCAGGCAGCGAGCCAGCTCGTGCTCGCCGCGGAAGCCGCCGCCTTCCACAAGCGCTGGATGATCGAGCGTCCCCAGGACTATGGTCCGCAGACCTTGATGCGGCTTCAGAACGGCCTCGCCATACCCGCCATCACCTATCTCGAGGCGATGCGCTGGCGCGGCCCGGCCCTCGCTGCGCACAATGCAGCGACCGCCGGCGTCGACGCGGTGATCGCGCCGGCCTCGCCCATCCCGGCGCCGACGATCGAGGAGAGCGATGTCGGCGGCGGACCGAACGCGCCGGCGCTGCTGCAGCGGCTGACGCTGTTCACCCGCCCGGTGAATTTTCTGGGCCTGCCGTCGCTCACCGTACCATCAGGGTTTACCAAAAGCGGCTTGCCTGTCGGCATGCAGCTGATCGGCCGCTCCTTCGATGAAGCGACTTTGCTGACCATCGGCGCCGCCTTCCAGCGCGTCACCGATTATCACGAGAGGTTGCCAAAACTGCCGTCATGACAAAGCTCGTCGAGATTTCAGGCCTCAACATCCGCTTCACCGGCGAGCGCACGGTCTATGCCGTGAACGATCTCAATCTCTCGCTCGGTGATGGCGAGGTGTTGGGCCTGCTCGGCGAGTCCGGTTCGGGCAAGAGCGTGACCCTGCGCGCGCTGATGCAGCTGTTGCCGAAGAAGCGCACGCAAATTTCGGGCGCTGTCAATGTGATGGGCCGCGACGTGCTCGCCATGAACGACGAGGAGCTGTCGTCGTTTCGCGGTCAGACCGTGTCGATGGTCTTTCAAGAGCCGGCGCTCGCGCTTGACCCCGTCTACACCATCGGCGCGCAGATCGCCGAAAGCGTGGTGCGGCACGAAGGCAAGTCTCATGCGGAAGGGCGCGCGCGGGCGCTCGAAATGCTCGACATCGTGCGCATCCCCTCGGCAAAGCGACGGCTGGATGCCTATCCGCACGAAATGTCCGGCGGCATGCGCCAGCGCGCGATGATCGCGCTGGCGCTCGCATGCCGGCCGAAAATCCTGCTCGCGGACGAGCCCACCACCGCGCTCGATGCCACCGTGCAGATCCAGATCCTCTTGCTGCTGCGCGAGCTGCAGCGCGAGTTCGGCATGTCCGTCATCTTCGTCACCCACGATATTGGCGTCGCGATCGAGATCTGCGACCGCGTCGCGGTGATGTATGCCGGCCAGATCGTGGAGCAGGGCGCCTTGCGCGACATCGTCCGCACCCCGGTGCACCCCTATGCCAGGGGCCTGCTCGCCTCGACCATCCAGGGCGCCAAGCGCGGCGCCCGCCTCGAAACCATCCCCGGCACCCCGCCATCCCTCGCCGAAAAGCCGAACGGCTGCTCCTTCGCCCCCCGCTGCGCCGTGGCCCAGCCCCGCTGCCTGGAGCAGCTGCCGCCGAACGTCGAGGTCGGCCCGGGCCGGGCGGCACGGTGCGTGCTGGCCGAGCCGGTGCACGCCTGAACTCAAAAATACCCTGCGCCGGCACGCCCTTGTCACAATCCACCGCGCCCATCCCGCTGCGGCCATTTCTACTGTGCATGGGGTTGTTTTCGCGATTGCGGATCCGAGGGCCCTCCGGGAACACCATTCAGACCCCATTCATCCCGGTTCCCGTTCCATGGCCCCGTTAACGGAGAGGGACTTCATCTTATGTACATTTCTGGCCAAAGCCTCATCGTCATCCTGTTTGTCGGCTTGGTGGCCGGCTGGCTCGCTGGCAAGATCGTGCGCGGCGCCGGGTTCGGCATCATCGGCGATATCGTGATCGGCATCGCCGGCGCGTTCGTCGCAACCTTCCTGTTCCCGAAGCTCGGCATCCATATTGGCGTCGGGCTGGTCTCGGAGATCATCTATTCCGCCATCGGCGCCATCATCCTGCTGCTGGTGGTCCGGCTGATTCGCGGCGGCGGCCGGCTCTAGCGGTTCGACCGATCGGAACCTTGTGCCTCTCCCCGGCGCCTCGTCAGCGTCCTGGGGGGAGGCGCTTGTCTTTACTCGAAAAAGCCGCAAAGACTGTGAAATACCGGACTTGCGGATCGGGCTGTCCGCAGTAGATGTGGCAAGCTCCGGATGAATTTGATTGCATTGCAAGCGGGGAGAACCCGATATTAATCCGCGGCGCGTACGCCTCGATTTGCCTTTTAAATCAGGGGGTCTGCCCCTCACCCGAAAGAGATCAGACTGATGGCAGCCGTTCCCGGCCTCCGCCGTTCAGAGCTCGGTGACGCGCTGCGTGCCTGCCGCACTGCATTCGTCGGCGTCGGCTTCATGAGCTGCATGATCAACCTGCTCTATCTGACCGGGTCGATCTTCATGCTAGAGGTCTACGACCGGGTGCTGCCGAGCCGCAGCATCCCGACCCTGGTCGGCCTGATCGTCCTCGCCGGCGGCCTGTATGTGGCACAAGGCGTGCTCGACATGATCCGCAGCCGCATCCTCGGACGGGTCGGTACCGCGCTCGACGAAGCCCTGAACGCGCGTGTGTTCGACACCATCGTGCGGCTCCCGCTCCTCGTCGGCAATCGCAACGAGGGGCTGCAGCCGCTGCGCGATCTCGACAATGTCCGCTCCTTCCTCGGCAGCATGGGCCCGAGCGCCTTCTTCGACCTGCCCTGGCTGCCGCTCTATCTCGGCATCTGCTTCGTCTTCCACGTCTGGATCGGCGTGACCGCGCTGGTCGGTGCCGTCATCCTGGTCGGCCTGACGCTTGTCACCGAGTTCCTGTCCCGCCAGCCGGCGAAGGAGGCGATGGGCCTTGCCGCCCAGCGCAACGACCTCGCCCAGTCCAGCCGCCGCAACGCCGAGGTGCTGGTGTCGATGGGCATGGCCGGCCGGCTCAACGCGCGCTGGAGCGCGGCCAACGAAAAATACCTCGCCGGCAATCAGCGTGCGAGCGATGTCTCCGGCGGCCTCGGCGCGATCGCCAAAGTGCTGCGCATGATGCTGCAATCGGCCGTGCTCGCTGTCGGCGCGACGCTCGTCATCCACCAGGAGGCGACCGCCGGCATCATCATCGCAGGCTCGATCCTCTCGGCCCGCGCGCTGGCGCCGGTCGATCTGGCCATCGCGCACTGGAAATCCTTCGTCGCGGCCCGCCAGAGTTGGCAGCGCCTCAGCCGGCTCCTGGACCAGATACCGGCGCAGACGATGCCGACCCAGTTGCAGGCACCCACCAGCCGCCTTTCGGTCGAAGGCGTCGCCATGGTGGCGCCGGGCGACCAGCGCCTCATCGTCCAGGACGTCAATTTTACGCTCGAAGCCGGTAACGGCCTCGGCGTGATCGGGCCGAGCGGCTCCGGCAAATCCTCGCTGATCCGCGCGCTGGTCGGCGTCTGGCAACCGGTCCGTGGCAAGGTTCGGCTCGACGGCGCTGCGCTCGACCAATGGTCGAGTGACGTGCTCGGCCGCTACATCGGCTATTTGCCACAGGACGTCGAACTGTTCGGCGGCACCATCGCGCAGAACATCAGCCGGTTCGATCCCGAGGCGACCTCCGACGGCATCATCGCCGCGGCCAAGGAAGCCGGCGTGCATGAGATGATCATCAAGATGCGCGAGGGCTACAACACGCAGGTCGGCGAGCAGGGCACTTCGCTTTCCGCCGGCCAGGCCCAGCGCGTGGCGCTGGCGCGCGCGCTCTACGGCAATCCGTTCCTGATCGTGCTGGACGAGCCCAATTCCAATCTCGACACCGAAGGTGACGAAGCGTTGACCCGCGCGATCCGCAGCGCCCGCGAGCGCGGTGCGATCGTCGTCGTGGTCGCGCATCGCCCGATCGGCGTCGAGGCGGTCGACCAGATCCTGGTGCTGCGCGATGGCCGCATGCAGGCCTTCGGTCCGAAGGAGCAAGTGCTCGCCCAGGTGCTGCAGCCCCGCGTCGCGCCGCCGGCGCCGATCAAGGTCGTCAGCGAAGGCGGAGTGGCCAAAGCATGAGCACGATGACGGTTGGCGGGACCAAGTCCGCCGCGACGAAGACCGTACGGGAATCGATCCGGTTTCACCTGTTCCTCGGGCTCGGAATCGTGGCGTTCCTCGCCGTAGGTCTCGGCGGCTGGGCCTCGACGGTGCTGATCTCGGGCGCGCTGATCGCGCCGGGCCAGATCGTGGTCGAATCCAACGTCAAGAAAGTCCAGCATCCGACCGGCGGCGTCGTCGGCGAGGTGCGCGCCCGCGACGGCGACGTGGTCAAGGCCGGCGACATCGTGGTGCGGCTCGACGACACCGTCACCAAGGCGAACCTGGCCATTGTCACCAAGAACCTCGACGCAGCGCTGGCGCGCGCGGCGCGGCTTCAGGCCGAGCAGCGCGGTCTGGACAAGATCGAGTTTCCGCAATCATTGCTTGACCGCGGTGACGATCCCGACGTCAAGGCGTTGCTCTCTGCCGAGACCAAGCTGTTCGACGTCCGCGTCAACGGCCGTGCCGGTCAGAAGGCGCAGCTGCGCGAGCGCATCCAGCAGCTCAACGAGGAGATCGAGGGTCTTTCCGCGCAGGAGAAAGCCAAGGACAAGGAGATCGGGCTGGTGCAGCAGGAGCTCACCGGCGTGCGCGATCTCTATGACAAGCACCTGGTGCAGATCTCGCGCCTGACCACGCTGGAGCGCGACTCTGCGCGCCTCAATGGCGAGCGCGCGCAGTACATCGCCTCGCGGGCGCAGGCCAAGGGCAAGATCACCGAGACCGAGTTGCAGATCATCCAGGTCGACAAGGACATGGTGAGCGAGGTCTCCAAGGATCTGCGCGAGACCAACGACAAGAGCGGCGAGCTGATCGAGCGCAAGGTCGCGGCCGAAGACCAGCTTCGCCGTGTCGACATTCGCGCCCCGCAGGACGGCATGGTGCTGCAATCCACGGTGCATACCGTCGGCGGCGTCGTCACCGCCGGCGACACCCTGATGCTGATCGTGCCGCAGGCCGACGACCTCCAGGTCGAGGCCAAGGTCAATCCGGTCGATATCGACAAGCTGCAGATCGGCCAGAAGACGTTGCTGCGTCTGTCCGCCTTCAACCAGCGTACCACGCCCGAGCTCACCGGCGTCGTCAGCCGCGTCTCGCCTGATGTCACCACCGACCAGCGCACGGGCCAGAGCTACTACACCATCCGCGTCTCGATGTCGGCGGAGGAAGTCGCCAAGCTCGGTGATTCCAAGCTGATTCCTGGCATGCCGGTGGAAGCGTTTGTGCAGACCGGCGACCGCACCATGCTGTCCTACCTGTTGAAGCCGCTGCACGACCAGTTCATGCGGGCCTTCCGGGAGAAGTGACGCGCGGCAGCGCGTCATCCCGGAGCGCGCTCAGCGCGCATCCGGGATATCGAGCGGCAAGCTCAGTCTCGTAGGGTGGGTTTAGCCCTGCGGACTGCGCGAAGCGCAGACCGCTCTGCGTAACCCACCACTACTCTATCCGCGGAAGCAGAAGTGGTTGTTACGCTGCGCTAACCCACCCTACGGCACTTTTTTCTTTGCTATAGTTCGACTCAAGCTCCAGCAACCCCGCCGGTCGAACAATGCAATCTCCACCCTCCATCGCCACGAAATCCTTCTCCGATGCATCCGCGGCCGTCGCTCGCCTCGAAGAGATCTACGAGCGCAATACAAAGTTCCTGCGTGACCGGTTCGAGGCCTATGTCTCGGGTGAGGCGATCACGACGCGGGTGCGAGCCTATTATCCTTTCGTCCGCCTCACCACTGCGACGCATGCGCGACTGGACTCGCGTCTCTCCTATGGCTTTGTCGCCGGCCCCGGCGTGCACGAGACCAGCGTGACGCGGCCGGATCTGTTCCGGGCCTATCTCACCGAACAGATCGGCCTGTTGATCCAGAACCATGGCGTACCCGTCGAGATTGGCGAATCCGCCGAGCCGATCCCGATCCACTTCGCCTATCGCCGCGACATCAACATCGAAGCCGCCATCACCACCAGCGAGAATTCGCCGATCACGCGATCGCTGCGCGACGCGTTCGACGTGCCTGATCTCGCCACGATGGACGATTCCATCGCCGACGGTACGTTCCAGCGTCAGGCGGGCGCCCCCGAGCCGCTGTCGCTGTTCCGCGCCGCCCGCGTCGACTACTCGCTGCGCCGGCTCTACCACTACACCGGCACGGACCCGGAGCATTTCCAGAACTTCGTGATTTTCACGAACTACCAGTTCTATATCGATGCCTTCGCGCAAGCGTGCCAGCAGCGGCTCCAGTCCGGTGAAGCTGGGCTCGACGCGTTCGTTGCACCCGGCAACGTCATCACGCGCGGCGACGGAAGTACGACCGGGGTCGCGCCTGCGCGCACACCGAATATGCCGGCCTTTCATCTGGTCGCGCCTGATTGTCGCGGCATCACGCTGATCAATATCGGCACCGGTCCGTCCAATGCGCGCAACGTCACCGATCACGTCGCGGTGCTGCGGCCTCACGCCTGGCTGATGCTCGGGCACTGCGCGGGCTTGCGCAACACGCAACGGCTTGGCGACTATGTGCTCGCGCACGGCTATGTGCGCGAGGACCATGTGCTCGATCGCGAGCTGCCGCTGTGGGTGCCGATCCCGGCACTGGCCGAGATGCAGGTCGCGCTCGAGCAAGCGGTTGAGGACGTCACGGGTCTCGAGGGCTTTGAACTCAAGCGCCTGATGCGTACCGGCACCGTCGCCAGCGTCGACAACCGCAACTGGGAGATCTCCGGGTCCGAGGTCATTCGCCGCCTGTCGCAATCGCGCGCGGTCGCGCTCGATATGGAATCGGCCGCGATCGCCGCCAACGGTTATCGCTTCCGCGTGCCTTACGGCACGCTGCTCTGCGTCTCCGACAAGCCGCTGCACGGCGAGATCAAGCTCGCCGGCATGGCCAGCGAATTCTACCGTGCCCGTGTCGGCCAGCATCTCGAGATCGGCCTGAAGGCGCTCGAACGGCTCAAGCAGCAGGAATCGGAGCGGCTGCATTCGCGCAAGCTTCGCAGCTTTGCCGAGGTCGCGTTCCAGTAAAGCCGGGCAGCTCTGCCCGAACAACGGCAGCACGCCTGTCGTGCCGAGCCGCTGATGTGCTCGCCTTCGTGTCGCGGGAATATCCCTGCCGAAGCAGGGTTATCATCTCGTCCGGGGCGTGTTCGAGCAGACATCAGGAGACCTCAATGGTCAGTCCGATCATCAGGCTTGCCGTTCGCGGCGCGTATCTTGCGGCGCTCGTTGTCGCAGCCGGATCTGCGCCTGTCTGGGCCGCAGGCGGAGGTGGCGGCGGCGGTGGTGGAGGCGGCGGTGGTGGCGGAGGCGGCATGGATCCCTTCGCCCACCCCTCTTCCAGCCAGAGTACGCCGGCCCCGACCTATCCCGCGCGCACCGGCACCAAAGCCACCCAAAAGGGCAAGAAGGCCAACAACCAGTCGAGCATCGATGATCCGGCTTTTGCCGCAGGCTACCGCGTGGCCTACGACACCATATACGAGCGCAACGACTACCCCGCCGCGATCGCGCAGTTGAAGTCACTTGGCCACGACGACAATGCGAATGTCGCGAACCTGATCGGTTACTCCTACCGCAAGCTTGGCGACTACAAGCAATCGCAGGTCTGGTACGAGCATGCGCTGACGATCGATCCGAACCACGTGCTGACCTGGCAGTATTATGGTCTATGGCAGCTCGAGCAGGGCAATCGCGAGCAAGCGATGTTTCATCTCAGCCGGATCGCGGCCATTTGCGGAACGGATTGCGATGAATACAAGTCGCTGGCCACGGCATTGAACAAGCCCACTGGAACAGCTCTCGCGTACTGAAGCAGGCCGGGACGGCCGGCTATGAGATGCACGCCATCTGCGGGGTGACAAGTTGCGCGAATTTCAGCATTGTCCCGTTCGGGGGGCGAACGGGACAGTTGCATGCCGCTTTTGCGCGACAGGATCATCGGCCACGACATCGAACGTCTGGCCTTTCGCTTCACCATGCTGAATGACGGTGACGTTGTGGACTGCCAGATCAGCGACGCTGCAATGGACGAAATCGCGGGCATGCAAGGCACCGAGAGCAGCGCCCGGCAAGCGCAGTTCTTGTCTTTGCGCGAAACCATCGAGCGGATCGCGTCAGATCTTTATGATGAGGCGCCGCGGTTCAAGGGTTATGTGGTGCGGATTTTTGTGCGGCATTTGGGGCGGTAGCTATCGCGTCCTATTCCGCTGTCATCGCCCCGCTTTCGCGGGGCATGATAGAGAATATGTGGCGATAGCGTCCCGATTCACGAGAGCAGCAGGAGCCAGCTCATCCCTCGAGTTTCCCTAACAGCAACTTCAGCGCCGTCGCCGCAAACACCTGCATGTTGGCGAAGCGATCACTGCTGCCCGTCTCCAGCGTCACCACCTCCGTCGCGGGCCCTGTGACCGCCATGCAGCTGTGGCCGGCGGCATCGCCGTAGCGGTTGCCGGTCGGGCCGGCTGCGCCGGTCTCGGACAGGCCCCAGTCGGAGCCGAAGCGGCCGCGCATCTGCTCGGCGAGGAGCTTTGCGTAGGGCTCCGAGGATGAGCGGAAGCCTTTCATTCCTTCGTCCGAAATATCCATCAATACGCGTCTGGCGTCGCGGGTGTAGACCACTGCGCCGCCGAGGAAATAGGCCGAAGCTCCGGGCACCGCGAGCAGGCTTGCTGCGATCAGGCCGCCGGCCGAGGATTCTGCAACTGCAATGGTTTGTTGGCGCGCGATCAGTTTCGCTGCAACCTGTTCCGCAATGCCGACGAGCTCTTTCATCCCTCACCCCTTGTTCCCTCGCAACCGAGCTCAGCCTTCCTAGCATATGACAGCGGCATTGGCCGAGTTGCGGGCGAGGGGCAGGCCTGCTTGAATGGAAGGCGAGGCGGCCAAGCGCCGCCCGCGATAAGACGACGAGGAAACGTGAGAAGGGAGACGTCATGGCGTCCCTGATCGCCGGCGGGGTGGATTGCGATGTGCATCCGGCCGTGCCGCATCTGACCAGCCTGCTGCCCTACCTGAACGACTATTGGCGCGACCAGGTGACGACACGCGGCATGGTCGACCTTGTCTCGCAATCCTATCCGAAGAACTCGCCGATCGTGGCGCGACCCGATTGGCGTCCCGAGACCGGCAAGCCGGGCGAGAGCCTCGAGGACATGCAGCGGCATGTGCTCGATCCCTTCCAGCTCAAACACGCCATTTGCAATCCGATTTACGGCGTGCAAATGGTGTTCTCCGAGGACATGCAGGCTGCCTTCTGCCGCGCGCTGAATGAATGGCTCGCCAGGGAATGGCTCGATCGCGACTCCAGATTGCGCGGCTCGATCGTGATCCCGACGCAAAGTGTCGAGAAATCAGTCGCCGAGATCGTGCGTTGTGCAGAGGACAAGCGCTTCGTGCAGGTGCTGATGCTGGTCATGGGGGACACCCCGCTCGGCAAGCGCGCGCTGTGGCCGATCTATGAAGCCGCGGAGCGGCTCGACCTGCCGGTCGGCATCCATGCCGGTTCCGCCTATCACAATCCGCCGACCGCGGTCGGTTGGGGTTCCTATCACATCGAGGACTATGTCGGTCAGGCCCAGGCGTTCCAGACCCAGCTCACCAGCCTGATCGTTGAGGGCGTGTTCGCAAAATATCCGCGGCTGAAGATGGTGATGCTGGAGTCAGGCGTCTCCTGGATCTCGCCCTATCTCTGGCGCCTGCACAAATTCTGGCGTGGGGTGCGGATGGAAACGCCCTGGGTCGATCGCGCCCCGCTGGACATTGTGCGCAGCAACATCCGGTTCTCATTACAGCCATTTGATGCGCCGCCGGACGAGGCGACATTAATTCGCCTGTTTGATCATATGCAGTCCGACGAATTGGTCCTATTCTCCACGGACTATCCGCACTGGCAGTTCGACGGCCAGGACGCGCTGCCCGAGGGTCTCACCCCCGATCTCGTGCGCAAGATCATGATCGACAATCCGCATGCCACCTATCCCCGCCTGAAATGAGCCCGCTGCCAAAGGAGGCAAGGCGATGAATATCCAGTTCCGCGAGAGCCAAGAAGCCGCTTCCCCCTTGACGACGAAGACCGCAATTGCGGACTGCGACATCCATCCGGCACGCGCCACGCGGACCGAGCTTTATCCCTACCTCGCCAAACGCTGGCAGCATCATCTCGAGGTCTACGGCGTCCATGCCTATCAGGGCATGATGGAAGGCCCGCCCTACCCGAAGGCCCAGCCCAACGCCTCGCGCCGCGATGCTTATCCGCCCGAAGGCGGCCCGCAGGGCTCTTCGCTCTCCTTCATGCAGAAACAGCTGCTCGATCCCAACAACGTGCAGCTCGGTGTGCTCAATCCGCTCAACACCGGGCAGGGCATCCGCAATCACGAACTCTCGGCGGCGCTGTGTTCGGCGATCAACGACTGGCAGATCGACAAATGGACCAGCAAGGACAAGCGGCTGAAGGCGTCCATTGTCGTGGGCAATGAGGACGGGCTGTCGGCTGCTGCGGAGATTCGCGAGCGCGCCGGCGACAAGAACTTCGTGCAGGTGCTGCTGCTGAGCCGCAATGTCGAGCCGCTTGGCCAGCGCCGCTATTGGCCGATCTATCAGGCCGCGGAAGAGGCGGGGCTTCCGGTCGGCGTCCATGCCTTCGGCTTTGGCGGTAATCCGATCACGCCATCAGGCTGGCCGTCCTATTACATCGAGGAGATGGTCGGCCACTCGCAGTGCCAGCAATCCGCGCTGGCGAGCCTCGTGCTGGAAGGCGTGTTCGAGCGTTTCCCGAAACTGAAGATGGTGATGATCGAGGCCGGGTTCGGCTGGGCGCCGTCGCTGGCGTGGCGGCTCGACAAGGTCTGGCAGCGGTTGCGCAGCGAAGTGCCGCACGTCAAGCGGCCGCCGTCCGAATATATCCGCGAGCAGGTGTGGTGGACTACGCAGCCGATGGAAGACCCTGAAAGACGCGAGGATCTGTTCGACGTCATCAAATGGATCGGCTGGGACCGGCTGTTGTTCGCGACCGACTACCCGCATTGGGACTATGACGAGCCGTCGCGTGTGCTGCCGGCGGGCGTCAGCGAAGCCGATCGCGATGCGTTCTATCTCGGCAATGCCAAGACGCTGTACGGGATTGCTTGATGGCGCGGCATGTGGTCGCCGCGGTCGATGAATTGCCGCCCGGCACGCGAAAATTTCTGGAGATCGACGGACGGCCGATCGCGGTCTTCAACATCAAGGGCGAGTATTTCGGTCTGATGAACCGCTGCCCGCATCAGGGTGCGGCCTTGTGCGAGGGCCCGCTGATCGGTCTCGCGCAGTCAAAGGATCCGGGCGAGATCGAATACACCAAATTGGGTGAGATCATCCGCTGTCCCTGGCACGGCTGGGAGTTCGACATCCGCACCGGCCAATCCTATTGCGACCCTCGCCGTTTCCGCGTGAAGGCCTATCCGGCCCATGTCGAGCCGGGCGCAAGCGTGGTGAAGGGACCATATGTGGCGGAGACGATACCCGTGAAGGTCGAGAGCGACTACGTGGTGGTGGAGCTGTAGCTGCTGGCCGCACGGGAGCTGCGCTCCTTCTCCCCACAGCCGGGGAGAGGCGAAGAACAACGACCATCCTAATGCCCCGTCGCCGGCTCGACGGCCGTATCATAGACCGGCACCGTCTTGCCGCCGCCGCGATAAACCACGAGCGCGGCGATGATGCCGAGCGCGGCGCCGAACATGAGCCAGTACGCCGGCGAGGCCTTGTCGCCGTTGGTCATGCTGATCAGCTTGGTCGCCACAGCCGGCGTCGATGTGCCGAAGATGCCCGCAGCCAGTGCGAAGGCGATCGAGAAGCAGGTGGTCCGGACATGGGCCGGCACGATCTCGACCAGACATCCCAGCATCGTGCCGCTGTAAACGCCGAAGTAGAACGAGAACATCATCTGGACGGCCAGCAATTTCCCGAGCGTGGGAGCTGCCGCGAGCCAGGATAGCGCAGGGTAAGCCGTCAGGAATGACAGGGTTGCGATGGTCACCAGCACGGGCTTGCGGCCGATCCGGTCGGACAGCGCGCCGCCGACCGGATTCCAGATGAAGTTGGTCACGGCAACGAGCAGGGTCACAAGCAATGTTCCCGTCGGCGAAAGGTTGAGCTGCTTGCCGAAGCCGGGGGCATACACCGTGATGAAGTAGAAAGTGGTCGTGGTCAGCACGGCAATCATCATGCCGAGGATGACGATGCGCCAGTTGGCGAGCGCCGACGCGAACACTTCGCGTGCGGTCGGATGCTTCTTCATGGCCAGGAACGCCGGCGTTTCCTCGAGCGAGCGCCGCAGGAAGAAAATCACGGGGATGATGATGCAGCCGACGAAGAACGGGATGCGCCACTTCGCGACTCCCCCAAACACATCCAGGAAGGTGTCACCGGGGATAGCTTCCCGCAGGATGAAACCGAGGATCGCTGCGACGAAGATCGCGACCTGCTGACTGGAGGACTGGAACGAGGTGTAGAAGCCGCGATTGCCTGGTGTTGCGATCTCCGACAGATAGACCGAGACGCCGCCCAGCTCCACGCCGGCGGAGAAGCCCTGAATCAACCGGCCAATGAGCACAATGGCCGGTGCGGCAACGCCAATCGCTGCGTAAGACGGGCAGAAGGCGATCACCACAGTGCCGAGCGCCATGAGCGCGAGCGTGACGATCAGGCCCTGGCGGCGGCCGATACGGTCGATATAGGAGCCGAGCACAATGGCGCCCACGGGGCGCATCAGCGCGCCAAGCCAGAACACACCATACGCATTGAGCAGTGCCGCGGTCTCGTCCGCGGCGGGGAAAAACGCCTTGGCGATGTCCTGCGCATAGAAGCCGAACAGGAAGAAGTCGAACTGCTCGAGGAAATTGCCCGATGTCGCGCGCAGGATCGCGCCGATGCGCGACTTGAGCTCGGGCGGATTTGATGATGCTGCTGGTCCAGCCATTGACGTTGCTCCCCTTGAAGACGCGGCCGGACCGGAACTCATTTTCACGGCAAGGCGACAGATTGCTGCTGCGACAATCTGCCTAACCCCTCTCGCGCGAGGCCTTGCGAGTCAACCCATTTCACTGCGGAAGCTGATGATTTTTCAGGCTTTATTCTGCGTCGCAGCGATCATCCATTGGCGAAAGGCGGCGAGCTTCGGCACCTCGCGACGGCCCTCCGGCGAGACGAGATAGAAGCCGGCATCGGCCGGCAGCGCGATCTTGAAGGGAACCACGAGCCGACCCTTGGCGATGTCGTCCTTGACGTAGGAGGTTCGTCCCATCGCCACGCCGATGCCGTCGATCGCGGCCTGGATGGTCATGAAGATCATGTCGAAGGTGATGCCGGGCTGCTTGGCGATGTCGGCCGGCAGCCCGGCCGCCGTCAGCCAGAGCCGCCAGTCGTCGCTGTTGGCATTGGAGGTGTGCAGCAGCGGATAGCCGCGCAGATCCTCCGGCTGACGCAGCGGCTTGTCGCCGCGCAGCAGTGAGGGGCTGCACACAGGGAACAGCTCGTCCGCCATCAGCCAGTCGGCGCGCAGGCCCGGCCACTGGCCACGGCCGTAGCGGATCGCGGCGTCGACGTCGTCACGCTGGAAATCGACCAGGCTGGTGGACGTGGTGATGCGGACGTCGATGTCGGGATGCGCATCCTGGAAATCAGCAAGCCGGGGCAGCAGCCATTTTGCGGCGAGCGAGGCCAGCGTCGAGACCGTCAGCACCTTGTCGTCGTCCTTGCGCAAGAGCCGGTCGGTGGCGAGCCGGAGATCGTTGAAGGCGGCGCGAACACCTGGGAGGTAGTCGCGCGCCTCCGGCGTCAAGGCCAGCGCGCGGTTCTGCCGGATGAAGAGACGGATGCCGAGCTCCTCCTCGAGCCGGCGGATCTGATGGCTGATCGCGGTCTGAGTCACGTTCAGCTCGCTGGCGGCCAACGTGAAGCTGAGATGGCGCGCAGCAGCCTCAAACGCCCGCAATCCGTTCAGGGACGGCAATCTGGCAGTCATTTGGCAGCAGGATGCATGAGCTTATTTCATGCGAAGAGGTACAAATTGTCGTTTGTCGCAGTGCACCTGGAGGCACATATTAGCGTTCAAGTTAGCTCAAGGAGCTGAAGATGTCCACTTTGACCCAGAATTCGATGACAAATCATCATGCACCGGGCCTGATCCAGCAGGTCAGTGAGACCATCCATGTCTGGCACGAGCGCTACCGGACCCGGCGCGAGTTGACCAACTGGACCGCCCGCGATCTCCACGACGTCGGCCTGTCCTGGACCGACATTGCCTTTGAGGCCGACAAACCCTTCTGGCGGGCCTGATAGGCCGTCAGGCCGGCGCCGCCTGATCACAGGGGCGCCGGCGGTCCCCTCTTTGCTATCCACACTTGGGCTCGTGTCATGAGCACCTATCGCCTCGAAGAGCTGAAGCAATATTCGGATACGCTGCGCACCCGCGACGGGGAGGCGGTCAACCTCCGCTTCGTCGAACCGCGCGATACGGACGAGCTTCAGCACTATTTCCGTTCGCTGACGACACGCTCCCGCTACAACCGATTCTTTGGCGCGATCAGCGAATTGCCGAAGGGGCTGCTGAGCGAATTCCTCGACGTCGGAACGCGCGAGCGTTTTACCGTGGTCGCGACCAAGATGGTCGATGGCTTCGAGACGATCGTTGCCGAGGCGCGCTACGCGCTCCACGCCGAGACGTCGACGCTCGAATTTGGCCTGTCGGTCGACGACCGCTGGCAGGGCCACGGCGTCGCGACCGCGCTCATGAAGAATCTCGAATGCCGCGCTGCCGCGCTCGGCGCCGAGCACATGTTCGGCGATACGCTGCGCTCCAACGAAACCATGATCTCGCTCGCACGCAAATCCGGCTTTGCCTTCGTCAATCATCCCGATGATTGGAAGCTGGTGCGCTTCGACAAGGAGATCAACGTCGCGCCAAAGGACATTCCCTGCGCGAGCTGGCGTCTCGCTGCGCTTTCCCGTCAGGCCGAACGCCCCTCAGCCTCGGCCTGACACCACTCCGAGCCCGGCCTGGCCAAGCCAGCGCCGGGCTTCTTTTTGTCGAGCGGCGTCCTTCTACTTCCCCGTAAACACCGCCTTCCGCTTCTCGATGAACGCCTGCACCGCCTCCTTGTGATCGGCAGTCGTGGTCAGGCGCACCAGCCGTTCGGCTTCGTGATCCCTGGCGGTTTCGAAGTCGAACAGCAGGGCCTCGTCGAGATTGTCCTTCATGTAGCGCAGCGCCAGGCGCGGGCCTTCGGCGAGCGACTTTGCCAAAGCGAAGGCCTCGGTCTGCAGCTTGTCGTCAGGGACGACGCGATTGACGAGACCGATGGCTTCGGCGCGCGCGGCATCGACGCGGTCGCCGGTGAACAGCAATTCGCGCGCCCGCGCGGTGCCGACGAGGCGGGTGAGCAGCCAGGCGATGCCGTAATCGCCCGACAGCGCGATGCGGGCATAGCCGGTGGCGACGAAGGCCGATCGCGCGGCGATGCGGATATCGCAGGCCATGGCGATGGCAAGCCCGGCGCCGACCGCAGGGCCGGGCAGGGCTGCGATGGTCGGCTTGCGCACCGAGACCAGCGCGCCGGTAAGCAGCCGCTGCCGCTCCTGGAGATCGGCGATGCGTTCTTCCTGCGACATCTCGAGTGTCTTGGGGTCGCGATGCGCCCCCATGCCCTTGACGTTGCCGCCAGCGCAGAACGCCTCGCCCGCGCCGGTGATGAGGAGCGCGCCGACATCGGGGCTCTCGCCACATCTACGGATCATCGTGCGCAGCGCCGGCGTCAGGGTGTCCGACAGCGAATTGCGCGCCTCCGGCCGGTTCAGCGTGATCACGGCGACGCGGTCGCGGATGACGCAGAGAAGTTCGTTGGTGCCGGTGTCGATGGTGGTTTCCGTGGTCATGTTCGCCTCCCCATTTCTTGGCGTCATTCCGGGTTCGGTCCTGCGGACCGCCCCGGAATGACAAACCCAATTTAAAACTTCTCGACCCAAGGCCGCAGCTCCAGCTCCCAGCTCCAGGCGCTGCGCGGCTGCTGCAACACGTTCCAGTAACTCTCGGCGATCGCATCGGGATCCAGCATCGAATCCGGCTTGTCCGCCGCTTCCGTGCGCGTCGCACTCCGGATGCCGCCGTCGATCACGAAATGCGCGACATGAATGCCTTGCGGCGACAATTCGCGCGCCATGCTCTGCGCAAGGCCGCGCAGCGCGAACTTGCCCATCGCGAACGGAGCCGACAGCGCATAACCCTTGACGCTGGCCGAGGCGCCGGTGAACAGGATCGCACCGTGCTGGTTCGGCACCATGCGCTTTGCGGCCTGCTGCGCCACGAGGAAGCCGCCATAGGCGCTGACCGCGATTGCGTTCGCGACGTCGGCCGGGACGAGTTCGACGAACGACCCGCGTGCGCGGCCAGAGGCGTTGTAGACGACGAGGTCGGGCGTGCCGATCTCGCGCTCGATGAGGCCGAACAGGCGCTCGACCTCCTCAGGCTCGGTGGCGTTGCAGGCATAGGCCCTTGCGCCGGTCTGGCTGCAGAGCGCACCCAGCTTCTCGATCTTGCGGGCGGCCAGCGCAACGCGAATGCCTTGCGCCGACAGCAGCCGCGCCAGCGAGGCGCTCAGGCCTTCGCCGGCACCGACGATGAGGGCGATCTTGTATTTCGGATGTTCCATGATGTGGTCTCTGGCGTGATCTCTCGGGGACGGGACAGCGTTGATCTAGGCATGGCCATCGCGGACAACCAGCCGCGGCCCCGGGCTGGCCGATCACAATTCCGCAGAGCGAATTGCTCCTTCACGGCGATCATGCCTCCCTGACAATTTGCAGCTTTATCGGCTCTCGCGACGGGAGCATGATCGACATCATCTCAAGCGGCAAGCGATAAGAATTGCCACCGGGCGGAAGCGAAGAGGACGATCATGCACAAGCCGGTCACCGCGCAGCCAAAGCATGCCGCGGCCGAGCCGTCGGGCCTCCTGGCGCCGGATACGTCGGGCATGAATTTCTACCGCGCCGATCAGGCGCTGACGGATCTGTTGCGCATCCATCTGCCGGAGGCGCTGTTCCGTCACATCGAGCCGCATCTCGACCGCCTCGGCGAGCTCGCCGGTGGCCGTCTCGACGAATGCGCGCGGCTTGCCGACCGGCACACGCCGGTGCTGCATCAGCGCGACAAGTTCGGCCGCGATGTGCAGTGGATCGAATATCACCCGGCCTATCGCGAGCTGGAGAACGCCGCCTTCGGCGAGTTCGGCATCCACGCGCTGTCGATCCGCAAAGGCATCATGGGCTGGCCGGATAAATATCCGGTCGTTGCAAAACACGCTTTCACGTTTCTTTTCAACCAGACCGAATTCGGCATGGGCTGCCCGATCAATGTGACCGATGGCTGCGCCAAGCTGCTTTCGAATTTCGGCAGTGACGCGTTGAAGGCAAAGTATCTCGATGGCCTAACCTCGACGGACATGAGCAAGCTGACGCAGGGCGGCCAGTTCATGACCGAGAAGGAAGGCGGCTCCGACGTCGGCACGCTGACAACGCGCGCCGTGCAGGAGGGCGACCATTGGCGACTCCACGGCGAGAAATGGTTCTGCTCGAATGCCGATGCAAAAGTGGTGATGCTGCTGGCGCGCCCCGAGGGCGCCGGCCCCGGCACGCGCGGCGTCGGCCTGTTCCTGATGCCGCGCTTCCTCGACGACGGCTCGCAAAACCACTACCGGATCGTGCGCCTGAAGGACAAGCTCGGCACTCGCTCGATGGCATCAGGGGAGATCAAGCTCGAAGGCGCAATCGCTTATGCCGTCGGCAAGCTCGATCGCGGTTTTGTGCAGATGGCCGAGATGGTGAACTCGTCGCGGCTGTCCAATGGCGTCAAATCCACCGCGCTGATGCGCCGCGCCTATCATGATGCGATGACGGTCGCGAGGAACCGCGTCGTATTCGGCAGCCGCATCATCGACCTGCCGCTCGGCCGCCGGCAGATGCTGAAGATCATGCTGCCGGTCGAGCAGGCACTGTCGATGAGTTTTCTCACCGCCGACGCGCTCGACCGGGCCGAGGCCGGTAGCCAGGACGCGGCGGCGCTGTTGCGCATCCTGACACCGACCTTGAAATTTCGTGCCACGCGCGATGCACGAAAGGTGTGTGGCGATGCGCTCGAGATGCGCGGCGGCATCGGCTATGTCGAGGAATTCGCCACGCCCCGCCTGCTGCGGGATGCGCATCTCGGCTCGGTTTGGGAGGGCACCGGCAACATCGTCGCGATCGATGCGCTCCGGCGCGCCGTCGGCCGCCATGGCGCCGAATCCGCGCTTGCCGCCGATCTGCATGCGCGTCTCGATGACAGTGCCTCAGTGCCTCAGACCTGGCGCGACAATTTGCGCAGCCTCGTCGATCGCGCGGTCGGATTTGCGCGCGAGGTCGCCAGCAAGTCCGAGAACGAGGCGGATGCGCGCCGGGCCACGAGCCTGCTCTATCATGTCGCCAGCGCCGTCGCGCTCGCTTGGGAAGCGCATCGCATCCACGACATGCGCGGCGATGCGCGCCGGCTGCTGCTGTCGCGGCTGGTGATCGACCACCGGGTGTCGCCGAGTGATCCGTTCCGGCTGACGGAAAATGCCACGCAGGCTAAGATCGGATCGCTGCTGCTCGGTGATCGCGATGCCGGCATGAGCGAGGTTGGCGAACTCGTTCTGGCGGCGTAGGCTGCGCTCCACGATCAAACAAGAAATGCGATAGGGAGTATTCGATGAAGGCCGCCGTCCTCTATGAAGTGAACAAGCCGCTGGTCATCGAGGATGTCAGCCTGCCCAAGCCCGGTCCGCGCGAGGTCCTGATCCGCACCGCGGTCGCTGGTCTCTGCCACTCCGACCTCCACTTCATGGAAGGCCTTTATCCGCATCCGCTCCCCGCGGTGCTCGGCCATGAGTCCGCCGGCATCGTCGAGCAGGTCGGCTCCGACGTCACTTATGTGAAGCCCGGCGATCACGTTGTCACCTGCTTGTCTGTGTTCTGCGGCACCTGCGATAACTGCACCACTGGCCGCACCGTGCTCTGCACCGACACCACGGTGAAGATGCTGCCGGGCGTCTCAGATCGGATGCAGTGGTCGAAGCCGGAGAAGCTGCACCAGTTCCTCAATCTGTCGTCCTTCGCCGAGCAGATGCTGGTGCACGAGAACGCCATCGTTAAAATCAGGAGGGAGATGCCGCTCGATCTCGCCGCGCTGATCGGCTGCGGCGTCATCACCGGCTACGGCGCGGTGGTGAATACGGCGAAGGTCACGGCCGGAGAGACCGTGGCAGTGATCGGCTGCGGCGGCGTCGGCATGGCCGCGATCAACGGCGCGCAGATCGCCGGTGCCGGCCGCATCATCGCCATTGACACCAATCCTGCCAAGCTTCAGCTCGCAACCAAGCTGGGCGCGACCGACATCATCAACCCCGCCGACGGCGACGTGGTGAAGCAGGTGCGCGATCTCACCAATGGCGGCGTGCATCATTCCTTCGAGGTGCTCGGCCGCAAGGAGACCGCCGAGCAGGCCTTCGCCATGCTCGCCTCGGGCGGCACCGCCACCATTGTCGGCATGATCCCGTTCGGCCAGAAGATCGAGCTGCACGGTTTTGACTTCCTGCGCGAGCGCCGCATCCAGGGCTCGTCGATGGGCTCCAACCATTTCCGCGTCGACATGCCGCGGCTGGTGGATTTCTACCTGCGCGGCCGGCTGCACCTGGAAGACTGGATCTCGGCCAAGCTGAAACTGAGCGAGATCAACGAGGGTTTTGCCAGCATGAAAGCCGGCAAGACGCTACGCAGCGTGATCGTGTTTGATAGCTAGGTGCTGCTGCTCAAAGGGGCCGCCTCAACACAGCTGTCATCGCCCGGCTTGACTGCAGAGTGTGAGGACGGCCCACCTCACCGCGACACGTGCGCCGACACCGCCAGCCACGTCCCGTTCTTCTTCGCCCAGCAATCGGTATATCGCCCGGTCGACTGCTGGCTATCGGCCGTGGTGTAGCTCGTCGCCGCGTGGATGATGGCGAAGTCGCCCATGATGCGGATGATGACGTCAAACGCGTGCAAGTTCCGGATCGCGATCGGCCGTGCGGTCTGCTCCAGGAAGGCGGCGCGGTCGACCAGCGTCTTATCAGGGTTGGAGCAGTAAAACTCCGGCGCCAGGATCTCGTCGAAGCGATTGACGTCACAGTTCTGCACGGAAGCGACATAGTCGCGGTTGAGTGCGGTGAGCTGTTCGAGGTCCTGGCTCATGGTGCTTCCTCTCCCTGGGATGAGGCCTTCAATCATCAAACATCTTCGGCGGCACGAACCCGCCGAACTCACGCTCGATCAACTCAGCCAGCTTGAGCGGTGTGCGGTCCTCCAGCCACGGGCCGACGATCTGCACGCCGACCGGAAGTCCATCCGGCGCAAAACCCGTCGGGATCGCGGTCGCAGGCAGGCCGGGGAGCGTGGCGATGCCGGGCCAGGCGAGCTGGTCGGTATAGACGTGCTCCTTGCCGTCGATCCTGATCCGGCGCTGCTCCTGGTCCTCCGAGTGATCGTGGGGATAGGCCGGTATCGGCATGATAGGACAGATCACGGCATCGAAGGATTTGAACAGCTCGTGCCATTCCGCGCGCAGCCGTGTCCGGCCGCCGCGCGCTATCAGCCAGTCGCGATGGCTGAGCGCGATACCGCGCAGGCGTTCAGCCTGCAGGCTGTCGGCGCTGGCAGGCAGTGTGGCCGCCGCTGCAACTGCGCCTGCGTAGAATTCGGGAGAGAAGCTGGCGGCGAGGAACGACAACAGCATTCGCATATAGAGGCGCGAGGACGCCGCGAAATCCGGCAGTAGCGGACTATTGCGCTCGATCTTGACACCGGCCTTGGCAAGATTGTCGGCGAGCGTATTGATGCTCCCGCGCACGGCGGCGTCGGTCGGCAGCACCGGATCGGTATCGACCACGAGGACGCGGAAATCTTTCAGCGAGCTGTGACGTGCCGCAGGCAGCTCGAGCCTGTAGGCCTTGCCGTTGTCGAGCGGGTCGGGCCCGGCCATGACGTCGAGCAACAGGGACAGATCGCCGGCGCTCCGCGCCATCGGGCCAACCACGGCGAGATCACGCTCATAGGCGAGTGGCGGAGCTGGCGGCGGCGTATGGCCGCGCGAGGGCAACAGATCGAAGGTCGGCTTGTGTGCGTAGACGCCGCAGTGAAAGGCCGGCACGCGCAGCGAGCCGCCGATATCCGAGCCGAGTGAAAGCGGGCCGTAACCGGCCGCGAGCGCCGCCGACGAACCGCCGGAGGAGCCACCCGGCGTGCGGCCGAGATCGTAGGGATTGTTGGTGGTGCCGTAGATGTCGTTGTAGCTCTGCCAGTCGGCAAGCGCGAGCGGCACGTTGGTCTTGCCGAGCACGACAGTGCCGGCGTCCTTCACCCGCGTCACCGGCAGCGAATCTTCCTTGGCGATGAAGTCCTTTTGCGCAGGATTGCCCCAGGTCGTGGGCAGGCCGGCGATGTTGTAGGATTCTTTCACCGTCATCGGCAGGCCGAGCAGCGGCCTGCGCTCGCCACGGGCCAGCGCTGCGTCGGCTGCGCGTGCCGCATCGAGCGCACGGTCGAAATCGCGGACGCAGATCGCGTTGACCTTGCCGTCGTGGCGTTCGATGCGACCGATCGCATCCTGCGTGAGCTCGACCGACGAGACCTTCTTTGCCGTCAACGCGGCCGACAGCTCGAGCGCGCTCTTGAAACTCCATTCTGATTTCGCCACGACATGCTCCTGCGCTTCATTGGTTGCGATGATGCGCAGTTTTAGCCGATGCCGCAACCGCCGTTTGATCGCGGTTGACCTGCCCGGAACATCTATCCGGGCAGCATTCGCCGCATGACACTGTCGCGATAGATGAAAATGTGCGCCAGCGCCGCGGCGATATGAACGCCGATGGTGACGAGAAGCGCCCATTCCATCGCCTGGTGCAGGCCGTCGATGGTGCGGCCGGCGGCGGCGTTGTCGGACGCGAGCATCGGCAGTGGCACGAGATAGAAGTACGAGACGGACCAGCCCCGGAAAGAGGCAAACACCCAGCCGGAGAACGTCGTCGCAAGCACGAGAGCGTAGAGCAGCCAGTGCACGACCTCGGAACTCAGGCGCTGCCAGGCGGGAAGAGAGCTCTCGGGCGCGACGGGATGAGCGAGCCGCCAGACAAGGCGGAGAGCCGTCAGCGCCAGGATCGTGATCCCGATCGAGATGTGAAACGTCATTCCGGCGCCCGGGCTCATGCCGCGATGGAGGTCCGGCATCAGCCAGCCGATCGGATATTGCACGGCGAGTAGCACGACGATGCACCAATGGAAAACCTTGGCCGGTGTACCGTATTGCAGCTGGGGCATCATGGAGGTCCTGAGGTTGATGCGGCGCCGGTCAGGGCTGGAAGCTTCGCGTCGCGGCATGGATGAACGGATTGACCGGCCCGCTGCTCATGCGTGTGTCGGCATCAGATTTCTGCCCCGGCACCGGAAAAGCGTAGCCGATGATGGTCTTGACCACGAGGCGGTCGGACGCCGGCGTCAACCCGTAGCCGACGCCGAAGTTCACATCGAACACACCGGCCTTGAAGTCGGTGACGGCAAAAAGCGTATGTTGCTGGTCGGAGAGCTTGTCGAAGTTCCCGATCTGGCCGAGATCGCTGTAATACTCGAAGCCTGCGAACAGGTCGTCGCCGAACTTCCGCGCAATGCGCGCGGCCGGCGTGAAGTGCTGCTCCGCAAATTTGCCGAAATGGACGTCGACGATCGGATTGACGATGAACTCGTAGTCGCTGTTCCGCACCCCGATGATGGGGCGAATCTCCATCGAGAAACGGGATTGGGAGAAAGGCGGCGTCTCGTTGCTGAATTCGAAGTTCACGCCGTAGAAGAAATTGCGTTGTTCGGCGTGCGGCGAGACGAACAGCGTTCTCAGCTTGAAGGCGTCCGAATAGAAGCGCTCGTCCTGAATGGAGAACGGCAGATAGAGGCCAACCTCCCACCAATCGGTCACGCCGTAAGCGAATTCCGGCGTGCCGTTGAGGCTGTGGTTGGAGGCGAGCCCGCCGGGAAACGGGGGGCTCTTCTGTCCAAGCGCGATATAGTTGAGGTGTTGCTGGATCGTGAACTGGCCGACATCGGCGATGCCGGCGTTGTAGACCTGGATCTCGTCGGTAGCGTGCGCGTCGTCGTTCGACACAAGCAGGATCAACGCGCCGGCGAGGGTCGCGGTCGCGACGAGATGTGAACGGCGTCGCTTCATCACCGTCGCCTAAGCCGCCCCGATCAATATTCCCACCGCCAGCACGATCGCGCCGCCCAGCACGATCTGGAACACGGCCTGCAGGAATGGCGTGTCCATGTAGCGTGCGCGGATGAACGCAATCGCCCACAATTCGAAGAACACGACGATGCCGGCGATACCAGTCGCGATCCAGAATGCGTTGGCCCAGTGGTCGGGTACGAGATAGGGCGCGGTGTGGCCGAGCCCGCCGAGCGTCGTCATCGCGCCGCAGGTAATGCCGCGCAGCCAAGGCGATCCGCGCCCCGTGAGCGAGCCGTCGTCGGACAGCGCTTCGGCAAAGCCCATGCTGATGCCGGCGCCGATCGAGGCGGCAAGGCCGACCAGGAACGTCTGCCAATTCTGGTGGGTGGCGAAGGCCGCGGCGAACAGCGGCGCCAGCGTCGAGACCGAGCCATCCATCAGGCCGGCGAGGCCCGGCTGCACATATTGCAGCACGAACATGCGGCGGTTGGTGCGGTCTTCTTCCGCGCGCACGTCGGTGCTCAGGATCTGGTCTGTCAGTTTCGCGGCAGTGTTTTCATGGCCTTTCTCGGCTTCGGCGAGATCGCCGAGCAGACGGCGCACGCCGACATCCTGGGCCTGTTCGGCGGCCTTCACGTAAAAGCGCTCGGCCTGCATTTCCATGGTCTCGACCTCCTTGCGGATGGTGTCGAGTGGCAGATTCTTGACGAGCCAGACCGGGCGGCGCTTCAGGAATCCCTTGACGTCCTCGCGGCGGATCGGCGGCAGGTGCGGGCCGAAGCGTTGCTCATACATTTCCAGCAGCATGTGGCGATGGCTGCGCTCCTCCTCCGCCATCTGTTCGAAGAGCTTGGCCGAATCCGGATAGCGCTCCTTGAGGTCCTCGGCGAAGGTCATGTAGATGCGGCTGTCCTCCTCTTCGGAGGAAATCGCGACCGCCAGCACTTCACGCTCGGTCAAATCGGCAAAATTCTTCACTGACTGCGCCTGATGTAGTTTAGAAAGATTCTAAACTGATATAGGCTGCAATTCGTTCAGGGTCAATTCACGCGAGCCGCGCGAAGGCTTGCATCACAAGGGCCGTCACATCGGCGCTTTTGTGTACGGAACCGGGTCTCGACGTACAGGTTCGAATCTTTGGATGTGGGTGGACGGGTGAATGATGGACAAGGTCAAATTTCGTCTGAACGATCCGCGGCTGGCGCCGCGCCGCACCAAGCTCGAAATCCCCGGATGGGCCGGCAAGCGCGAACCACGCGCTGACGGTTCGCGTGAGCAGGTCTGGCACTGCGTGCCCTTTTCCGAGGGCGCGCAATACGGCATCGAGCTGTTCTATCCCTATGATTTCGAGCTTCACGTCACGACCAGGGAGGGTCGCTTGGTGCTCGAGGCCGATTGGGGTGAGCCGCCCGAAGGCGGCGCGGAATGGCCGCCGTTTCGCAAGTTCGGTGACGCCTTCTACACCTATCAGATCCTGCTCGATCTCAAGGTCGCAAAAGGCATGGCTGTTCGCACCGAGCCGCATCCGCGATTCTATACCGATCCGACTGACACCGTGCCGATTGCCGTCCCTGCGCTGATCCGCAATTGGTGGCCCATGATGTTCTTTTGCGTCTTCAAGGCGCCGGCCGAGGGCCGAACCCACATCTTCAGGCCCAACGAGCCGTTCGCGCAAATCATCGTCATTCCCGAGGAAGCGAATTTCGAGCTCGAGCCCATGGGCGAGGAAGAAGCGGCCGAGCGCGAGCTGCAGGCTCGCCGGATCTACACCAATCGCCCCAAACTGGCGGCAGGCACCGAGTGGACGTCGTCATCCGATACGGTGTTCGATGGCACTTATCGCCACCTGCATCGCGCGGCCAAGGAGAAGGCTCGGAACGGATAGCCGTTCCTGATCTTGCCGCGGACCTGCCAAGCTTTCCCAATTTCCCGTCACCAAAAGCAAACAGGACCCGCAGGTCCTGTTCGTCCACTCCCAGGCAGCTGCGACCTCAGTAGTCGCGGCGATAGAAGCTGTGATGATGGTGGTGATGGTGATGGTGGTGATAGTACCGCCGATATCGCGGGACTACCACGACCGGTGCGTCATAGTCGTAGTAGCGACGACGATAGAAGCTGTGGTGATGATGGTGGTGGTGGTGGTGATAAAATTGAGCCACCTGGACATTTTCGCTGGCTTTTGGCGGGGCCGCTTCATCGATCGCTTGCAGCAGGGCGCCGGCGTTTGCGATCGGCTCCAACAGGTCGGCGTATGAGTTCGCCTGCAGGACATCCGTCGGTGCCGGCGCGGCCTGGGCGGTACCGAGCCCTCCGAGCGCGGCCACCGCTCCCAATAGTCCGGCAATCTTCTTGTCCAATGTCGTTCTCCATGGTCGCCGGACCCAGCTCCGGTATCTCGCAACGTCAGACATTGCCGAATGTTCCCTGAACCGCCGATTAACGACTTGTGGCGGGAGGGTGACGTTGCTCAGTTTGCGGAGACTGTGGCGACGCGGCGAAGAAATTGCAGCAGCAATCGGCTCACCTCCGCGGGCTGCTCCTGCTGCACCCAATGGCCGGCGCCGTCGACGAGGTGGCAGCCGAGCAACTTCGTGCACCCACTCGTTTGCATCGCTTCGAACACGCCGGGGCGCTGATACGTGCCCCAATCCTGCTTGCCCGAGATGAAGCAGGAGGGCACGTCGATGCTGCGGCCCGCAAACAGCTGCATCTCGTTGTTGAGCATCCCCGACGTGCCGTAGCGGTACCACTGCAGGCCGCCCTGGAATCCAGTGCGGCCATATTCGGCGCTGTAGAAAGCGAGATCGCTATCCGGCAGCCATTGGTTGGCGGCGATCGCGGCGCGCGACGGCATCTCCTTCGCGACCGTCTCGGGCATGGTCTCGCCGAGGTCCATCACGTAATAGGTCGGCAGCTTTGCGAGCTCGCTCGCCGACCATGACTTGAGCGGATACGGCTTGTTGTCGGTCCAGTCCGCGCTCTTGTGATGATAATAGGCGCGCAGGAAACCGTGCACGCCTTGTGGCGCATGCAGCATGTCGGCATTGGCCGGACGCGTCGCGTAATACCATTGATAGTGGATGCGCGGGCGCGGCAGAGCGGCGAGCTCGCGATGCACGGGGTCTTCGACCGGAGGCATCGCCGGTGCATCGGCTGTGCCCAACGGCAGCGGCGGCGCTCCGCCGAAGGGCGCACTCATCAACGTCACCGAGCGAAACACGTCGGGTCGTATCAATGCGCACCATGCCGCAACAGGGCTGCCGAAATCATGTCCGGCGAGATCGACCTGCCTGTACCCGAACGCCGACACGAGTGCGAGCGCGTCGCGCACGAGGTTCAGAAGCGAGAATGGCGTGAGATCGTCGTCATAATCCGCACTCCATCCGGCGGTGCGGCCATAGCCGCGCTGGTCAGGCGCGATGACGTGATAGCCCGCTGCCGCCAGCGTCGGCATCACCTTGCGCCAGGAGAAGGCGAGTTCGGGAAAGCCGTGCAGCAGCAGGATGCAGGGCCGGCCTTTGGTCTCGAAGCCGGCCTCCAGCACATGCATGCGCAGGCCGTTGATGCCGTCGACGTATCGCGAGCGGATGCCGGCGGCGAGGGGGATGTCGGGAAGTGCACTCATTGCCTTCTCCACGCGGGTGGAATCGTAGATTCGTAGGGTGGGCACGGCACGGTGCGCCTTTGCCCACCCTACGGCATCTCGGCTAAATCACACCGCCGTACACACGAACGCATTGCCCTTGCGCTTGATCTTCCCCACCGATGGGGAGGGGAAATGCGCGGTGCAACACAGCGTGTCGGTGTCGCAATAGCGCTCGAGGAAGCTGCGGCGCGTCGTGGCCGCCTTGGCCGGATCGACATCGAACTTGATCGACAGCTCCGGATAAAGCGTTTGCAGCGGCGAGTGCATGAGATCGCCTGAAAATACCGCGTCGTCTTTGCCGCGTCCCATTGCGATGGCGACGTGGCCGGGCGTATGGCCCGGCGTCGGCACGATGCGGACATGATCGCCGATCTGGTGGTCGTTGCTGATCAGCTCGTGCCTGGAGGCCTCGACCACGGGCAGCACGCTGTCGGCGAAGGGCGGGATCTCGGTCTTGGCATTCTCCGCGAACCAGTGATCGTATTCCTGCTTGGCGAAGAGGTAGCGCGCCCTGGGGAAAGTCGGTACCCAGCGGCCATTCTCCAGCCGCGTATTCCAGCCGACGTGGTCGACATGCAGATGCGTGCACATCACGAAGTCGATGTCATCGACCGAGACGCCTGCGGCATTGAGTGCGCGCATGTACGTGTCGTCGGTCTTCATGTTCCATTTCGGGCGATTGGGTCGCGGCTTGTCGTTGCCGATGCAGCTGTCGATCAAGATGGTGTGGTGCGGCGTCTTCACCACATAGGACTGGAAGCACAGCATCAGCACGTCTTGATCGTCCAGCGCCTTGGCCTGCCGCATCCACGCCCGGTTCTCGGCCAGCACCTCAGGCGTCAGGCCCGGCAACATCTCCAGGGCCGGGACGAACGACGTCTCCTGCTCGATGATACGCTGGATGGTGAGGTCGCCGATCGTATATTTCAGGCTCATGCTCGCTTCCCTCGTGATCAGTGCCATTCGCGCACGGATGGAATGACGATATTGGTGAGGATGTCGATCGCAGCCAGGCCTTCTTTGGGCTGGCCGTATTGCGCCGTCGTCGTCATCATGACGAGATCAAGCTCGGGCACGATGAAGATGCGTTGTCCGCCCCAGCCGAAGGCGGCAACCCATTTGATCTCCTTGACGCCGGCCAGCGAGCGGCCCATCCACCATTGATAGCCGTAGAACAACGTGCCGCCGAAATAGCCGACCGCCTGGAAGCGCGGCGTGATCGATTGCGCGATCCAGTCGGCCGAGACGATTTGCCGGCCGTTCCACTGACCGCGATTGAGCACGAGCTGGCCGATCTTGGCCGCATCGCGCGGTCGCAAGCGCAGGCCTGCAGCCGCCGCGATCTTGCCGTTCTTGTAGGGCTTCCACTCGACGTCGGTGATGCCGAGCGGCTGGAACAGCACTTCGCGTGCAAATGCCTCCAGCGATTGTTTCGAGACGCGCTCGATGATGTTGCCGAGCAGCTCAGTGCCGCCGCCGTTATAGGTCCATAGTACATCAGGCGGCGCGGCGATCGGCTTTGCGAGCACGTAGCCGATCGGATCGGCTTCAGAGACGAGATGCGGCTCGTCGTTTTTCGGATCGGTCCAGTCCCGCGCCTCGTCCCATTGGATGCCTGATGACATCGTCAGCAGATGCCGCAGCGTGACGGCGTCCCATCCCGGCTGCTTCACCGCTGCGGCGTCGGGGAAGAATTTTAGTACGGACTCATCGACGCCTGCGATAAGTTTGCGGTCGATTGCTATTCCGATGAGCAGCGAGGTCACGCTCTTGGTTGCCGAGCGCATGTCGTGCTTCGTCGTTGCGGTGAATTCGTACTGGCCGTGGGGCTGTCCCCAAGGCTCGTCGTAGCCGGGAAAATATTGCTCGAAGACGAGCCTGCCATGCCTGACGACCACGACCGAATGGAGCGCGGTTGCCCTCAGCGCAAGCCGCGCGGCGATGGTGCAAAGCTTTGCGGCGTCCATGCCGACGTTGTCGGGCGAGGCGATCTCCCAGCCATCGTCGATCGCTGCAGGCGATCCGCAGGCCCGGTCGGTTTGTCCATGCGGTATGCCCTCGGCCCGCAAATCGATGGCCGAGACGGACAGCGCGAGCACGAGGCTCGCACCGAGCATTGTGAGGCGGGAGAATCGATCGCGCATCGTCATTCTCCCGGAATGACCCGCTACGCCGCCGGCGGGACCGAGATCTTCACCGAGGGACGCTCCAGCATCTTCTGGTGGAAGGCGTCGAGCTTCGGATAGGCCTTGCGCCAGCCGCAATCAGCGAAGCGGAAATCGGCATAGCCGAGCACGCAAACAAGGCCGATCTGCGAGATGTCGAACGGGCCGTTCAGTACCTCAGGCATGTTCTCGAAGCGCGCCATGCCGGTCCAGGCCCGGTTCCAATGGTCGTCCGACCACGCCTGCCATTGCAGGCCCTGCGGCCGCACCATCTTCTCGTAGCGGCACAGCAGCATGGAATCGAGCATGCCGTTGATCAGCGAGTGGTTGGTCTTGGCCTTCCAGCGCCGCGGACCGTAATCCGGGATCAGGCTGCCGCCGGCCATCTCGTTGAGATATTCGACGATGACGTAGGAATCCAAAATCACGTCGCCATCATCAGTGATCAGCACCGGCAGCTTCTTCAGCGGTGTGATCTTCGAATAGTCCTCATTGACCGTGCCCGGCGCGACGGTCGCCGGCGTGAACTCGATCTTGTCGATCAGCCCGAGCTCGATCGCGGCGATGCGCACCTTGCGGGCAAAGGGCGAGGCGGCGGAGAAGGAGAGTTTCATGGTGAATGTCCTACGGGGTAGCCGGCAGTTGGTTTTGGTCATTGCGAGGAGCGAAGCGACGAAGCAATCCAGGCTGCCTCCGTAGGACCATCTCTGGATTGCTTCGCTTCGCTCGCAATGACGGGGAGAGGGCGGAGCCCTTACGCCGCCACGATCTCCTGGCGCTGCTCGCCGAGGCCTTCGATGCCGAGCGTGATGACGTCGCCGACATTGAGGAAGGTCGGCGGCTTCATGCCGAGGCCGACGCCGGGCGGGGTGCCCGTGGTGATGATGTCGCCCGGCAGCAGCGTCATGAACTGCGAGACATAGGAGACGCACTTGGCCATCGAGAAGATCATGGTCTTGGTCGAGCCGGTCTGGCGGCGCTGGCCGTTGACGTCGAGCCACATCGACAGGTTCTGCACGTCCTTGATCTCGTCCTTGGTGGCGAGCCAGGGGCCGACCGGGCCGAACGTGTCGTGCGACTTGCCCTTGGTCCACTGACCCAGGCGCTCGGTCTGGAAGTTGCGCTCGGAGACGTCGTTGCAGACGCAATAGCCGGCGACGTAGTTCAGCGCGTCGGCTTCCGAGACGTACTTGGCGCGGGTGCCGATGATGGCGGCGATCTCGACCTCCCAGTCGAGCTTGGTCGAGCCGCGCGGCTTCTCGACGTTGTCGTTCGGGCCTGACAGCGAGGTGTTGGCCTTCATGAAGATGATCGGCTCGGTCGGGATCGCGGCGCCGGTCTCCTTGGCGTGGTCGCTGTAATTGAGGCCGATCGCGACGAATTTCGAGATGCCGGTGACCGGCGCGCCGAAGCGTGGCTTGCCGGACACCGCGGGCAGCGAGGCCGGGTCGATCGCAGCGAGCTTCTTCAGAGATTCCGGCGAGTAGGCCTCGCCGGTGAGGTCCTTCAGATGCGCCGACAGGTCGCGCAATTGGCCGGATTTGTCGATCAGGCCGGGCTTCTCCGCACCCTTTTCGCCGTAACGAACAAGCTTCATTCTGGTTTCTCCCTTGGGATGGACTGATCGGTTAAATAGCTTCATGGAACAGGGCGGCGGGAAATTCAACCGCCGAAAAGGGGTGCATTGCAGCCCTTCATTCGCGGGGTGGCCGCCCTACGACCGCTAGGATTGCAGCGCCTCAAACCTGAACGCATCGCCCTCCCGCCGGATATGCCCGGCCGAGAAATGGCCGCCAATCACCAGCGTCGGGGTATCGGCAAAGCGCGAGAACACCTTGTGCCGGCTTGCCGCGGATTGGGCGATGTCGGTATCGACGACAGAGCACCAGTCGAGATGGGCCATCTGGCAGGGATGATGGGCGACGTCGCCGCTAAGCAGCGCCTGCTCGCCGCCGGATTCGATCAGGACGCTCATATGCCCGGGGCTGTGGCCTGGGGTCGGGATCACGCTGATCTCCTCGCAGAGCCGGTGGTCGCTCGGGATCGTTTCGACCTTGCCCGCATCGACGACCGGCTTCACGGAATCGTTGAACACCGCGACCTTGTCCGGCTCGGCCGTGTAGTCACGCCAATAGTCGTATTCGGTCTTGCCGAACAAATAGCGCGCATTGGGGAAGGTTGGCACCCATTTGCCATCGACCAGCTTCGTATTCCAGCCGACGTGATCGACATGCAGATGCGTGCACAACACGGTGTCGATGCTCTCAGGGGGAAAGCCCGCGGCTGTCATCATTTCCAGAAACGGCGTGTCGCGGTTATTCCAGACCGGGACGCCGCGGCCCTGCTTGTCGTTGCCGAGGCCTGTATCGACCACGATCCGGCGCGTCGGCGTCTCCACCACCAGCGAATGGATCGACATTTTCAGCCGGCCTTCCTCGGTGGCGAAATGCGGGATCAGCCAGGGCAGCTTCCGGATCTCATCATTGGTCGCGGCCGGCAGGATGAAGCGGGTCGAGCCGACCGTCTCCATTTCGACGACCTTGGCGATTTTGACCTGGCCGACCTTCCACTGCATCGGGCGTGCCCCTATTTTCTTTGTTTGGCGTCAAAAGATGCACACTTTCCGCCGCCAAGCGCAATGGATCATCTGTCGCGATGTTGCGTTATGTGAGGAACCCGTCGAGAGCCAAAGGGGGAGCCCATGCCAGAGCTTGCGATTTCCGCCGACAAGGTCGCTTTCATCATCGAGAAGGCGCGCGAATTCGACGTCAAGGAATCCGGGTCCGATCCGGATTCGGGCTCCAATCCGTCCGATGACGACGAGATCGACGTGCTCGAGGACAACAATTCCGATCCGGTCGCAGCCGAGCTCGCCGGCTTCATCCGCGCGCTGAACGAGGACGAGCAGCTCGACCTGGTCACGCTGATGTGGCTCGGCCGTGGTGACGGCGATGTCGACGAGTGGGACGATCTGCGCGCCCGCGCGGTCGAGGCGCGCAGCGAGTACAAGTCGCCGAGGCGCAAGACGGTGCAATATCTGCTGGGCGAACCGATGCTCGGCGATCTCCTCGCCGACGGCATGGACGAGCTCGGCATCGACTGGTCCGACGAGCGGACCACGCCGGTGGGGTAACTCCTATTTGGCGCAGTCGACGATCACGGTGCCGAGCTTGTCGCCCTTCTCGACGGCGAGATGGGCCTGCGCCGTATCCGACAGCGCGAATTGCGCCGCGATCGTGTGAAGCCGCGGCACCACCGCCAGCCATTTCGAGATGTCGGCCTGCGCCGCGGCGAGCAGCGCCGGCGGCAGGGCGAACAGCACCAGCGCGCGCAGATTGATGCACTTCTCCATCAGTTCGCGCATCGGCACCACAGGCGCGCGATTA
Organism: Bradyrhizobium sp. CCBAU 11434; assembly: GCF_028128895.1. Lineage (NCBI taxonomy): Bacteria > Pseudomonadati > Pseudomonadota > Alphaproteobacteria > Hyphomicrobiales > Nitrobacteraceae > Bradyrhizobium > Bradyrhizobium sp. CCBAU 11434. The sequence goes on from NZ_LBJX01000004.1 coordinate 189,307, forward strand.
CCGTTGGTGGCGTAGACAGCAATGGTCGAATTCAGCGCCATCAGCTTCAGCGTCGTCGCGATATTGCCGCCGAAATCGACATCGACGACATGATCGACACCGCGTCCGCCAGTAAACGCCATCGCTTTCGCCACGACGTCCTCGTCTTTGTAATTGACCACGAGATCAGCGCCCGCGCGCCGCGCCTGCTCGCCCTTCATCGCCGAGCTGACGGTCGCAATCACCTGCGCGCCGCCCCATTTTGCCAATTGCACCGCATAGTGCCCGACCGCGCCGGCGCCGCCGGTGACGAGAACCGTCTTGCCGACAACAGGCCCGTCCGCAAACAACGAGCACCACGCCGTCATTGCGGGGATGCCGAGCGTGGCGCCTTCCGCAAAGGAAAGATGGTCCGGCAGCGGCGTCACCAGCTGCTCGGCGAGCGCGATATATTCGGCCGCAGTACCGAAGGCGCGGCCGTTGCGCTGGCCGTTGAACAGCCAGACGCGGTCGCCGGGCTTGAACCTAGTCACGCCGTCGCCGACCTGATCGATCAAACCCGCGCCATCACTGTTCGGGATGACGCGCGGATATTCCATCGCGCGATAAGAGCCGCCGCGCCGGCCGACATCGGCCGGATTGACGCCGGAGGCCTCCAGGCGAATGCGAACTTCGCCGGGACCTGCGACCGGCGTCGCCATCTCACCATAGGTGAGAACGTCGACGGCCGGCCCTGTTTGCTCGTACCAGACCGCTCTCATCCGGATTGCTTTCCGAGTTGAAGTTTTGGGCCAGCAGGCGCGGCATCAAAAATCCACCTCTCCCTTGGGAGAGGTCGGCGCGCAGCGCCGGGTGAGGGGTTACGCTCTCGCGTGTCGCAGCACCCCCTCACCCGATTTGCTGACGCAAATCGACCTCTCCCCGCTGGGGAGAGGTGAAGAGCCACCATCGCCCTCACAGCGTGCCCGGGAAGGCACCGCCGTCGAGCAGGATGTTCTGGCCGGTGATGAAGCCCGCCTTGGCGCCGCAGAGGAAGGCGCAGGCATAGCCGAACTCGTCCGGCTGGCCGAAGCGGCCGGCGGGATTGAGCTTGGCGCGCTCGGACAGGATCGCTTCCGGCGTCGTGCCGCGCTTGTCGGCCTCGGCCTTGGCGGTGCCGGTCAGACGATCCGTCTCGAACGGGCCCGGCAACAGGCCGTTGATGGTGACGTTGTTGATCACGGTCTTGCGCGACAGGCCGGCGATGAAGCCGGTGAGGCCGGCGCGCGCGCCGTTGGAGAGGCCGAGGATGTCGATCGGCGCCTTCACCGCGGCCGAGGTGATGTTGACGATGCGGCCGAACTTGCGCGCCATCATGCCGTCCACGGTCGCCTTGATCAGCTCGATCGGCGTGAGCATGTTGGCGTCGATCGCCTTGATCCAGTCGTCGCGGGTCCAGTTGCGGAAATCGCCGGGCGGCGGACCGCCGGCATTGTTGATGAGGATATCAGGCTCGGGGCAGGCCTTCAGCACGGCTTCGCGCCCCGCAGGCGTCGTGATGTCGCCGACGATCTCGGTGACCTTCACGGAAGGATAGGTCTTCCGGATTTCGTCGGCCGTCTTCTTCAGCGCCTCGGCGCCGCGCGCGGTCAGCGTGACGTCGACGCCGGCTTCGGCCAGCGAGAAGGCGCAAGCGCGCCCCAGGCCCTTGCTGGATGCGCAGACGATGGCGCGGCGACCTTTGATCCCAAGATCCACAGTTTCACTCCCGAAAATAGCAGGCAGGTTTTTGAACGGGCGGCACTCTAGCCAACATCGGCGCCGCTGATAAGGGACGTGCCCGCGTCAAAATGCATGGCGGCCCGAGTTGCGATGCACTAGATGCGCCGCTCTTGCTTGAGGCGGTCGATCGCCTCGGCGGCCTCCGGCGGCAGCGACTTGAAGCCCATCTGGCCGACCAGCGAGAACAGCGGCCGCAGATGCGAGCCGGCGAGGAAGGGCGGCTGGTGGTTGGCCGGCACGATCTGGTCGAACACCAGCACAAGCGTGGTGGCAACGAGCCCGACCCTGATGGCGCCAAGCGCGGCGCCGCCGAGGCGGTCGCCGATCCCGGCGTCACGGATCGTGTCGCTCAGCGCGAGGCGGCCGATATAGCCGAACAGCATGCCGACGACGATGAAGATGCCGAAGAACCAGATCCAGTTCTGAACCAGCGGCGCGTTCGGATTGCCGGCGACCTGCGGCACGATCAGCGGCATCAGCGCCACCGCAATGGGAGCCGCGAGGAGATAGGCGAGGATGGTCATGGCGCTGCCGAGCAGGCCGGTCCTGAAGCCGAAGCCGATGGCAATTGCGAGCGCCGCATAGACCGCGAGATCGAAACTGTTCATGAGCGAAACCCTGCCAATGGAACGAATGAACGTCGCACCGATCGTTCCGGTTTCAGATCGCTAAAATCGTCTGCATTTTTTGTGGCTCCGTGGCTGAAATACTGCACCCACTCCATGACTATTCAACGTCAGTAAAGAAAATATCCGCGCAGGCGCGAGCTCTCGTGGAGTTGAACACCGCCGTCATTCCGGATCTGCGCTTCGCTTGTCCGGGACGACAGCGGAGTTTGCGGAGAGCTCTACCGCACCTCCGCCCGGATCATATCCGCGGCCTTCTCCCCGATCATGATGACAGGCGCATTGGTGTTGCCGCCGATCAGCGTCGGCATGATCGAGGCATCGACGATGCGCAAACCGTCCACGCCATGCACCTTCAGCTTCGAATCGACCACGGCCATCGCGTCCGTGCCCATCTTGCAGGTGCCGACAGGGTGATAGACGGTGTCGACGCGATTGCGCAGAACGTTGCGGATGTCGTCGTCGGTGCGCACATCGGATGTGAACATATCCTTCTTCTGCAACGCGCGCAGCGCAGGCGTCTCCATCAGCCGCCGTGTGGTCTTGAAGCCCGCGACCATCGACTCGAGATCCTCCGCCTCGCCCAGAAAATTCGGATCGATCATCGGTGCAGCGAGTGGGTCGGCGCTTCTGAGCCACACGCTGCCGCGGCTCTTCGGCCTGAGCAGGCAGACGTGGCATGAGAAGCCAGCCTCCTTGTGCTTCTTGCGGCCGTGATCGTCGAGCATCGCGATGACGAAGTGGAGCTGGATGTCAGGCACGTCGAGATCGGGGCGCGTCTTCAGGAAGCCGCCGCACTCGGCGAAATTGGTGGTCATCAGGCCGCGTCTCTCCCGGCGGTATTGCTGGATGCCGCGAAGCAGGGATGGCAACCGGCCAAGCGAGGCGTGAACGAAGTGCGGATAGTCGGAGGCATAGACGAACACGAAATCCGGATGGTCCTGCAGATTTCGCCCGACGCCCGGCAGGTGATGCGTGACGCTGATACCGTGCTTGCCCAGCGCCTCGCCGTCGCCGATGCCCGACAGCATCAGCAATTGCGGCGACTGGAACGCGCCGGAGGCGAGGATGACCTCGCGGCGTGCGCGCAGCTGCTTCTTTTGCTTACCCTGTACATATTCGACGCCGACCGCGCGCCCACCTTCGAACAGGATTTTGGTGGCATGCGCCCCCGTCTCGACGCGCAGATTGGTGCGCTTGTCCAGATGGGGATTCACATAGGCCCGCGCCGCGCTCCAGCGCTCGCCCTTGTGCTGCGTCACCTGATAGCTGCCGAGGCCTTCGTGATCCTCTGCGTTGAAGTCCTCGCGGATGCGGAACTGCGCCTCGCGCGCGGCCTGATGGAAGATCTCATGGATCGGATTGTCCGAGCGCAGCCTGTTGACATGCAGCGGGCCGCCCTTGCCATGATATTCGCCGTCGAAATCGCTGTTGTTTTCCGAGCGCTTGAAATAGGGCAGCACGTCTGCATACGACCAGCCGACATTGCCGAGCGAGGCCCAGTGGTCGTAGTCCCATTTGTGGCCGCGGATATAGACCATGGCATTGATCGCCGAGGAGCCGCCAAGGCCCTTGCCGCGCGGTTGATAGCCGATGCGGCCGTTCAAGCCCTTCTGGGGCACGGTATCGAAGGCCCAGTTGGCCGCGCTGTATGGCAATGCGAGCCCGAACGGCGTGGTGATGCGCCATGTGTCGTTGCGCCCGCCGGCATCGAGCAGCGCTACAGATGTCGCCGCATCCTCCGACAGCCGCCCCGCCGCCGCGCATCCGCCCGAGCCCGCGCCCACGACGATGAAATCGAATGTGTCAGTCACTTGTGTTTCCCCCTGCATTTTCTTCTCGTCATTCCGGGGCGCGACGAAGTCGCGAACCCGGAAGCCATTGCGCCACCCGTGACGCGGTTGGATGGATTTCGGGCTCGCCTCTTCGAGGCGCCCCGGAATGACCGCGAGCTACGACATGAACCGCATCATCTTCTCCAGCCGCGCGATCTTGCCGCCATAGGGCGGATAGAGATCGGCGAGGCGGTTGAACTTGGAGCGATAGAACACCGGCTTCAGCTTGCTGAATGTGCGAAAACCCCACTCGCCGTGATAGGCGCCGGTGCCGGATGCGCCGACGCCGCCCATCGGCTGGTTAGTCTGCGCGAAGTGAAACAGGCAATCGTTGATGGTGACGCCGCCCGAGACAGTGCGCGCCAGCACCTGGTCTCGCGCCTCGCCGTCCTTGCCGAACCAGTACAGCGCGAGCGGCCGGTCGCGGCGGTTGATGAAGGTGATGGCGTCGGCCGGCTCGTGCGTGCCCAGCACCGGCAGCACGGGTCCAAAGATCTCCTCCCGCATCACCGCCATGTCTTCAGTTGCGCCAAGGATCAGCGTCGGCGGAAATTTGCGGTGCGCCTTCCAGTTGGGATCATCGGCCCTAGCGGGTTGCAGGATCTTTGCGCCGCGCTGGGCCGCCTCCGCGACCAGCCCTTCGAGCCGTGCATAGTGGCGGTCGGAAATGATCGAGGTGTAGTCCTTGTTGGCGGGGTCGGTGCCGAACATGCGCCGCATCGCGGCGCGCACCTTCTCGGCGAACGCCTGCAACGTGGACTCGGGCACCAGCACATAGTCGGGCGCGATGCAGGTCTGACCGGCATTGAGCAGCTTGCCATAGGCGATGCGCTCGGCCGCTTCGTCGAGATCGGCTGACGCATCGATGATCGCGGGCGACTTGCCGCCGAGCTCGAGCGTGACAGGCGTGAGATTGCGCCCCGCGGCTTCCGTGACCAGCCGCCCGACCCGGGTCGAACCGGTGAAGACGAGATGATCGAACGGAAGGTGAGCAAAGCCCTTTGCGACGTCGTCCTCGACACCGGTGACGAGCAACTCGGTGGCGTCGAACCTCTCCGCGACCATCTCCTTCAATAGCGCGGAGAAGTGCGGCACCAGTTCGCTCGGCTTGATGATGATTCGGTTGCCGGCCGCGATCGCGCCGATCGCGGGGGCTAGCGTAAGCTGCAGCGGATAATTCCAGGGCGCGACGATGCCGACGACGCCGAGCGGCTGCGGCATCAGCCGGTTGCGCGCGGGCAGGAATTGCAGCGCGGTTGCCACGCGCTGCGGCGCCATCCAGCCCTTCAGATGTTTTGTGGCGTGCCGGATCTCAGAGAACACCAGCATCGCCTCGGCGATGGTGGTCTCGACCGTCGAGCGATGGCCGAAATCGGCGGAGATGGCCTGCCGGAAGCGCTCCTCATGATCAGCCACCACGGCGCGCAACCGCGCCAGCCGATCGAGCCGCTCGGCGCAATCAGCCGGCGGCTCCGCCCGCGAGCGTGCAAACATGGCCTCGAAACTGACCGTCAGCGCGACCAGCGCGGCGCTCGCCTCGGGGCGGTCCACAATGTTATCCATGGCGCTCCTCCCTATCTGGCGCTTCGCGGCTGTTTTGTTGCCGCAAGCTGGCGGTTTGTGGAACTTCTGGCAAGTGTGCGGCAAATCGGCCGGAATTCGCACCCGTCAGCTGTCATAAAGTCGAAAAAAACGTCCCCACAGCCCTTTCCAAAGACAGTCCGGGTTGGTACATACCCCGCGCACCCAACGGGCTTGGCCCCCGGGTTGCCTTCCAGGGAAGCCTTCGGGACGGGAGAAGCAAGCCACGCGAGCAGCGTTGGCCCTCAATCCACCGTCCCCGGCATTTTTACGAAGGCGCGCAACGGTTTAACGCGGGGTGGAGCAGCCCGGTAGCTCGTCAGGCTCATAACCTGAAGGTCATAGGTTCAAATCCTATCCCCGCAACCAAATTCGGAATGACCGGTTCCGATACGAAAATGGCCCGCTTGATGCGGGCCATTTTTGTTTTGGGGCTTGCGCAGCGGCCCTAATCGAGCAAATCGGCTTTCTGATGGAGCAGCGATAGCCATACCATCGCTGTCGTCTCCGCCGTCGTGCCTTCTGTCCACGAACAGAGTTATCCGATGACCGACGTCGAGCTTGTCAACGTCTTCACCCACTTGGGGCAGGGCGGCAATCCATGTCCTGTTGTCGTCGATGCATTGAAGCTTTCCGCTGCGGAGATGCAGTCGGTGGCTCAGCAATTTGGGCATGAGTCGGGCTTCGTTCTGCCGTCACCGAGACTCGACGCTGACTACGTCTTCCGGTTCTGGGTTCCTCGGCACGAGATGGAGATGTGCGGTCATGCGACGATCGGCGCGCTCTGGGCTCTCGCGATCAAAGGTCGCTTGCCCGGTAAACAGGTCCGCATCGAGACGCGCAGCGGAACGGTGACGGGCTATGTCGATCATGCTGATTCAGCTGACCCGTCCGTCGAAATCAGCCAGCCTGTCGGCAAGGTCGTCGATCTCTCGCGTGCGGACGAGGAAGATGTTCTGTCGACGCTCAAGCTGTCGCGCCGCGATCTGCTCGACCTGCCCATTCAGAACGCCGTCACCTCGCGCGTGAAGACGCTGATCCCGGTCAAGGGCGTCCGCGAACTCAACGCAATGGTGCCGAACCCGTCGGCGATCGAGGCATGCTGCGAGCGGATCGGATCGACCGGCCTCTACCCCTACGCCATCGATCACCAGGGCGAACGACGTTTCGAAGCACGGCAGTTTCCGAAATCGTCGGGCTACCCGGAAGATGCGGCCACCGGCATTGCCGCCGCGGCGCTTTCGTTCGGACTGCTCAAGAACGAACTGATCGAACCCAACAGCGCGCGGATCACCATCATGCAGGGACGCGCGATGGGAGCGTTGTCCGAGATCCGGGTGCGCCTCGGCTTCGCCGGCGAGAGGCCCGTTGGTTGCCTGCTGGGCGGCTCCATCACGCGCGCGGAGCCGCGCGTGCTGCGGCTTTAGCAGATTGATTTTGAATTGCCGCCATTGGCATCGGTGCATTCGCGACGGTTCACCGCGCGAACCTGACCGCTTGCGCGCCGTTCGGCCGCATTGCGGCTCGGATTGACGATCCGTCTTGGCAGTGTAGCAAAACTCCTTTAGATTGTACATTGATACTGCACACGTTGAAGTGATTTCCACCCTCGTGCTGCGCCGGATCACGGTTGTGACGGCGTGCAGGAGCCATCATCTCGGGATTGTCAGATCGGGAGTGAGCCATGTCGCATCACCGGACGATTCAGACCCTAGCTCTCGCAGTGGCCATCGCCGCGGCCGGCGCCGGCGCAGCAAAGGCCGAGCGCGCCGGTTGCGAGTACAAGGACATCGACGTGGCACGTTATGGCGAAAAGCCGTTCCACAATCCGCCTGAGATCGTGTCTTCGAACGGCGCGCTGAAGGCCGGGCTCGACGTCGAGTACACCGACCCGACCAAGGTCAGCATCGGTGGATGCGGCGTCACGCTGCGGACTTATGGCGGGCAACTCGCGGGGCCGACGCTGCGTGCCAAGCCGGGCGACGTGCTCAACATCCTGTTGTCGAACAAGCTCCCGGTCGAAACGCCCGACCAGGTCAATCAGCAATTCGAGCAGGAACGGTCGAACGCGCATCTGAGCGTGGTGCCTGCCTCGTTCAACACCACGAACCTGCACACCCACGGCCTGCATGTCTCGCCGGTCGGCAACAGCGACAACGTCTTGCTCGCGCTGTTGCCGCAGACGCAGTTCCCGTACGAGATCCGGGTGCCCGCGAACCATCCGCCCGGCTCGTTCTGGTATCACGCCCACACCCATGGCTCGACCTCGATCCAGGTCGGCAGCGGCATGGCCGGCGCGCTCATCCTGGATGACGATCCGGCGAAAATTCCGCCCGCGTTGCGCGAAGCCAACAAGGGCGAGAAGGTCATGCTGTTCCAGACCATCCTCTACAACACCAATGGCGAACTGAACCAGATCTCCGCGCTGTTTCCTGATCCCTCACCCTGTCCGACGCCCAACCCCGGCACCTGGACCTGCAGCAAGCGGCAGATCACCATCAACGGCCAGATTCGTCCTGTCATCACGATGCGGCCCGGCGAGGTGCAGCGCTGGCGCATGATCGACACCGGCTTCCGCGCCTCGCTCGCGATCCGGCTGGAAGGTCATCCGTTGCATGAGATCGCGCTCGATGGTCTCTATCTCGGCCGCGTCGATACCTGGCCCGCGGGGCAGACGATCGAGCTCCAGCCCGGCTACCGCAGCGACGTTCTGGTGCAGGCCAGCAAGACACCAGGCCGCTACCAGTTGATCAACGGGGCGCTGACCGCCGCGCAGTCGTTGCGCGCCGTGGCCCAGCCCGAGGAGGTGTTGGCGATCGTCGACGTGCAGGGCGATCCCGTCGATATGGCGCTGCCGACCAGCGCCGAGATGGCCCCGCTCGCGCCGTTCCCGAACCTCGACCTGAAGGCGAAGGCGGTCGGCGTGCAGCAGGTCGTGTTCAAGCTCGGCCAGGATGTCCCTGGTAGTCGCAACTACTTCCAGATCAATTACGAGGCCTTCGATCCCAACCACAGCCGCAAGGTGGTGCTGAACACCGTCGACCAATGGTCGCTCTCGACCGTCGGCGATCCCGCCGCGAACAACGGCATTCCGGCGTTGCCCCACGTCTTCCACATCCACGTCAATCCGTTCCAGTTCGAACGGCAGGGACCGTCGGGCCCGGAGACGGTGTGGAAGGATACCGTGCTGATCCCGCCAGGGAAGCAGATCAACGTTTACACCCAGTACACCGACTATATCGGCGCCTTCGTCCTGCACTGTCACATCCTGGATCACGAAGATCTCGGCATGATGGAGGTCGTCGAAGTCGTCAGCCCGGAAGGTACCGCGCCGCTGCGGGCGATGGCCGGCGGCGGACATCACCACTGACGCGACTTGACTGCCGCAAATGGGCGCGGACTACGTTCGCGCCCATTTGCATGGAGGCGATTCATCTGGTGCGAGGCGCCGTCGCGCCCGGACTTACGTGGACGCCTGCTGCGGATAGAAGATCGGCGTCTGCGGATCGCGGTGCCAGTCATATTCCGCGGCCATGGCGGCATTCTCGGCGACGGCGCGGCCGGCGAGCCGCGAGACCAGATAGAAGCCCATGTCGGTGCCGGCGGACACGCCGGCGCTGGTGACATATTTCCCGGCGTCGACCCAGCGTGACACGCTGTCCCACAGCACCTTGGGACCAAACTGCGCCACCCAGCTGAAGGCGAAATGGTTGGTTGCGGCCGGCTTTCCATCGAGCAGCCCGGCGCGCGCCAGCACCGCGGCGCCGGTGCAGACCGACGTCATGATGGGGACGCGGGCATCCATCTGATGGACCCATGCCAGCAACGCCTTGACCTCTTTCGGATGCTTCTTTTCGTCCAGCAGCGGCCGCGTTCCTCCGCCGCCCGGGATCATCAGGAGATCGAGCCGCTCCTCGAGCGCGCGCGCGAAATCCCAGTCGGGCGCGACCGAAGGTCCGTTGCTGCTTTTGACGTTCTTGCCGTCGCGGCTGATCAGCTTGATCTCGAAGGGATAGGCGGGCGGCGCCTCATAGGATGTGCCGAGGAAGCGCGAAATCGAGAACGCCTCGACGAATCCCCAGACGTCGATCGGCTCGAATCCATTGAACACGACGATCCCGATCCGCTGGGTGCGGGGGAAGACCTTGTTGCCTGCCATCCTAAGGTTCTCCTGCAAAATGCACGGCCGGTTCGCGATCGAACGGCTCGGCCGCATGCCGGCGCTGCCAGAACGCGGATCCGCTCCAGCGCCGCTCCATGCGATAGACGGTGCGCCTGTCGCGCCGGTAATGGCGGTACTCGGCTTCGATCAGCCTGCGATATTTCGCGCCGCCGCCATCGACGCCTCTGATCGCATCGAGCAGGACGAATGCGCCGAGCTTGCCGGTGCGCAGCGCCTTCATGATGCCGGCCGACGACAGCGGATCCCAGCTCGAGGCCGCATCGCCCACCGCGACCCAGTTGCGCCCGCTCACGTGATCGAGGCAATGCGAGCGCGCCGGCCAGGTGAAGATGCGCTCTGCGCTATTGGCCGTGGCTGCGCGCGCCGCCGTCAGCGGCGCCGCGCGCAATTGCGCGAGCCAGGGTCCGAGCCGTGCGCTGGAATGATGGTGGACGATGTCGCTGTCGCTCATCCAGGCCAGCACCATCAGGCCATCAGGGAGTGCAGTCGAATACCACCATCCGTTCTCGCAGGCCTCGACCAGCGTAGCGTGATCGCGGATCGCACCATCGCGAAGGCGCACCAATGCGGCAACGCCCACCAGGCGATCGGCAAAACGTCTGCGGCTGCCCTGGCTCGTCGCGAACTGCGCCGATCGTCCGGTGGCATCAGCGACGAAGCGCGCGCCGATCTCGACGCGCCGTCCCTGGCAGTCGAGGGAAAGCTGCCATCCCGCAGCTTCCGCGACGGCGGACAGGAAGCGCGCGCCGCGCCAGACCTCGATGCCGGCAGCCTCGGCAGCGGCGCGTAAGGCTTCGTCGAAGCTGGTACGGTCGAGGTGCCAGGCACTGCCGCGCGTCGAAAACATGAAGTCATGGGCATGAGGGCGGTCGCTTCCCCAGGCGGCCTGGGAGCGGACGCCCTCGATCGCTCCATCGCGCAGGATGTGGTCCCGGCAGCCCAGTCCGTTCAGGAGTTGCACAGCGCCCGGCGCGAGCGTTTCCCCGATCCGCCAGTCCGTCGCGATGGCGGCCTCGGCGATCAGGATTTTCAGGTCAGATGCGTGACGCTTCAGCTCCAGTCCCAGGGCCGTTCCGGCAGGGCCTCCGCCGAGGATGACCACATCGTGATGCGACATATTAGCGTCGCCTCACGATTTGGGTTGGTCCGGCGGCGTGGGCGCGAACGTATATTGCCCGTCGCTCTGGATGATGAAGCGCAACGACGCCCATGCCGTGGTCATGGCGAGATCGCCGGCGTTGTTCTGCGCCGTCGGCGACCATGGCGCACCGTTGAAAATGAAGGGGCGGTGGACCGGCCACCAATAGGTCAGCTGAAAGGCCTGCGCGGCAGGGTCGCCGACGCTGTCGAGCTCGAGATTGTTCCAGTCGCGATAGGTGACGTCGACCGGCTGGTTGGTGCATTCGTTGAAATCGGACTGCCACGGCAGCGCGCTGTATTTGGTGATGTCGCCTGGCTCGAGCCCGTTGCTGAGCTCTGCTCCGCCCGGCAAGGAAAGCTCGCCTTGCGACGGCGGTGCCGGCTTGATGCGGTAGGCCGCGGAATAGATCGCAGGATTGCGCATGATCCAGCCCGCCTCGGCGCCCGGACAGAACGCTCCGCCGAGGGCTGAGGCCAGCGCGCCGCGGTCCAGCGCAGCGCCAGGTCCCGGATGCATCAGGCCGGGTTTGATGTCTTCGGCGTCCTCGTTGATGAAGAGCCCGTCGGCCCATTGCTTGAGCAGGAACAGCATGGTCTCGGTCAGGCGCAGGAATTTCGACGGCGCCGTGTTCGAGAGCGCATTGTCGCCGCACAGCAGCGGCATCGCGAACAGCTTGCCGCCCGGGATGCCTGGGCCTGCCGGTGCGAACAGTTCGTTTTCCTGTCCGGGCTTGCGCAACACCGCATACAGCAGCTGGCGCATCTGATGGCGGCGGCGGCGATCCGCCTCGGGCTCGTCAGGATAGGGCGGCACCGACAGATCGGTGAAATCGAAATTGCCGCCGGGGGCCGTGTTGTGCGGGTTGCCGCCGGTCAATGCATCGGCGTCCATGAAATTCTGCGCATCGAGCGGGCGCAGCAGGATCGGCAGGATGTCGCGACCGAAATACGGGCGGAAGTCGGCGTTCCATTGCGCCTGTGCGCGCCAGATGCGCAGGCCCGCCTCGTCCTTCGGAACCACGGCCGATCCCGTGTAAGGCGGGATACCGTAGAGGTAGGGCACGTAACCGAAATGCCGCACGGCGATGTCGAACAGCAGGTCATCCATAGTGACGACGTCGACGGCCTGCGGCACGTAGCGCGGATAACCGACGATGACCCAGGCCGGATCAATCGCGGCCGGCGCGAGAACCGGCTTGCCCAGCGGTTTGACAGGGCGTTTGTCGATGGCGACCACGGTGCCGATGAAGCGCGCGTTGACCGGGCCATCGGAGATGTCGTCGAACCAGCCGTCGTTGTTGGCGTATTCCTCGATCTTGGGATTGCCGAAACCGTCCAGCATTGTCCCCGAATTGCCGAAGCCGCCCAGCACCAGAAGCCGGTTCTTGTTCGCCATCTGGGTGCATCTGAGCTCGCCCAAGGCCGCGATCGAGTTCGGCACCAGGTCGGGCGGAAAGCTGGTCGGCCCGGGACTGTTCTTGTCGAAGATCGCCTGCTGCGACCCCATGAAGCTCACGGTGCGCGGGCCGGGATCGATGATGAGGCGCTGGCGCTCCTCGCTGTTGGTGATGTCGGCGTTGCGCAGCGGATGGTCGGACGCATAGCCGTGCTCGCCGTCGGTCTCCGCGAACGCGTACCAGCTCGCCTTCTTGTTGGCGAGATAGGCCGTCCACTGGATGTCGTCGATCCGCAAGGTCAGCAGCTGGCCGTTCCGGCGATTGACGATGTCGACCTGGTCGCCGATGGCGGCCTCGCGGCCATCAGGTGATTTGTCGTCGTAGATGAAGACGCGAAAGCGCGCCGCCTGGCGCAGGATCCTGCCCTTGTCGTCATTGAAATATTTGACGCTCTCCTCTTCGCCCTTCTTGTTCAGGATCGGATTGCCCTGATCGTCGCATTTGATCGGCAAATGTCCGCCCTTGTCGGGGGAGATGCAGAACTTGTCCGGCGAGTTGCCGAGCCGCGCAATGCCGATCGCGGGATGAATGCGAAAGCTTGTTGCCATGACGGGCCTATTGTCTCGATCTCGAGAACCGATCGAAGAAGTTGAGTGAAACGGCGTCGATCTTCAGGGCATCGGTCGCCGGCGTTCCGTCGGTGTTGAGGACGACGAGGTTGACGCTGAACGAGGTCGCGCCGTCAGCCTTCAGCCGCTTCACCGCCTCGGTGGCGTCGATGCGGAAATTGCCGGGGGTCTTGTGCGGTCGCGGCCGCAAATCGAAGCGCGCGGTGCGCGGTTCCGGAACGTCGCAATGGCCGGGGCCGCCGACGCAGACGCCGGTGAACATGCTGACCATCCCGACATAGTTGGGATTGCCGCGCGTCGGCGTCTCGACGGTCGCGCCCGGCGTGTTGAGGAAGGCGCGGATGTGAAAACCGGGACGCGTGACGTATTGCACCGCGTGCAGGCGGATCTCCGCGTGACTATGGTCGGCGACGACCTTGGGATGGACAGGCGCCGCGGCGGACTGGAAGCGCTGCAGCGGCACCGCGCTGTTGGTCACGAACATGTTCGCGGCCATCATGTATTCGTAGCCGAGCCGCGAAATGCTGGCGGTGTCAGCGACGGTGAAGTTCCACGGCGGCAGCACGTCGCCGGGATCGTCGGGTCCGCCGCTGGGATTGCGACGCTGCCATTCCGCCCACAGCCGGTCGCAATTGCTGTGATGCCCCCAGAAGATCGGATCGAACGCGGTGGTGCCGGGATCCTGCATGTCGCCGTATGGCTGTTCGCTAGGCACGATGCTCGAAAACGGGTTCTTGCCGCCCGAGAAATTGTGAATCAGGTTGTGGATGGTCTCCAGCGCGCCGAAGAACTGGTTGCCGCGGCTGCCGCTGGCGAAATCAAAGAAGCTTTCGATCTCGAGGATGCGCTCGACGTCGTCGGGCGTCGGATAGGCCTCGAAGATCAGGTCGGCGTTGCCGCCGGGCCAACGCTTCCAGTCGAACAGCGGATTGATGTCGCCCAGAACCGACTTGATCGCCTCGTCGCTCTCGGGCGCCGCGCCGTAGCTGATCTTCGCAGCGGCGAACAAGCGCGCGCCGGAATTGAAGTCCTTGCCGATGATGCCGCGCAAGGCCGCCAGCACCTCCGCCGAGACCTTGCCGCCGTCGGTCAGCTTGCGCAGTCCGTCCTCGTCGATCCAGCAGCGATAGGCGGCGGGGACGATGCCATTGTCGTTTGCGACCTTGCCCATGTCCTCGAGCGAGGCCTTGACGTTGGCGCTGTCGGCCGCCCAGTCCCAATAGGGCAGGGTCACGGTCGGATCGATGTCCTGGAGCTGCTTTTCGAAGCCGTACAGATAGGCGCGATGCCAGGTCAGAAATTGTTCCCAGCCGTGCTGGCACTGGTTGGCGTGGATGCGGGCCCAATAGGCAAAGCTTCGCTCGTCCTGCGGATAGGCATCGAGCGACTTCATCTGGGCGATCGCGGCCCGCAGGCGCCGCAGCTCCTCGTCGGACAGATAGGCCACGTTCTTGCGCGCGCGCACGCCGCCGGAATCGTGCGCGAGCTGGTTGGTGGGGCCCGTGAACAGGGCGTGCGGAGCGTCTCCCGTCACCAGCGCGCGCGTGACGGCCGAGGCCTGTGCCGCGCCGGCATGAAGTTTGTCTTCGTCAGGTCCGGGACAGCCGTCGGTGATCCAGTGCGCAATGAACGCAATGTCGGCTTCGCTGACGCGCTTGCCGCCCCAGGGAAGCGGCGGAAATTGCGTGCCGTCGAACGGATACTGGCCGCGCAGGCCCTTGATCAGTCCGGCGTTGTCGCCATTGCCGGGCGAGGCTGCGGCTGCATGCTCGTCGCAGCTTCCATGACAGCAGGATGATGGCTTGGCAGCCGGCGGCGAGCCGTCTCCGCCGCGCATCATGGGGATGCCATAGAGCTCGAAGGCTCTCAGTTCCGGCAGCGGCAGTGTCCAGAAGCGCGGATGCGACATGTAGCTTGCCGTCGAGGCGCCGGCAGCCGCGTCCATGATGGCCCGAAACCGGTCGTAGCGCGAGGGCGGCGTGGCTTCGCTCAAATCCGGCATGCCTTGTTCTCCTGGCGAGATGCCACGGTCGCTTGGCTGTCACGCGCGACACGCATTGCGATCTCGATTGCACGCACTCATCGCATTCAGCTCCGGTCGGTGTGAACCGGCCGGTCGTTGCAGCGCAGTCGGCTCACGCCACCTTCTTGAAGGTGCCGTGAAATTGATCGAAGGTGAGGTCGGGTGGACTCGTGATGTTGGTCACGATCGTGTGTCTCGCGTAATCCTCGATGTGCACGACCGTCGTCTTGTCGGACTCCTGCCATGTCACCAGGAAGATATGCTCCGTGATCGGCTCGACCTTGATGGTCACCGTTTCGGAGCCGACGATTTTTCCGTTGGCATCAACGTTGTAATAGGTGAGCGAGGTGTCGGAGGTGAATTCCAGCTCGACACGGAAGGCGACGAAATCCACCAGGTATCTGTGACCGACGGCCGGGAAAGCGCGCGACATGGGCACCTCCTGTTGTCGAAACAATTAAATAAACTGCGGCAGACGAGCGTCAAAACCCTCGCCATTGCTTCTTCAAATGTGCAATTTAAGGTAGCGCTGTTTCAGCGTGCCGTCAATGAACACCTGACGTCTTGCCGAGGATCGAAACTGCGACGGCTTGTTGCTCCGACAATCTTCACGGATCTGTTCTGATCGTCACGGCGGCCATCGCCACGGGCCGCCACGCTGGACGCTAGCTCAGATCGTGCAGATCCTTGCCGAGCGGCGGCCTCAGGGAAAATCCGCTGAACCTGGCCGGCAATCCCTCTCGTTCCGGTGTGCAAGCCATTGGTCCGACGAGGTAGGATCGCGCCGCGGTGAACGGCGCCAGTCGGACGAGGGGCCAGGCCTTGCCGTCAGCTGACGCCTGCAATCGCAGAACGCCGTCGGCGACGGTGACACGCATCCAGAAGTCGCCGGCATCGTGCTCGTAGGGCGCGGTTGCCCAATCCGACTGCCCAATGGTCAAGACGCTCGAGAGCATCGCGCGCCCGTCCGAAAACTCGATTCCGGCTTTGACCCAGTGCTCCGCATCGATACGCACCATGATGCCGGCTTGATCGTAGAGTTCCCGAAAATTGCTCTGGATTCGCAGCTCGGCGGTAAACGCCTCCGCGGTCGGAAATCCCAGAAAATGTCCGCTGTCGCGGCAAAACCCATAGTGCGTTTTCTGCCAGAAATCGGTGGCCTTGTCGGTGACGAGCTCGAGACTGTCGCCCTGCGCGGTCCACCGTTCCGGTTCATTCAGCCAGACACCATCATGTCTTGCGAAGATGGCAGCGTTCATGTCGAACCTCGACGAAAATTGCCGACACCGCCTGATGTCGAGCTGGTGCGGCAAGACAGCCGCAAGACGAACGGAGAGCGCGAATGCGCGATGACGCACCCCGGCTCTCCAGGACGCACTTTAGTGACGCATTTCAGTGTGGCCAAATCAGAGCAGCCCGTTCTTCTTCGGGATATCGGGTGATCGCTGGACGCTCCGGTTGCTTCCAGTGGGTAAGTAAGTATCGTTCAACCCTGTGTTATCTGTAGTCATTGCACCCACAGTTCGATTAGAGATTAGCTGGTGAAACGGGATGAGACGGCGAGATTTTCTTCGCGTTATGGGCATGGCGGCGGCATGGCCGCCAGCGGCGCTGGCCCAACAGGATGCATCCCGTCACATGCCCACCGTGGGCTTCATGGGCTTTGCCACAGCGGAGGCTGACGCGCCGGCCCTGCAGCATTTTCGCAAGGGCTTGAGTGATCTTGGCTATGTCGAAGGGCGCACGATCTACATCGATGCACGCTCGGCCAACGGCGACGTGGCGCGCGGGCTCGCGATCATTGACGAATTCGCGGCCAAGCCGGTCGATGTCCTGTTGTCGCCGGGGCCTGCTGCAGCGCGCGCTGCCGTGCGCAAGACCAAAATCCCTGTTGTCGCCGTGGCGCTGCCTGCGGTGCAGAGTGATCCGGAATTGTTCCAGAGCCTTGCGCGTCCCGGCGGCACCCTGACCGGCTTCGCAGCTTTCGGCGAAGAGATGTCGTCCAAGCGGATCCAGATGCTGAGGGAGATCTTGCCCGAGCTGAAGACGCTGGGCGTGATGAACAACGCAACCGATCCCACATTCAGCGCCTGGGGCGCGCAAACAATGCTGGAAGCACGGTCTGCCGGCATGGAGCCAATGCGTCTCGGCCTCACGGCAGCTTCTCCAGCAGCCGCGTCTGAGCAGATCAAAGTGTTGGCGGATGCGGGCGGTGCCGCAATGGTGGTGATCCGCGATTACATGACGTCGGCGATGCGAGACGAAATTTGCCATGCTGGCATCGAGAGGAAGATTGCTGTCGTCGGCGAACAAGCCGAGTTCGCTCGCGCCGGCGCACTGCTCAGCTATGGCGCCGACATCGGCGACCTCTTCCGCCGTGCGGCTGGCTATGTCGATTTGATCCTGAAAGGACGAAAGCCGGCAGAAATGCCGATCCAGCTGCCGACCAAATTCGAGTTGGTGGTGAACCTCAAGACGGCCCGCGTCTTGGGGTTGACGATCCCGCCCTCAATACTCGTGCTGACGGACGATGTCATTGAGTGATGCAGCCGGCCCTCGGCTGTAGCGAGCTCGTAGGTGGGTTGAGCTTTGCGAAACCCATCGCCTGGCGGGCGGAGCCAGCACCATGCAATCGGTGGCACGATCTAATCAAGAGAAACGAAGCTTGATGGGTTTCGCTTCGCTCAGCCCATCCCACGCGCTACTGCGCCTCCGCATTCAGCGCGAATGCTCTTAGAGCCTGATCCGGAAAAGTGTGAAGCGGGTTTCCGAAAAGATCAAACGAAGAGCTAAAGCGCGATGACGATTCAACCCAATCTCATCGCTCTCAGTCCGGAAAGCTCAGGATCATCTTGAGCAGCTTCGGAAATCGCGCGTTGATGTCTTCCTCGCGCAGGACGTTGCGGTGCTGGACGCCCTGCTTTGACGTCCGGACCAGACCGGCCTCCCGCAGAATGCGAAAATGGTTCGACAGGGTCGATTTCGCCATATCGGGGCAAGGCGCCGCCTCGGTGCACGACATGCAATCCTTCTGCGCGGCCAGACTCTTGACGATACGCAGCCGCATGGGATCCGCGAGCGCGCCAAGCACCCCCGCCAGTGTGATCTCCTCCCGCGCCGGGTGAGCGAACTGCGCCATGCCCAAAAATATAGCACGTCCCTTGAATGAGTTCAATAGTTCATTAATATTGAACTATTGAATGTCGGCATCCCGCCGAACAATGGAAGACATGCGATGACCAAGAGACTCGAAGGCAAAGTTGCGCTGGTAACCGGCGCATCCAAGGGCATAGGTGCCGAAATCTCCGCCCGGCTTGCGGCCGAGGGTGCGGCGGTTGCCGTCAATTACAGCTCGAGCAAGCAGGCCGCGGACCGGGTGGTCGCCGCCATCATCGCCAAGGGGGGCAAAGCTGTCGCGGTCCATGGCAATCTGGCCGACGCCAAGGACGTGAAGAACGTTGTCGCGGAGACGGTGAAGGCGTTCGGTGCGATCGACATCCTCGTCAACAACGCTGGCGTCTACGAGTTCGCCCCGCTCGAGGCCATCACGCCCGAGCATTTCCACAAGCATTTCGACCTCAATGTGCTCGGCCTGCTGCTGGTCTCGGGTGAAGCGGCGAAGCACTTCAACGCCAATGGCGGAAGTATCATCAACATCAGCTCTGGCGTATCGACCATCGCACCGGCAAACACCGCCGTATACACCGCGACCAAAGCCTCGGTGGATGCGATCTCCGCCGTGCTGGCCAAGGAGCTGGCGCCGCGCAAGATTCGCGTCAACGCCGTCAATCCCGGCATGATCGCAACCGAAGGCGTCGTGTCGGCGGGCCTGCACGAGGGCGACATGCGCAACTGGATCGAATCCACCACCCCGCTTGGCCGCATCGGTAACGTCGAGGAGATCGCCGCCGCGGTGGCCTTCTTCGCATCGGACGATGCCTCCTACGTCACCGGCGAGACACTTCACGTCACCGGCGGCCTTCGCTAGCGAGGCGCCTGCTCCGGCGAGACTTCGCCGGTTCCGATGAGAAAATGGCCCCGTCTCGTGCGGGCCATTTTGGGATTATGGCGACAGTGCCCGAAACATTCGTACCGGATCAAGCGCACTGTCACGGCAATCCAACGTCGGCTGACGCGCTGTTTGCTTTCGATCGAGTGCAGCCTACTTCCAACCGCCAACGCGGCTGCCGCATACGCTTCAGTGTTGATCCGCTGACCCTCAAGCAGAGGACGCCGTATTGATACATCGCACAAATGCATAGTGTCCGACGCTAAAATGGCCAGAGTCGCATCAACGCTTCGATCGCATCCTTCATATGTACTTTCACTACCTCTCTTAGGCCCTGCATGGCTCCGTCGATCGTTTGGGCTTTTACGGTATTCGCAAACGTGATGCTTGCAGCCTTGAGCGCGTTGATGGTCCTCTTAAACCAGCCGATGCTCACTTCACCTGATTTGAGTTTTTCCAGGCCGCCTTTCAGGTCGCTGACGACTGCGTCGCGTTCTTGCGAGCGCTCAGCGGCATAGCCGTTGTCCTGCTCAATTGCCTCGGTTGCTGCATTTAGCTTGTTGACCGCCTCGGCAACAACCGGGTCAGTCGGGTCCAATTTGATTGGTGCCCACTCGTCGATGGGAGCAACGTCTATCACTTCGCCGGTGGCTTCTAGCGTGATCTCGCCGATGGACGTTCGATCAAAATCTGCATTTGTTAAGCTGAGTTCGTACGCGCGGGTGTTAACCTTCTGAAGCGCGCTTTGTAGCCAGCCTCTCGGATTGCCAGAAGCTCTAGCCTTGAAAAAGACGTTGCCGGGCGTGATTTCAAGTCCAGCTACTAGCGCATCCATCTCTCCGGTCTTTTGCCAAATAGTCGGTCCAAAGTGATCCTCAATGATCGCTATTGCGCCGTGCTGTACCATCAACCGGAGTGCTTCCGCACGCAAGGCGTCACTCTCCACATAGCAATAGTCCTCGGCGGCGCCGTCGTCGCGGACGGTGAACTCCTTTTGCCACGCTAGGTCGGTATAATAGTCTTGAGAGTATTCGGAGTACATGTAGAGCGCCAGCATGTAGTACTCGGGCGCGAGATTCAGAAACGACTGTTTGTCCATCTTGGTCGCCATCGGCACTCAACCTTGCAGCGCAACAGATACACAATGCGCGCATTGTGCCCCTGAAACTAAGGACGAATCAAGCTGACTCAGCTCGTAGTCACGCGGGATAGCTCGGACACCCGTGAATTGCGGTGACAGTGCACGAAGCGTTCGTGTCGGATTAGGTGCACTGTCGCCGCAATCCCCATTTACTCTGACCGTCGCGTCTACTTGCGACCGACAGTCCCTCATGGAGCCTCGACTCGCTCAATGCATGCGTCTCATGAACACTAGGCGGAGCCGTACAATCTACCGCTGGTCGTCGGGTGATCTGCTAGTAACCCTCATCTGCTCCTGCGGGCAGCGTCAGGATGTAGCGATGGAGAACGCCCGCCTGATATTGTGTGTCCATCAGCTGCTGGAACTTATCAAGCAGCGCCTGCTCCTCCGCGTTGAGCGGCGGCAGGTGCTCTATAATTTGCTGTTGCTCTTGGGGGGAGCTGCGAAGCCATTTGGTTATGGCTTCAATGTCGCCCGAATGCAGCCAGGTTGCCAGCGACAGCGAAGTTATGAAATTCGCGAGTCCATGCCCGGCTTTTCCTAACGCGATCAATAGACGGATAGCTAGATTCATGGCGATCCCCCGTCGAGGTTCAGGGCACCGGTAGACGGTACCCGATTCGTGGGAGCCCGTTTCTGTGAATAGCGGGGATTGGTCAAAAAGCAGGTGCTGCCAAGTCTGGTTGGCCGTCGCCCGTTCTGCGTGTGTATTGGGGAGATTTCGAGGGCAGGAAATGGCGAAAACGGCAAAGCGCGTGATCAAAGAGCCGTCGCAGCGGGAAATATTGCAATCAATCAAACGGATTCAAGCTCAGGAAATGGTGACAGAATCCCAATTGGTGCATCAGGTCACTGAGATCCTTAAGGCAGGGAAGGTCCGGGTTTTAGAGCAGGGCAAGAGCCGCCGCATGATGGGCGACTTGCTTGCTTCTCGGACTGAGCTTGGACAAGAGCGACGGTACTCAATCGAAGTTGCGCTGGAGATAAGCAACGAGAAAATCCGCGAGCATTTCGGGCGATTCAGAAACTACGTCCGTCAAAGCAAACAGCCATTTCAAGATTTCGACGAGTACTGGCTGGTGGGCTACAAATACGCGGGCGAGGCAATGCGGAAGCGGCCGGAGAATGATCGGCATTTCCGCGTCTTGGATCTGGAGGAGCTTCGCACGCTTTTTGTCCCGCCTCGTTCACCAAAGCCGAAAGGAAAAGCGCAAACCAAAATCGGCAAGGCAATCGAGACGAATGAGAAGGAGATCCTGCTCGCCATCACGGGACTCATTCTTCAGATCGATTCCAAGATTGAAACGTTGAGAGACCTCCGGCCCAACTCGCCCGAAGCTATCGCGGAGCAAGGGGCTCATATTTCAGAATACGAACGGATGCGGGCGGAGCTTGAGCGCATCCAAGTAATGGTCAACGCCTTCAAGAAGGGCGAGCAAAAAGAGGCCAAGGTCGTTAAATCGGTCAAGACATTTGCCGAAGGCGTACAGGGCTGGTGGACAAAGAAGCACGACGAAATTCTCGCGAAGACGTTTGATATGGGCCTGTTCACGACGGCCCTTGGGATCTGTTCCATGGCGGGCGCGGGTGGCAAATTCGGAGTTGTCGTGTCCGCCGCTTTGGTTGGAGGCAAGCCAGTCGCGCAAGCGCTGAAGGGACTGTTGCCCAAGAACTGGTCGGGTGAATAGTGGTTGCCCACAAGCACTATCGGCGAAAATGGAGTTACAGTGATAGTGCGCTTAATCGGCGTGTCGGGATCCGTCCCTGAAAACCCCGTAATGACCTTCCCATCCGTGCCACCAGCGTTGCCGGCCGCCTCGCCGAACACTAATCCATCAGGCTGAATCTTGATCGTCTCGCCGCCCACCACAAACTCCGCAAAATTCCTTGGCGTCGCCGAATGGACGCCATTCGTCAGGAAGTCGTCGATCTCGTAGCATGTGTCGGGCTTGCCGCCGGAGCCCGCGCTCAAAAACGTCTGGAAGTTCTGGCCCGTCACCTTGGCCTTCTTGTGTGCCGACCATTTGGTGTAGCGGTGGAACAGTTTGGCAGGATCACGGGACCCTTGGTACGTAGACATCCCGCCGCAGCGCAATTTGGCTGTGCGTCCGCCGCACGCAGAAAAACGCGGGACGGCAAAATGCCGTCCCGCGAAATTCAGATCAGGTGGTTGCGCTGCGATCCAACCCGGATCAGCCCGCTCAGCCCTTCTCCGGCCTGTGCGGACAGACCATCGTCAGATGGAGCAGCGTCGGCTTGTCCGAGCCCCTCTTGTATTCCCACTCCAGCCGGATCTCGTGCCGGTCGGCCAGCGCATCGCTCGGTGCGTGCATAATGATGTTGGTCTTCATCGGGATCGGCGGCTCGGAGTTGAAGCACTTGCGGACGCAGGCATCGAGCAGGTCGCATCGCGTCAAGGGAATCACCCCGGGCTCGTCCCTGGACAGGGGAACCGTGTTCAGCTGGGCGCTGAGGTCGACGCGAGCGCGGCCCTTCTCCTTGTGCCAGTGCTTGGCGCTGCCCTCCGGCCATTTCGAGGCTGGCGTCAGAATCAGGTGGTACTGGCCGTACTCCAGCGTCGGCACGTCGATGTCGTCCGAAGCCTTGAGCTTGGCGACGCTCTTTTTCATGTTTGCCAGAGGGAAGTAGTTGCTGTTCATCAAATCTCGGAATGGCTTGCCTCTGTAAGGTCTCGAGCCCATCGCCTTGTCCCTCAAAATGTCATTGGCTGCGTGAAAAATACATACAGCTCCGCCACGCTGGCCGGCCTGGCTGACCATGCGCTGCCGAAATATATGCCCCCTTGCCGGGATTTTTTGACGCTACCACTCAGGGCTGTGTTTCGTCCAGATCGCCAACTGTGCTGTGCCCAGCTTCCTGCGAGCCGGATTGCTAAGTGGTTCTCGATGGGTATTCTCGTCAAAGTCGCTCGCGGATTCTGATCGACAGACGGGCCGCGACCTTTGAGGCGCAGGAATGCATTGCTTCGCATGTCAGTCGGCGATCGATCCGGACGATAGCTGGTGCTCCAAATGCGGGGCTGCGGTGCGTCAACGAGTCGATCCCGACAGCGAACGTCGATTTGTGACGATTCTTCGCGCTGACGTCATCGACTCCACGGGTCTGGTTGCTGAATTGGAGCCGGAGGATGCCGTCTCGCGGCTCGAGCCGGCTCTGGCAGCCATGAGAGCCTCCGTACGTCAGTTCGGCGGCATCGTCAGCAAGGAGCTGGGAGACGGACTCGCGGCGGTCTTCGGCGCCCCGATTGCTGACGACAACCATGCGCCGCTGGCCTGCCATGCGGCCATCGAGTTGGTCCGGCGCGTCGCCAGTCTCGGCGATCCCGGGCTTCAGGTCCGGGTCGGCCTGCATTCCGGCCATGTTGTCGCCTACATGGTCGCCAGCGAATTTTCCAAGGTCTACGAAATCGGCGGCGCCGCCCAGCATCTGGCCGCGCGGCTGGAGCAGGTCGCCGAGGCGAATCAGATCTACGTCTCGGAGGCCTGTCAGAATCTCGCCGACGGGCATGTCAGGTTCGAGCATCTCGGCAGCAAATCCCTGCGCGGCTTCAGCCAGCCCGTGCCGGTCTACCGGATCGTGGGTGCCAGCGACCTGTCGAGCTGGCGCGTGCGACGGGCCCGCAGCGTCTCCCGCTTCGTCGACCGTGCGATCGAGCGGGCCTTGCTGGATCGCAGCGCCGGACAGGCCCGTGCCGGCCGGCAGACGGTGCTGCTGCTGGGCGATGCCGGCATCGGTAAATCGAGGCTCGCGCATGAGTTCGCCCAGAAGCTCAAGGGCGAAGGCTGGCGGTTGATCGACGCCGAGTGCAGCCCGAATCTCCAGGGGGCGCCGTTCAGCACGCTCAAGCGAATCCTGTTGCCGGCCATGGACGCGGCCGCAAAGGACCCCGGCAATCCCCGCGATCCCCGGGCCGAGCTGTCCACGATTCAGCAAAGCGCCCTCGATGCGGTGCTCGATGTGCCGATCTCGAACCCGCAATGGGACGAGCTCGAGCCGCATGCGCGGGGGCGCGTGATCTCCGACGCGAGCTGCGCCGTCATCCAAAGCGTGGCCAGTCGCCAGCCGACGCTCCTCCTTCTGGAGGATTTGCACTGGATCGACCGGGCCAGCGACGTCGTCGTCGCGGCCATTGCCGCGCTGGCGGTGCCCGGCCTCCTCGTGCTTCTCACCACCCGCCCGAACGGCATGCCGGTCTGGATTGCGCGCTGCCACGCCGAGGTGGTCGCGATGCGGCCGCTCGACGACGATTCCGGGCTGGAAATGTTGTCCGACATGCTCGGGTCCTCGGAGACCAATGCCGATCTGAAGAGTCGGATCATTTCCCATACGGCCAACGTGCCGCTGTTCATCGAGGAGGTCTGCCGCGGGCTGAAGGACAGCGGCACCTTGCGCGGCGAATGGGGCGATCTGGCGCTGATGCGCCCGATCGACGAGCTCGGCATTCCCACCAGCATTCAAGGTGTGATCGCGGCGCGCCTCGATCGCCTGTCGCGGCAACAGCGTCTGGTGTTGCAGGTCGCGGCCGCTTTGGGGCCGCGATCGAGCGAAGCCGTGGTGCGGAAAGTCTCGCAGTTGCCCGAAGACGTCCTTCAGGATTGTCTCGTGTCACTGGACCGGGCCGAGCTGCTCGTCAGGATCGATAGCGACCTCGAGAACTCGCTCGAGTTCAGGCACGAGATGGTCCGCCAGGTGACCTATGAGTCGATGGTCGAGAAAGTGCGCGAGAGCATTCATGCGCGCGTGCTTGCGGCTTTCGAAAGCGACGAAACGTGGCGAGATGATCCCGACGCCCTCTGTTACCATGCCATGCGCGCCAAGGACTGGGCCAAGGCATTCAACTACGGGAGAAGTGCCGCACAGAAATGCCTCGCGCGCTCGGCCTATGCCGATGCGGTCGACTACTTCCGGACCGCAATGAATTCGCTCGACAAGACGCCGTTGACGCGCCCGCGGGAGACCAACGCGATCGATCTGCGGATGGAGGCGCGCATGGCGTTTCAATGGTCCGGTCGCGTCGCCGAGTGGATCGATCTCGGAAAGGAGGCCGACCAGCGGGCCAGCCAGATCGATGATGTCGGCAGAAAGATCGCTGCCATGACGGTCATGGCGGGTGGACAGAACTTCTATGGGACGCCGGCCGAGGCCGTCGTTCTTGGCGAGGAAGTCGTCGGCCTCGCCGAGCAGTCGGGCAATCCGGGGTGGCGCAACCTTGCGCAATACAATCTCGGACAGGCTTATTTTCTTGCTGGGCGGTATCGCGAGGCCGAGCGGACTTTCGCACGGGCCCGCGCACATCTCATGGAACCAGAAGCGAGCGCGCCGTACGGCACGCCGCCGAAATACACACTCCTCCTCTGCTGCATGATGAAGAGCTTCACCCACACCGTCATGGGTGAGTTCGATGCCGCCGAGCAGCTTCAGCGCGAGGCTGCCGCGATCGCGGACGAGACCGGCCGTCCCCATGACCGCGTCGCTGCCGCCTCTGGCAGCGGCTGGCTGATGCTGGGACGGGGCGATCCGGCCGCGGCGGCCGCCGTTCTCGAAGGCGGTCTTGTGCTGGCGCAGAAGCATGGCATCCGGCTGTTCGTGCCGGTGCTCGCCTGCCATCTCGGCATGGCCTATCTTGAGCAGGGCTTGTTCGATCGGGCCCGCCGCATGCTGACTGAAGCGCGCGAAGAGGCACGTGCCGTCGGCTATACCTCGGCGGTGCTGCGCTCCTCGATCTACCTCGCCTTGGCGGTCAATCAGCTTGGCGATGTCCGGGCGGCCCAGAACATGCTGCGCGAGGCGCGCAACACCGCGCGCCAACAGGGCTTTTCCGGCCTCGAGGCTGAGGCCCTGTTCGGCGAGGCCGTGGTGACGCCGCCTGCGAGCGGTGACAACCGGACCATCATCCTTGCTGCGCTCCGCGCCGCGATCGCGATCGCCTCAGAAAGCGGTGCGAGGCCGCTGCGGGAGAAAGCCGAGGCGATGCTGGATCGCATGTTCGCCGGAGGCGATCAGCCTGCCTGAGGCGGAATCGGGCCTCGCCGCGCTCTCGCCCGACGGACCGAACGAT
Organism: Bradyrhizobium sp. CCBAU 11434; assembly: GCF_028128895.1. Classification (NCBI taxonomy): domain Bacteria; kingdom Pseudomonadati; phylum Pseudomonadota; class Alphaproteobacteria; order Hyphomicrobiales; family Nitrobacteraceae; genus Bradyrhizobium; species Bradyrhizobium sp. CCBAU 11434. Next base: position 215,690 of record NZ_LBJX01000004.1, read on the forward strand.
TTTTGCAAGCGATGCAAGGGTTTAGCTACTGTGCATGGGGTTGTTCTGACTTTTCGCGACGCGGCCGAGGCGCTGTGACGACAAAGTCCCTTGCGCGGGCGAAAAGGTCGGCTACCGTTCGCGCTCTAACCGCAGGGTTAGGTGACCTTTTGATTGATTCTTTTTAGCATCCGATTTCGCCGGCGCCGCATTGGCGCGACGCCCACCAGACGAGGCGGGGGCCATGATCATACGGGACCAGGCAGCACTGTTGGCGCCGGTCGAGCGCGATTTGCGGCTCGACCTGTTCCGCGGCATCGGCTTGTGGATGATCTTCCTCGATCACATCCCGCACGACGTCGTGGCCTGGCTGACGCTGCGCAATTACGGCTTCAGCGATGCCGCCGAGTTCTTCGTCTTCATCTCCGGCTATCTGGTCGGCTGGATCTACGGGCCGATCGTCGCCGGCGGCTGGTTCCTCGCCGCGCTGAAGCGGCTGTGGCGGCGGACGGCCGAGATGTATGTCGCCCACATCATGCTGTTCCTTCTGTTCACGGCGCAGATCGCCCGCACGATCAGGAGATTCGACAACCCGATGTATGCGGACGAGTTCAACGTCCACAACTTCCTCGACCATCCGGACATCCTGATCGGGCAGGCGCTCACGCTGCGCTACAAGCCGGTCAATCTCGACGTGCTGCCGCTCTACATCACGCTGATATTTGCCTCGCCCTTCATCGTCTGGTGCCTGGTCCGCCGGCCGAACCTGACGCTTGCGGTGTCCGTGGTGCTCTACGTGCTGTCGCGCTGGTTCGACTGGAACGTCGCCTCCTACCCGCCGGGCACGACCTGGTATTTCAATCCGTTCTGCTGGCAGCTGATGTTCGTGTTCGCCGCCTGGTGCGGCATCGGCCAGATCGAGAAGATCGGCCAGTGGGTGTGGTCGAGGGCCGCAATGACCCTGGCCGCGGCCTGGCTCGTCTTCGCCTTCATCATCGTGATGACCTGGCATGTCCACACGCTCGAGGCCATGATCCCGAAATGGATGATCAAGGCGATCTACCCGATCGACAAGACCGACCTCGACATGCTGCGCTTCACGCATTTCCTGGCGCTCGCCATCTGGGTGACGCATTTCCTCCCACGTCATTGGAAGGCGTTGCATACCTCCTGGCTGCGTCCGATCATCCTCTGCGGCCAGCACTCGCTGCCGATCTTCTGTCTCGGCGTGTTCCTGTCGTTCTCCGCGCACTGGATCCTGACGCAATACACCAAGGGTGTCTGGGAGCAGCTCGCGGTCTCCTTCCTCGGCATCATAATCATGATCGGCGTCGCCTGGCTGCTCGATCGAACCGAGCGTGTGCCGAACCTCTTCGTGAAAGTGTCGGAAGTCGAAGAGCCCCAAACCGTCGCCGTCGAGATCGTGCCTGCCGCGACTGCCGCACCGGCGCGCCGCTGAGGGGAGATATCCATGTCGAGACGCTTGTTGACGATTGCCGGCGCCCTGCTGCTCCTCATCAGCAACGCGTCGGCACAGGCGCCGTCGCCCGAGGCGATGGATGCTGCGCGCAAACTCGTCACCACGCTGAAGATCGCGGATCAGTATCGCGCGGCGCTTCCGCAGCTCATGCTTAAACTGAGACCCGTGGTCGCGCAGGACCGACCGGAGATCGAGCACGAATATGATGCGTTGACCGCGCCGGGCTCCGACATCTACGCACCGTTCGCCGCCACCATGATCGACCAGATCGCCGCCCTCTATGCCGCCAGCTTCACCGTGGAAGAGCTGCGTCAGATCGAAGCGTTCTACGTCCAGCCGGCCGGCCGGAAGCTTTTGGAGAAATCGGATGCGCTGGCGCAAGCGAGTGCGCAGATCGGCCAGGACGCGAACCAGAAGGCTGTCGATGAACTGAAGCAGCGCCTCACCGAGGCGCTGCGCCAGAAGGGGCACAAGCCGTAGGCGCCTTCAGTGGATCGCGGCGTACATGATCTTCTCCTCCGTCGCTTCCAGCGCGGAGAACTCTTCCACCACCTTGCCCTGGCGCGAGACCAGGATGCGGTCTGACAGCGCCATGATCTCGGGCAGATAGGACGAGATCACCACGACCGCCTTGCCCTCATCGGCGAGCCGGTTGATCAGCTCGTGGATCTCGACGATGGCGCCGACATCGACGCCGCGGGTCGGCTCGTCGAAGATGATCAGGTCAGGCTCCTGCACCAGCGATTTCGCGATCACGACCTTCTGCTGATTGCCGCCGGACAGCTCGACCACCTTGCCCTCGTCGCTGATGGCACGAACCTTCAGCCGCTCGATCCAGGTCTTGCCGACCGCATCGGTCTCCCGCCGCGACAGCATCATGCGCCCCCGCGGAAACTTCGAGAGCAGGCCAAGATAGATATTGCGCGCAATGGAAGAGGTCTCGAAGAAGCCCTCGACCTTGCGGTCCTCCGTGACATAGGCGATGCCGGCCTTCACCGCCGGCGCCGGCACACGGTAGCGCACCGGCTGGTCGTGCAGCAGGATCTCGCCGCCGTGGAAGAAGTCGCGCTTGAGCACGCCGGCAACGATCTTGAAGGTTTCGGTGCGGCCCGCGCCGACGAGACCGAACACGCCGGTGATCTGCCCTGAAAACACCGATAGCGAATTGTTCTTCACCATCGGCGCCATCTTCAAGTTTTGCACCGTGAGCACCCGCGCGCCGGCCGGCCGCACGCTGCTCTTGCGTGCGCCGTAGAGCGTGTTGGAGAGGTCGCGCCCGACCATGGCCTGCACGATCGCGGCGCGGTCGAACCTGGCGACATCGTCGGTGACGACATGCTTGCCGTCGCGCAGCACCGTGATGCGGTCGGCGAGCAGCAGCGCTTCTTCCAGAGCGTGCGAGATGAAGACGATCGAAACGCCGCGCTTCTTGAGATCGCGGACAAGGTCGAAGAAATACTTCTTCTCCTCAGGCGTCAGCGATGCGGTCGGCTCGTCGAAGATGATGACCTTGGCACGGTGCAGGACCGCGCGCGCGATCTCGACCATCTGCTTCTTGGCTGCGCCAAGACCGCTGACGGTCGCCGTCGGCGTCACATCGAAATTGAGCGATTGCAGAAATTGCTGCGCGGCGATGTAGATGCCGCGCAGGCGGTTGTAAAACCTTTCCTGCCCCAGAAACAGGTTTTGCGCGACCGTCATGGTCGGCACCAGGCTGTTCTCCTGGAACACCATGGCGATACCGAGATTACGCGCCTCGAGCGGAGTCTTCGGCGCGACCTCGGCGCCGTCGACCGTCATGGTGCCCGAGGTCAGCGTCACCACGCCCGCCATCACCTTGGTGAGAGTCGATTTGCCGGCACCGTTCTCGCCGACCAGCGCGTGAATTTCGCCGCGGCGCAGATCGAAGTCGACCCCGTCGATGGCGGGGACGCCGGCATAGAGCTTTGTCGCCTTGCGCAGCGAGAGTGCGATGTCGCTCATGCCCGAAACTCCTCGGCAAGGCCGGCGAGGGGCAGCTTCAGGACTCGGCCCGGTCCCTTCGCGATCAGCACGAGATCGCCACCCATCTCGACCGCCGCGACGACGCCGTGATTGATGCCGTCGACCCGGCTATGCAGCGAATAAAGCGGTTGGCCGTCGGCATCGAGACGGATGACGAGGCCGTAGGAGCGCGGTGGCGCCCAGGGCTTGATGACGCCCATGGTCTTGATATGCGCGCCCTGCATCGGCTCCTTGAACGAGCGCCCCGAGCGCAGCCGCGGTGCAACCCAGTGTTCGGGCGCGATCTCGGCCATCATGCGGCGGCGGTAGCCGGGCTCGCGCAGCACGAACTCGACCAGCTGCGTCCGAGCGGTGAATGCGGTGAGCCAGTAGCCCCCGCCTGAAGCCTTCGACAGCCGTGATGGATAGACCGGCAGGTGAGCGAGCACGATCTTCGGCGTTGCGCCGGGCGAGACAAGAACGAGGCGATGGCGCCAGCTCTCGCTGACCAGCATGGCGCTACCATGCGCGCAGGCACCGAAGGCATAGCCGAGGCCCTGGGCCAATCGCGTCACGGTCCTGCTGCCGGGATCGAGCCGGTACACGCGGCCGCTCCGGTTGAGCTCCAGCAGGTCACGCGCCCAATCGTCGACGCCTGACGTCGCCGAGCCGTCCGTCGCAATCAGCAAGTTGTCACCCGCCAGCGCGAGCGCATTGATCGCATTGAACGCCGCATCGGCAAAGGTTGCGCTCGGCTGCTCGGCCGAGGGGCCTTCGTAAACACGCACCTCGCGCCCACCGAGTGCGACAGCAAGGCCGCCGCCGGGCAGGGCACAGAGTGCCGAGATCGGTTGCTCGAAGCTGCGCAATTCCGAGGCCGAGCTGTTGTTCAGCAACAGCAGTCTTCGCCCGTCTGCAATAAAGAGCTTGCTGCCGTCAGTTGCAAGATCCGCGGGCGAATCGCAGGTCAGCAAAGTCTCGGCGGCTTCCAGCTTCTGGTTCGGCTTCAGCGCGCCATCGAAGGACGGCACGGTGATGGTGGCGTCGCCGCGCCCGAGAAATCGGTTGGCGAAGTCTTTGACGGCCGCGATCACGACTGCTTCCCCCACCTCTTGTCATACTGGACGAAGTTCGGATCGGCATTGTCGAGCTTGTAGCGGCCGATCCGGTTGTTGAGAATGCCGCCGAGATAGAGATAGCCGCGATGCTCGCGCATCGAGGTGATCATCGGATGGTTCTCGCCGTGCAGGTCCCAGAACGATTCGACGATCTTGCCCTGTTCGTTGAACTTGACCACGCAGCCAGTGTTGATGTTGGGGAACAGCCATTCGTCGACCGGCACGCGCTTGGCCATGCGGCGGCGGAAGCCCGGCATCTTCCAGGCGAGGTCGAGCGAGGGACTGCGCATACCGACCAGTGCCAGCCAGTAATTGCCGTCGGAGGCGAGATTGATGTTGTCGGGGTATCCAGGCAGATTGTCCATGACGACCTCGACCGCGCCTTTCTTCGGCCCAGCAAACCAATAGCGCTTGATCGAGCAGCCAAAGGTTTCGGCGAACAGGATCGACTGGCCGTCACCGGCGACGCAGATGCCGTTGGGGAATTTGAGTCCGCGCAGCTCGGTGCGTGTCGTGCCGGTCTTGGTATCGTAGGAGATGATGCGGCCGTTGCCGCGTGCCTCTAAGCCATCGATGGGCCATTCGTCCATCTCGTAACGGACCGTCGCTTCGGAGAAGAAGATCAGGCCATCGTCGGTGATATCGAGGTCGTCGGCAAGCCGCAGGCGGCTGTCGTCGTTGACCGAGCGCAGGCTGCGGTTGGTCTCGTCGGTCGCCTTTTCCACGGTGCCGTCGGGCTTGATGCGATAAAGCCCCATGCCGCCGATGCAGACGTAGAGATTGTCCTCGCGATCGAAGGCCATGCCGAGCGGCTGGCCGCCGATATGGGCGAACACCTCCATCTTCTGATAGTCGGGCGCGAGGAAGCGCATGATGTCGCCGTGGCGCGAGCCGGCATAGAGATTGTCATGGCGATCGAGGATGACGTCTTCCGGCGCCTCGATGCGGCCAAGGCCGATCGCCTCGACGTCACGCAGCTTGTCGTTCTGCTCGAATGGCCCGCCCTGTCCGATCTCGGTTGGCGGCGGCGGCGGCAATTCGTGATAAGTCGGCGCGACATAGACCTTGCTGATGATGCGGGTCCGGTTCTTCTGCCAGCGGATGTCGACCATGGCCGCGACAAGCAGAATGCCGGCCAGCGCCATGCGGTTGACGCCCCCGCGCGCGTTCATGGTGGTGAGGCCGTTGGTGATCAGGAGTACGATCAGCACGCCCACCGCCGATTTGGCGACAGAGCCTTTGCCACCGCCGAGCGTGATGCCGCCGAGTACGGTCGCGGTCAGCACGATCACCTCGAGGCCAACGCCGATGTCGCCGCCGACGGTGCCGAGCCGGGAGGCGAAGAACAGCGCGCCGATGCTGGTCAGCACTCCGCTTGCGACGTAGCAGAGCGCGATGGTGCGGCGGACGGGAATGCCCGAATTGTAGGCCGAGCGGCGCGAGCCGCCTATTGCGGTGATGTGCCAACCTGGGCGCAGCCGGGTCATGAAGATGTGGCCGAAGATCGCGATGACGATATAGGCCAGTGCCACGGTCGGAATGCCAAGGACAGCACCGGCGCCGATGAAGTCCCAGGACGGGATGTCGGGGAAGGCCGAAGCGATCGCGTTGGAGTAGCGCTGGATCAGAAGATCGTAGGCCGAGCGGTAAATGATCAGCGTGATCAGCGTGGTGATGAAGGCGCGCAGTCGCAGATATCCGACCAGGATGCCGTTGACGGCCCCGAGCAGTGCGCCACACAGCAGCGTGGCGACCACAACGGCCGGAACCGGCCAGCCGGCGACGTCGAGCAGATAGAGCGCACAGAAATCGGTCAACGCGAAGATCGACCCGACCGAGAGATCGATGCCGCCGACGATGACGACCAGCGCAAGCCCGAGCGCAATGAAGCCGATCTCGCCGGCCTGGCGCGCGGTGTCGGCGAGGCTTGCCGGCGACAGGAAGTTGTCGATGGACCGGCTGAAAGCGAAGCCGACAATCAGGAGAAGGATGACCGGGATGGCCGTCTCGGTCCATCGCTTGGACAGGATCTCACCGAGAAGATGATCAGGCCAGTAGCGGTAACGCAGGCTTGTGATTGTGTCGCGCATCGGCATTCCAGCAGGACATGGGAACTGTTGAGAGCGTGATCCCCGGACATTGATCCCGGGGATCACGAGCGTCAGCGCGGACTATTTTTTGAGATCGCTGAGATTCCAGCAGGCCGTCGGACTATCGGCGTTCTCCTTGGTGATCGGAATCAGCGTGGTGTATTCCGAACCTTTGATCGAGCCAGGCTTGGCACCCGAGGACAGCAGCCACTTGATCGTACCGGCCATCTGCGCAGCCTGGGTCGGCACGTCGTAGCTCATGTTGAGATCGAATGCGCCTGACTTCACCAGCTCGCAGGCACCCTTGCGCTCGCCGCCGCCCGATGTGGCGAGGAACACCTTGCCGGTGAGGCCGGCTTCCTTCACCGCGGCGGCCGTGCCGATATCCATGCCGTCCCAGAAGCCGACGATGCCGCAAAGATCGGGATTCTGCTTCAGCACCGTTTGCGTGATCGCCTTGGCCTTGGCGGCATCCCAATCGGCGGCCTGGCTCGATACCACCTTGATCTCCGGATGCTTGGCGAGGACGTTCTCGACCCCCTTGAGCGTATAGGCGCTCGCCGCCGCCGACAGCGCACCCTGGATGATCGCGATCTTGTTCGACTTGCCTTCGCAGGCCTTGACCACGCCTTCGGTCTGGCGCTCGCCGATCTCGACCCAGTTGGCGCCGACGAAGGCGGAGCTGCGATAGGCTGAGCCCATGTTGATCTGGATGACGTAGATGCCTTCGTTCTCGGCGCGCTGGAGCAGTTTGGCGTAGGTCTGTACGTCAGGATTATGGACGACCATCACCGCCGGCTTCTCGGTAATCAGCGAGGTCACGGCCTGCGCGCCGGCATTGGTGTTCCAGTTGGCGTCGCGGATCACGAACTTGACGCCGTAGGGCTCGAGCTCCTTCTTCAGGCCGGCATACCAGCCCTCGGTGAGGTCGAAGTTCATCGCGACCGGCACATAGGCCACGGTCTTTCCGGCGAGCGCTTCCTTGAACGGTTTCTGAAACGGCTCGTCGAGGCCCTGCTGAGCGAGAGCGGGTCCAGTCAGCGCCGCGAGTGCCAGTGCGGCGAGCGTTGCCTTTGTCGGGTTGTTCATTGCTTCCTCCTTGGTTGTAGTTGCCGTTATGGTTCTTGTCGGTCGTTCAGATGTCGCCCTGCTGTGCCGTTTCTTCGTTGCGCGGATTCAGGAAGGAATCCGTGATGACGGCGAGCAGCAGGACCACGCCCTTGATGAGATTTTGCCCGGCGTAGGAGATGTCCATGATGGTCATCCCGTTGAGCATGGTACCGATCAGCAATGTGCCGATGATGACGTTCAACACGCCGCCACGGCCGCCGGAGAGTCCGATGCCGCCCAGCACGACCACCAGGATCACGTCGTAAATCAGCGTCGAGTTGAAAACGCGCGTCGGCATCGAATTGACTGATGCGGCCATCACCAGACCGGCGAAGCAGCCGATCAGGGCCGCGATCACGTACTGCAGCACGATGATCGGGCGGGAGGGAATGCCGGTGACACGCGCGGCGTAAGGGTTGTCGCCGATCGCGTAGATGTAGGCCCCCCAGCGCGTCTGGCGCAGCAGGAAAGCAACCACGATGCAGGCGATCGCGAACATCACGATCGAGGTGGGAATGCCGAGAATGGTGCCCTGTCCGAGCCGCTCGAAGCCGTTCATGCCCTGGCTCCACTGCACGACATCGAGCTGGAACAGCGCGGCCTGCCCGAGACCGGCGAGCAGCAAGCCGGTTGCCAGCGTCGCAAACAGCGAGGGCACCTCGGCATAGGCGATCAGCCAGCCATTGATAAGGCCGAACGCGATCGTGATCAGCACGGCGATCAGCAGCGAGAACGGCAGCGAATGGCCGTTCTGCACCATTTGCAGCACGAGCCCGGGCGGCACCGCGAGCGCTGCGATCAGCGAGATGTCGATACCGCGGCCGATCACGACGATCGCCATGGCGAGGCCCAGGATGCCGAGCACTGCCACGTTCTGGAGCAGCGTCAGCATGTTCTCGGCCGTCAGGAAGCCATTCAGGAAGATCGAGAATACCAGGAACAGCAAGGCGAAGACGGCAAAGACGATCTCTTGTTGATTGAACCGAAAGCGCTTCATCCCTTCGTTGCCTTTCTTCGACCTCGGGCTCTGCGGGTCCGTTATGACGATCGGGTCTCGATGCGGTAGGTCTGTGGAAGCAGTGTCAGGCTCTCAGTGAGCGCCTTCACCCGGTCCTGGTCGTTGGAGACGATCGAAACGGTGACCAGCGTAGTCAACCTGACGTCTTTGTCGACGACAATGTCTGCCCTGGTGGCTGGACCGAAGATACGATCGATCTCGGTCCTGACTTTCTCCTGGATAGCGAGGTCGCGAAGCGTGGGCTTGAATATCTTGCCGACCGCGGTCACGGGAAGGGCCTCGAGCAGGACGACGCGCTTGGGCCGAGCAGGAGGCTCATTGACGTTGCGTTCGAGATGCTCGCATAGCTGCGGAAGGTTGATGATTTTTCCGGGAGACGGAACGACGAACAGAATAGGCACCTCGCCGGCGTAGGCATCCGGCATGCCGACGGCCGAGCTCATCTGGACACCGGGGAAAACATTCGCGACGTCCTCGATAGCGGCGGGATCGATGTTGTGGCCGCTGCGGACGATCAGATCCTTCTCGCGGCCAGTGAGCACCAGCCGCTGATCGGCCGTGAGATAGCCGACGTCGCCTGTGACAATCCAATGGTCGTCGGTGAGCACGCCCTTGTTGTGCCGGGGATCGAGATAGCCTGGAAACACCTGCGGTCCCCTGACGAGGACGAGGCCGCTGGTAAGCGGCGGACACTCCGTCCTGAGGTCGATATCATCAAGCGCGACGATTTTCGTCTGTGCAAACGGCGCCCTGAAGCCGACGCTGCCTTGCATGGGTGTGCCGCGGCCGGGATTGAATGCAATCGCGGCCGCGGTCTCCGTCATGCCATAGGTCTCGAACAGCGTGATGCCAGTCCGGGCCTGAAACCTCTCGCTGACGGCTTTCGGCGCCACTGCCCCACCGGTAAGGGCCATGCGAAGGGAGCTGACATCGGATGAGCCGATCGGCACTTCGGCCAGCGCCGCGATCGAGGTCGGCACGCCACTGACGATGGTCGCGCCAAACCGTTCGACGGTGTGCCAATAGTCGCGGATCGCATCCGGGCTTCTGAGGCTGTAGGGCGAGGGAATGATCACATGGCCCCCGGCCGCCAGGATCGATAGGCCGATGGTCATGGTGCCGCCGACGTGAAACAGCGGGAAGCCGTTGATGGCGGCATCCAGCTCATCAAGTCCATGAACCTGCGCGAAGCTCCAGGCTGCGTGGATCTGGTTGCCATGTGTCAGGCGGACGAGTTTGGGTCGTCCGGTCGTGCCGCCGGTGTGGAAAAGCGCACAGACCGTGTCACGATCCCGCGATGGCGCGAAGTCCATGGTGCCGCGCATCGTCGCGACCGCCTCGTCGAAGCTGAGGGCACGCCCGGTCAGGCGACCTTTCGCGCCGATCACGACAATCGTCTTGAGCGAGGCGACGCGGCTCGCGACATTGGCCGCCTTGGTCCAGATCGCGCGATCGGCCGGTTCGGAAGCAACCACGAGAACGGTCGCGTTCTGTGCTTCGAGCAGGTCGGCAATGGCATCTTCGTTCAGGAGATAGTTGATCGAGCTGGCGACGCCCGCGATCTGGGCGCCCAGCAGAGCCGGGAAGAGCTGCGGCAGGATCGGGCAGAGAAACGCGACCGTACCTCCGTTCAGGTTGATGCCGAGCGACCGGAAGAGGTTTGCCGCCCGCATGATCTCCGTACGCAATTGCCGATGCGTCAGCGTGACATCGCCGGGCTCGCGCGAGCCCTTGGTCAGGACCGTCAGTGCGGGCCGGTCGGGATGCAGGCGCGCGGTGGCCTCGAACAAATCATGCAGATTGTGGGCAGGGATGAGGGAATCGTAGGGCAACCGTTCCAGCGCCTCGATATCGGCGATGGTTTCGATCGGCTGCGTGAAGCGCGTCGTGATCGGTGGGGGCGATGTCGTGCTCACGGACGCCGCCATTCAAGCGGCACGGTGAATTGCGCAGCAGCTGATCTGTCCTGACGCAAGCGAACGTTTCCTGCCTGGCTCGTTGACCGATTTTTGTTCTTCATAGGCCACATGCCCGCAGCCTGCTTGCTCCGGAGCGCAAAGCTTTTGCTTGTCCGCGCAAACCGGTCTTGCGTGTAGGCGGCGGCCATCTAGAATCCCGCCGGCGGGCCACCTTGTGCGATGCACAAACGGCGTTCATCATGGCTGTGCGACGGGTGGGCGGACGATGAACCTGGTATTCTCGACAGACGATCTGGAGCCGTCGAAGCGATATGCCGCCTGGCAAGGCGCGATCTGCGATGTCTACGTTCATGTCGACGTCAATGCCGACGAGCGATCCGACTACCAGGGCTTCATCCGCGAGGCGCATTTCGGCGCCGTCACGATGACGGACGTGCTGCTGTCGGAGCAGCGCATCTCGCGGCGCGAGCGGCACATCGCAAAACTCGACAAGGATTGCTACTACGTTGAATTCGTCCAACAGGGCCGGGTCAACGTGCTGCAGGCCGGCCAGACTTTGCTGTCGAATCCGGGCGTCGGCGCAATTTTTTCGGCGTCTGAAGCCTATGATCTCGAATGCGTCGGCAAGGTCCGGTCGCTCTATCTCGAGATCCCACGCACGGAGTTTTCGGCCCGCTTCAGCGAGGGGCGCCTGCCGGTCGTGACCACGATGGCGACGGGCCGCGGTCTCGGGCGCATCGCTGCCGAGTTCTGCGCGACGCTCGCCGCGGAAGGTGCTTCCCTGGATGAGATCGCCAGGACGCGCCTTGGCGCTGAACTGATGGATGTGCTGGCGTTGACGCTCGACATGGGCGACCGGGACGAATTCTCCGAGGATGCAAGCGCCCAGCAGGCACGCCTGCGCTCGGTCAAGACCTGGATCGAAGCGCATCTCACCGACGCCGATCTGTCGCTGGAGAGGATCGCGAAGAGCAACGGCGTCTCGCTCAGGCATCTGCACTATCTTTTCCGGCTCACCGATGTCTCGGTGTCCGAATGGATTTTGGATCGCCGGCTTCAGCGTTGTTACGACGTCTTGACGCGTCCCGAGTTACGGTCCCTGTCGATCACCGAGGTTGCCTATCAGCTGGGCTTCAGCTCATCGTCCTATTTCAGCACGGTGTTTCGCAGGAAGTTCGGCCACAGCCCGTCGGACCTGCGGCGCCGCTAGCAACACGCGAGGCCGTGCCAGGTTCGGCGTTGGCGGCGGGTACGCCCACGCAGCTCGGCACAGATGCCGCAAACCCACAAGACGCAAGATTTCAAACAAGAAATCGAACAAATCAAGACATCACACGGAGGGACACATGACCGGCGACATCGCAGCCACCATCTCGAAAGCGCGCGAGCATTCCATCGGCGATCTTCTGCGCCGTTCGGCGGCCCGCGAGCCGGCCAAGCTCGCGGTGAGCTGCGGCAGCGTGAGCTGGACCTTCGCGGAGATGGACGCGGTCTGCAACCGGCTCGGCCGCGGCCTGCTCGGGCTCGGCGTGAAAAAGGGCGACCGCCTCGCCGTGCTCTCGCGTAATTCCCACGCCTTTGCCGCGCTGCGCTTCGCCGTGGCGCGGATCGGCGCGGTGCTGGTGCCGATCAACTTCATGCTCAATCCGGACGAGATCAATTTCATCCTGAAGAGTTCCGGCGCCAAGCTGCTTGCGGCCGGCCCTGACTTCGTGGAGCCTGCGAAGGCCGCAAGCGCGAAGGATTGCGCCGTCGAGAAGATGATCTGGCTGCCGGGCGAGGATCCCGCCATGGCGCCCGCGGGACTCACCACCTTCGACGATCTCCTCCACGCCGATGGATCGTACCTCGAGGCTTCCGTCGATAGCCGCGATCTCGCGCAGATCGTCTACACCAGCGGCACGGAATCCCTGCCCAAGGGCGCGATGCTGACCCATGAAGCGGTGATGTGGCAATATGTCAGCTGTGTCATCGACGGCGGCATGAGCGTGGACGACAAGTTTCTGCACGCGCTGCCGCTCTATCACTGCGCGCAGCTCGACGTGTTCCTCGGGCCGCAAATCTATCTCGGGGCCTCCGGCGTCATCACGGGCAAGCCGACTGCCGACAACATCCTGGCGCTGATCCAGGCACACAAGATCACGTCGTTCTTCGCGCCGCCGACCATCTGGATCGCGATGCTGCGCTCGCCGAACTTCGACAAGACCGATCTGTCGACGCTGCAGAAGGGCTATTATGGCGCCTCGATCATGCCGGTGGAGGTGCTGCTTGAGCTCCAGCGCCGTCTGCCAAATGTAAAATTCTGGAATTTCTACGGCCAGACCGAGATCGCGCCGCTCGCGACCGTGCTGCGGCCGGAGGACCAGTTGCGCAAGGCCGGCTCGGCCGGCAAGCCCGTGCTCAATGTCGAGACGCGGGTGGTCAATACGTCGATGGAGGACGTTAGGGTTGGCGAGGTCGGCGAGATCGTGCACCGCTCGCCGCATCTGCTGTCGGGCTATTACAACGATCCCACGAAGACCGCAGCGGCTTTTTCGGGCGGCTGGTTTCATTCCGGCGATCTGGCCACCGTCGACGAAGAGGGCCACATCACCGTGGTCGATCGTGTCAAGGACATGATCAAGACCGGCGGCGAGAACGTCGCCAGCCGCGAGGTCGAGGAGATGGTCTATCGTATTCCCGCGGTCTCCGAGGTTGCCGTCGTCGGCCTGCCTGATCCGCGTTGGATCGAGGCGGTCACGGCTATCGTTGTGGTCAAGAGCGGCGAGAAGCTGGATGAGGACACCGTCATCGAGCATTGCGCCGGCCAGATGGCGCATTTCAAGGTGCCGAAGCGCGTGATCTTCGTCGATAGCCTGCCGAAGAACCCCAGCGGCAAGCTGCTCAAGCGCGAGCTGCGCCAGCGCTTCGTCGGCGGCGAGACACTCGACAAGGCCATCCAGAAGAATTTCGGCACCTGAGTTGGAGTGATCGCCATGAAAGCCTGGCAAGTCGCGCGTGACTGGTCGATCGAGGGGATGGAGCTGGCCGACCTGCCTGAGCCGGTACCCGGCCCGGGCCAAGTTGCAGTTCGGATGAAGGCGGCGTCACTGAACTATCGCGATCTGCTCACGATCCAGGGTAACGGCGGCGTCACCCGATTGCCGCTGATCCCGTTCTCTGACGGCGCGGGTGAGGTGATCGCGATTGGTCACGGCGTCAGCCGCGTCGCAGTCGGTGATCGTGTTTGTCCAATGTTCTTCCAGTCCTGGATCGATGGAAAGGTCTCGGCGAGCAGCCGCCGCTATGCACTCGGCGGCACGCGGCCGGGGGTGTTGCAAGAGGTGATGGTGCTCGATGCCGAGGGCGTCAGCCGCATTCCAGCGCATCTCTCCTTCCAGGAAGCCGCAACGTTGCCCTGCGCCGGGCTTACTGCCTGGCGCGCACTGTTCGAAGAGGCAGGAGTGCAGCCCGGCGATACGGTGCTGGTGCAAGGCACCGGCGGCGTCTCGATCTTCGCGCTGCAATTCGCAAAGCTAGCCGGCGCGAGCGTGATTGTGACCTCGTCGAGTGATGCGAAGCTCGAACGCGCCAAGGCGCTCGGCGCCGATCACACCATCAATTATCGGTCGGTGCTGGAGTGGGGCAAAGCGGCGGCGGAATGGACCGGCGGCGGTGTCGATCATGTCGTCGAAGTCGGCGGCAGGGATACGTTCGGGCAATCGCTCGAAGCGGCGCGCGTCGGCGGCACCATTCTCGTGATCGGCGTACTCTCGGGCTTCTCGCAACAGATCGCGATCCCAAGCTTGTTCTCCAAGAATTTGCACGTCATCGGCCTGTCCGTCGGCAGCCGCCGAATGTTCGAGGGCATGGCTGCTGCCATCGGACGCAATGCGATGAAGCCGGCGATCGGTCGCGTGTTCGGCTTTGATGCCGTGCCCGAAGCGCTGCGGCTGATGCAGCAGGGCGGACACTTCGGCAAGATCGTGGTGGAGTGTCCGTAAGGCCTATCGCCTCAATACTTCTTCACGTGCGCGCCGAACGCCAGCCACAATGCCATCGAGGCGAGGCCAAAGCTCCCGAGCAGCAAAAACGTCGGGCCGTAGCCGATCCATTGCGCGATCCAGCCGCCGAGCGCGGGGCTCAAGCTCGCGCCGACGCCTTGCACGGTGATGACGGCACCTTGACCGAGGTTGATGCGACCAGTGCCGTCCAGCGAGCGCGCGACCATGCCGGGGACGGCGACCGTCTGTAGTCCGGTGCCCATCCCGTCCAATACCTGCATGGGGACCACGCCCCACCATCCCGTCACGAAGAACGCAAGCACGCCGCGTACGGGTAAGAACATGAAGGAGACCAGGATCACCGGCCAGTAGTTGCGCTTTCCCGCGACTTGCATGGCAACCAGCGACGTCACCACCATGACGCCCTGCGCAATGACCACGGTGGTCGCAACGAAGCTCGGGCCGTTGGCCTGTCCTTTGGCCACCGCTGCAAGGCCATAGAGCGGGACGATGGCTGCATTGCCGAGATGGAAGATGGCAAGCGCAAGCGCCAGTACGAGGAGCGGCTTGTGCTTGAGGAGGACGGACATGGCGTCCGGTGGATTCTTGCTCTCGTCCTCCTTGCTGCCGCGCGCCTGACGATCATCGATGGCCTTGGCGGGGATCATCAGCACGCAGGCGATCGCGATGGTACCGAACACGGCCGCCAGCACGAACACCGCGACATAGCCGAATTTGTAACCGGGATAGCCCGACAGCGCTGCGCCGACCATGTTGCCGGCGTGGTTGAAGGCCTGGTTGCGCCCGTTCAGCGCATTGAAGCCCTTTTGCTTGGCGATGCCGAGCGTGATGCCGGTCACCGCCGGCACGATCGCAGCGCTCGCCAGCGATTGCGCGACTTGCGAAAACGTCACCGCCCAGAAATTTTGCGAGATCAGGATGATGGCGGAGGCAAGGACTACAAAGATTCCGGGGATGACCACCCACAGCCGCTTGTTGCGGCTGGAATCGATGAAGCCGCCGATCGGCGTCGTGACCAACATGCCCGCGACATTGCCGATCGTCAGTGCTGTGCCGATCAAGCCGGTGGCCCATCCGCGTTCTTGCAGGAAAACGCCGACGAATGGCCCGATGCCCGACTGCATGTCGGCCATGAAGAAGTTGACGGCGTAGAGAGGCCAGAGACCGGGTGAGGATGGGCGCGATGTCATCTAGACGCTGGACGGGATGCTGCCGATCGAAAATTGTCTCGTGCAGGTGGAAATGGCCGGTCATTGTGCCGGAACGGACTGAAAACTAACATGTGCTGTCAGCGTTGGTTCCTCCGGACTTGCGACCGGAGGGCTGCGATGTCACCTCACGGGTGTCCCGCTCTCAATTCTGGATTATGGCCATGCCTCTCTGGACGTGCGAAACCTGTGGCGCGCAATTCCCGGATAGCGGGACGCCCATATCCTGCCCGATTTGCGAAGATGAGCGGCAATATGTGAACTGGAAAGGTCAGGCCTTCCTCACGCGGGATGCGCTGGCAGAGCGTCACCGTCTCCTCTGGCGCGACGATCTCGGCCTGACCGGCATCGCGCTCGAGCCGAGCTTTGCGATCGGCCAGCGCGCGCTGCTGGTCCCGGATGGCGCGGGCTACGTGATGTGGGACTGCATTCCGCTGGCAACGCCGGAGGCGATCGCCCATGTCAAATCGCTCGGCGGCCTGACGGCGATCGCAATCTCGCATCCGCATTACTATGGTGCGCTTGCGGACTGGAGTGAAGCGTTCGACGGAGTGCCAGTCTATCTGCACGCTGACGACCGCCGATGGGTGACACGTCCGCATCAGTCCATCGTGCATTGGACCGGCGATCAGCATCGCATTTCGGACGATGTGCTGCTGTTGCGGACCGGTGGCCATTTTGCCGGCGCCACCATGTTGCACGACGCGCGCGGTGCCGACGGCAAGGGCGCACTTCTGACCGGCGACATCGCGCAGGTCACGATGGATCGCCGCTTCGTCAGCTTCATGTACTCTTATCCGAACTACATGCCGCTCAACGCCGCCGCGGTACGGCGGATTGCGGCTGCGGTCGAGCCTCTCGCCTTCGACCGCATCTACGGCGCCTGGTGGGGGCGCAACATCGCCAGCGGTGCCAAGGCCGCCTTCGCGACATCGGTCGAGCGATACATTGCCGCCATTGCCTGAGCTGGCCGGCGGCCGGAATACTGTTGCCTTTCGCTAATAAATGTACTACTAGTACAGATATTAGGCGCGACGCAACGATGCGTTTGCTGGTCCGGCACGATCAATGCATCGTGGTTTCGGCGGCCGCGTTGTGTGGCCGTGTGAGAGGGAGCCGGACGCATGACCGGACAGCGCGACTACGAAATCTTTGAGGCCGGCAACGTCGTGCTTCAGTCCGGCGCTGTCTTCCCCGCGATGAAACTCGCCTACAAGACTTATGGCGCACTAAATTCGGCCAAAGACAACGTCATTCTCTATCCGACATCGTTCAGCGCGCAGCATTTCGACACCGAGTGGCTGATCGGGCCCGATGGTGTGCTCGATCCCACCCGCTATTTCATCATCATCCCGAACCTGTTCGGCAACGGTCTGTCGTCGTCGCCATCGAACTCCGGCAACGGTCCATTCCCGCAGCTCACCTATCACGACGCCGTTGCGGTCCAGCATCGCCTGCTGACCGAACGCTTCGGCATTACAAAGCTCGCGCTGGTTTACGGCTGGTCGATGGGCGGCATGCAGGCGTATCACTGGGCCGCGCTTCACCCCGATTTGGTCGAGCGGGCAGCGGTCGTCTGCGGCAGCGCGCGATGCGCCGCCTACAATTACGTGTTTCTGGAAGCCGTGAAGGCTGCGCTATCAGGCGATCCTGCCTTCCGTGACGGCCGCTTTGTCGAAAGGCCCGTTGCCGGTTATCGCGCCATGGGGCGTGTCTATGCCGGCTGGGCCATGTCCCACGGCTTCTATCGCGACGAGATCTGGCGCGAGGCCGGCTTCACCTCGCTCGAGGACTATCTCACGCGTGGCTGGGATACGACCTTTGCCCGGCGCGACGCCAACGATCTGCTGGCGCAGATCAGTATCTGGCAGGCTGGCGATATCAGCCGGTGCGCTGCCTTCAGCGGCGATTTCGATCGCGCGCTAGGGGCGATCAAGGCGCACATGCTGCTGATGCCGGGTGCCACCGATCGTTACTTCGACGTGCGCGACAACGAGGATGAGCTCGGTCGCCTCGTCAATGCAAAATCAGCCGTGCTGCATCCGATCCCGTCGCTGCACGGTCATCGCGCCGGCAATCCTGTCAACAATCCGCGCGACCAGGCCTTCCTGAAGGCCGAGATCGCAGAACTTTTCAACAAGTAATGCAGG
Source organism: Bradyrhizobium sp. CCBAU 11434 (assembly GCF_028128895.1). Taxonomy (NCBI): domain Bacteria; kingdom Pseudomonadati; phylum Pseudomonadota; class Alphaproteobacteria; order Hyphomicrobiales; family Nitrobacteraceae; genus Bradyrhizobium; species Bradyrhizobium sp. CCBAU 11434. The sequence goes on from NZ_LBJX01000004.1 coordinate 233,749, forward strand.
TCCCTGATCATGACTGACGCGACCGTTTCCGTTTCAGAGCCTGGCCATCGTCTGAAGCCGTTGACACCGGCGATGCTGCGCGAATTGTCTGAACGCTCCGATCACAAGGGCGCGGTGCGCAGCCTCTGCCACTACGCCGTGGTCGTTCTGGTCGGGGCGTTGATCTGGAAGGTGAGCTCGAGCTATGGCGTGCTTTGGGCGTTGCCGCTGATGGTGATACAGGGCTATTTTCTCGCGTTCCTGTTCATGGCGTTGCACGAGACCGCGCACAAGACTGCGTTCAGGAGTCGCGGCCTCAACCTCGCGGTCGGCTATCTCTCGGCCTTCATCATCGGGCAGCCCTATGAATATTACTGCCTGTTCCATTGGGACCATCATCGCTACACCCAGGATCCAGAGAAGGACCCGGAGCTGATCGTCGGCGTGAAGCCGAAAACCGACACCCAGATCGCGCTTGCCTATAGCGGTCTGCTCCAGGTTGCGGGCCGCCTCCGGCTGATGCTTGGACACGCCGTCACTGGCAGGGTCACGGTGCCCTGGATCCCCGAGAACAAGCGCGCCATCATCGTGACCGAAGCGCGCGTCTATGCCGCTCTCTATGTCCTGCTGTTAGCGCTCTCCCTGTGGTTCTCCTCGACGTTGCTGCTCAAGGTTTGGATCGCCCCTCTGGTCATCGGGCAATTCTTCCTGCGGCCCTATCTCCTGGCCGAGCACACCGGCTGCGAGCGCACCCGCAGCGCCTTCCAGAACACCCGCACCACCTACACCGGCGCGATCGTCAAATGGATTGCGTGGAACATGCCCTATCATGTCGAGCACCACGCCTACCCCTCGATTCCATTTCACGCGTTGCCGAAGTTGAACGAGATCGTCGATGGCGAGATCGTCCATCGCGGTAACGGCTATATCAGGACGACACTTGAGACATGGGCCTGGTTTCGCCGGCAGCGGAACGGTGACTCGCAAAAGGTGCTCCAGTAGCGGCTCTTTCGAGGCCTGTCGTGCGTTTGCCGGCTTTCGATAGAGGGCTTTACTGCGTGTTCATCGCATGTGCCGATGGCGTGGATCACTCCCTTACCGCGCGGCCACACCAGGTCGAGCGAAGCAAAAATGCCGATTGAAATCAATCATTTGGCCGCCGCTAAAACATGACTAACGAGTCCTTCCAGATCGAGAAAGTTTTAGCAGTCTTGTATTCACCGCGAGGTGAGCCCGCCGGCCTAACGTTGTGTCCATCGAAGCATCCGGTAGCGGGAGAGATGGGCAATGAGCGCGATGGGAAGCCGCCTTCTGGTGGTTGACGACGACCTGGTGCAACGGGTCCTGATCAGCAAGATCGGCGCGAAGCTCAGCTACGACACTGTTGTGGCTCCGTCCTTCGAGGCTGCAACCGAACTCCTGGACCGAGAAGCCTTCCAGACCATGGTGCTCGACCTGTCACTCGGAGAGCGGGACGGGGTAGAGCTGCTGCGCTTCGTTGCCGAGCGAAACCTCAAGGCGATGTCGATCGTGATCATCAGCGGTTGCGATGATCGCATCATGAAGGCGACGCGCCGGGTCGCAAACGGCCTGAAGCTGTCGGTCGGCGGCTGCCTAACCAAGCCACTCGATCTCAATCGTCTGCGGAGCGCGCTCGAATTGCCTCAGCGCTCGCCGTTGGCTGCAACAACTGCTTCACCGTTGCTCCCGATCACGCCGGACCGTATCGCGCAAGGTCTCGCCGCCGGCGAGTTTTTCGTCGAATTCCAGCCGAAGATCGCACTCCAGACCGGGAGGGTCATCGGCGCCGAGGCGTTGGCGCGCTGGCGCAGCGCTGATTTCGGCATGGTGTCGCCGCTCGTCTTCATTCCGATTGCCGAAGAGGCCGGTCTCATGAGCGAGCTGACCGACTGCATCCTGTCATCGGCGATGTCGCAGGGCCGTAAGCTGATCGAGCGCAATCCGGGCTTCACCATCGCCGTCAATATCTCGGGCTCGCTGATGTCGGATCTGGCGCTGCCCGAGCGGATCGAGGAAATCCTGCGCCGCGAGAACATCCCTCCATCTGCGCTGACGGTGGAGATTACCGAGACAATTGCGATGGCCGACGTCGATCGCGCCAACGATATTCTGGTGCGGCTGCGGATCAAGAAGATCGGCACGGCCATCGATGATTTCGGCACCGGCTATTCGTCGCTTGCGGCGCTGGCGCGGCTGCCGTTCAGCGAACTCAAGATCGATCAATCGTTCATCAAAGGCTGTGTATCCGACGAGGACATGATGAAGATCGTCGATGCCTCGGTCGCCCTGGGGAAGGCGTTCAACATGAAGGTGGTGGCCGAGGGGGTCGAAAGCCCCGAGGCCCTCGAGATCATACGCCGCGTCGGTTGTGACGTCGCCCAGGGTTTCTTCTTTGCGCCTTCGCTGCGGCGCTCGCGCGCGGAGCGATGGATATCGCAGCGCAATTCCAGTGCGAACGGGCTGATCGCGTCGCCAGCGGAGACCGCGCTTGCGAGCTGAGACGACGAACCCCGGCCGCGAAGCAGCCGGGGTTACGCCAATCGAAGCAGTCGCGCTCAGTAGACGGTGTAGCCGCAGACATTCACGACGCGGACACGCATGCCGTGACGGGTCTGGACGACGCGCTCTTGATAGCAGTTGTTGATGCCGGTGTTGACGTAGACGCCGCCAAAACCCCAACCGGGACCCCAATAGTGGTGGAAGCCGTGAGCCGAAGCGGCGGTGGGCACGAGAGCGGCAGCGCCGAGCGAACCGGCGGCGATCAGACCAATTGCAAGCTTACGAAACATTCTCATTCTCCAGTGTGGCGCGAGGCCGTTGTTGTGTCCCTGCTTCTCGGTCGAACCGAAGCGCGATTGCGTTCACGCGGCGAGGTGAGAATCGTGTTTCAGAATTGTTTCGTCAGTCGCGGCGAAATGCGCCGCCGTTAGGCTTTGCGCGCCGCGCGATAGCGTGCCGCCATTGCCTGCGCCATCTCGGCCATCTTCTCGCGGAGATCGGCGGGCTCCAGCACTTCGGCTTCCGCGCCGAGCCGCAACAATTCCGAGGCGGCATGCCATGACGTCTTGCCCGTCGGGACTCTGGCGATACGCCAGCCGTCCGCATCAGCGGCCTCTTCAATCTGCATGCGCGCCCTGACGTAAGGTTGGCTCAGCGCATCGAGCAGTTTTACGCCGAACGGCGAGAGTCGCACGACCGCGACATTCGGGTGCATCTCGGTCTCTAATCGCAGCGTCGCATCCCGCCAGTAGGCTGCGAGATCGAAATCGGCGGGGCGATCGAAGCGGTCGTCGAGCGCCGTGCAGTCGAGCACGCGCGCGACACGATAGGTGCGCACGCTGCCATCGACTTGGCCTGCGAGATACCAGCTGCCGCCCTTGAGCACGAGGCCGAGCGGAGCGACGTGGCGCTGCTTCTCGGCGCGCCAACTCTGGTAGCGAATCCTGATCAATGTTCCGCGCAAAGCGGCACCAGCAATGACGCGCAGATGCTTTGGTTCCTCCGTTTCGCCAAACCAGCCCGGCGCGTCCAGATGAAAGCGTTCCTGCATCCGGCCGGCGTCTTCGCGCAAATTTGCGGGCAGTGCGGCCATCAACTTGTTCTGTGCGGCGATCATCGCTGCGTCCAGCCCCAGCGCTGCTGCCGGCCCCGGGAGCCCGGCGAGGAAGAGTGCGCCCGCTTCGCTCTGCGACAGCCCGTTCAGCCGCACGCGATAGCCGTCGAGCAGGCGATAGCCTCCCTCCGCACCACGGTCGGCATAGACAGGGACGCCGGATGCCGCGAGTGCGTCGATATCGCGATAGATCGTGCGCACCGAGACCTCGCAGGCTTCTGCAAGCTCGGGTGCAGTGACCTGTCCCTTGGCCTGGAGGGTGGTGAGGATCGACAACATTCGGCTCGCGCGCATGATCCCTTAAACCATACCTGACACAGGATGTCAGGTATGGTTCGCTACAAGGTGCCTATCGAAAGCCGATCCGAGGGAGACCCGCCATGACCGATCAGAACCGCGTCACGCTGTATTATTCGCCGCAGAGCCGGGCCACTGGCACACGGGTGCTGCTGGAGGAGCTGGGAGCACCCTACGATCTTCATGTCCTCAACATGAAGGCAGGCGAGCAGCGAAGACCTCCCTACCTCGCCATCAATCCGCTCGGTAAGGTGCCGGCTGTCAGGCACGGCGAGGCGCTCGTGACCGAGCAAGTCGCGATCTACGTCTATCTCGCAGACCTTTTTCCTCAGGCGGGCCTCACGCCCGCGCTGAATAACCCGTTGCGCGGTCCTTATCTGCGCTGGATCGCCTATTACGGCTCCTCCTTTGAGCCCGCCTTGATCGACAAGTTCATGCAACGTGAGCCCGCCCCGATCACCCAGTCGCCCTATGCCGATTACGACACCATGCTGGGAGCCCTCGAGGCGCAGCTCTCGAACGGGCCCTATCTTCTCGGCGAGCGGATGACCGCCGCGGATATCCTGTGGGGTGTCGCATTCAGCTGGACCATGATGTTCGGCATCGTGCCCAAAAAGGACGTCTTCGTTCGCTATTGCGAGCGCATCACCTCGCGACCGGCGTTCCAGCGCATCAGCGCGGCGGACGATGAGATGGCCGCGCAGCATGCTGTGGCCGCTGGAGGATGAAGGGGCCTGAACCTCGCATGACCAAGCCGATCCATACGACCAACTGTGTCGACACGTTCATCCAGGTTGCCGAGGACTGTCCGGCGCGCTCCGGTGAGGAGCCGCCGCCGCGCGCGGGACGGCCGACGGTGGCCGGACTGCAATATGCGATGATCGCGAACGCACCATATAGGTACACGTCCGACGACGTGATCTTCGCGACCTCAGCGCCGGGACGCGAGCTTGGCGCCAAGGCGACCAAGTCGGAAAGGAACGCCGCACGCGCCGCGTTCTTCTCGCGCGGACAGGCCTGCATGCGGGCCTCAGGCCTCGGCAAGCGCTACGGCTGGGGTGTGCATGCCGACAAGGAAGGCCGTATCGCGATCTACGCTGTCGAAAGCAACCGCTATCAAGCGCTGTCGCACGATAAAAAGCTCACACAAACGCGCGCGATGCGGTCGAAGCGGAGATGAGCCTCAAAACCGAGGTGCCCGCTTCTCCGCGAACGCCTTGATGCCTTCCTTGATCTCGTGGCCGCGCATGCTGTCGCGGTGACGCTGGTCGGCGGCAGCTTCGTCCAGTTCGCCGCGGGCGAATTCATTGATGGCGCGCTTCATGCCGCGCATCGCGTTCGGTGCATTGCCGGCGAGGATGTTGGCGAGCTTTTCGACTTCCTCGTCCAGAAACTCGACCGCCACCATGGCGGTGAGGTAACCGATCCGCAGCATCTCCGGCGCGGTGATCTTTTGAGCGGTGAGGAACAGCTTCTTGGCATTGTCGACGCCAAGCCGGGTTACGTAGCGTTTGATACCGCTCCTGTAATAGTGCAGCCCGAGCCGGGCCGCCGGCATGAACATCTCCGCGGTGTCGACGCCGATACGAAAATCACAAGCGAGCGCGAGGTCGGTCGAGCCGCCATAGACGCCGCCATTGAGCCGGCAGATCGTCGGTACGCCGAGATCTTCGAGTCTGTTAACGACGACCTCGAAGGCCGAGCCCGCGCTCTGCTGCTCGTTGGCGCTGACTGCGCGCTCGGCGACCGAATTGAGGTCATAGCCGGCCGAGAAGGCGCGTCCCGTGCCGGTCAGCACGAGGACGCGGATATCGGGATCGGCCTCGACGCGGTCGAACAGTTTTAGCAGCTCGCCGAGATCTTCAGCCTGGAGCCGGTTGAGATGCTTCGGCCGGTTGAGGCGAATGGTCGCGCGGGCACCGTCGATTTCGAGCACGGGGCCAGAGGCTGCGTCGGCTGCATCCGACATTCTTGTCTCCATTACCTGTTTTCGAGCGTGCGCCGTTTGGCTTCGGCGTCGATGGTCTCGGCGAGATCGGGATGCCGTGCCATCAGCACGCGGAAGTCGACGAGGTCGAGCACGAGGAGCCGTGACACTTTCGTGGTCGAAACGTTGGCGCCGCGCATGTTGTTGCCGAGCAGCGCCATCTCGCCGAAGAAGGCGCCTTCCCCGAGTTGGACTTTCTTGCCGGGCAGGTCGACCTCGACCTCGCCGGCGGCAATGAAATACATGCAGTCGCCCTGCGCACCCTTGCGAATGATCATGGTGCGCGCCGGCAGCTCCATGGTGCGCAGCATGTGTGTGACGTCGGCGATGGCTGCTGGCCCCAGCGCCGCGAAGAACGGCACTTTGCTGACGGATTCCCAAGTCTTGAGGAAATTGTCACGGCGGGTCTCTGCCGCAAACCCGGTCGCCAGAATACCGGTCCAGAGGCCGAACACGCCGAGGCCGGAGATCATCACCAGCGCCGCCACCACGCGGCCGAGCGGCGTGACCGGCACGACGTCGCCATAGCCTGTCGTGGTCAGCGTGACGACCGCCCACCACAGTGCGGCGGGGACGCTGCCGAACGTTTGCGGCTGCACGTCCCGCTCCAGGAAATACTCGGCGACGGAGGCAAGAAAGACCACCATCAGGAAGATCACGAGCACGCTGAGCAGCGGCCCCGATTCCAGCACCAGCACGCGGCGAAGCTGGCGCAGGCCGGGAATGCCCGGCACGACCTTCAACACCCACAGCACGCTCAGCAGCCAGGCCGTCTTGGGCTCGGCGCCGAGGACCAGCGCGATCGGGACGGCCAGCGCCCCGACGGTGTCGACCAGCCCGGCGGAGGAGGACATATAGAGTCCCAGCCGCCCTTGACGCTTCATATGGCGCAGCCGGACCAACCATTCGAACACGAAATAGACGAGGCTGGCCCACAACAGAAAATCGACCCAGCGGTGCGCCGTCTCATAGGCCGGGTCGAGCGTCAGCAGCACCATGCTGAGCACGCCGACGGTCACGGCCACATAGGCCGCCTTGGTCATATTGCGGCCGGCGGTCGCGGCCACGAACTGGGCCAGGGCGGGAAACATCGGCTTCGGCATGCGGGATGGCGGCTCGGTCTTGGCTCTTGCAGGGCCTGGAACTTCGGCGCCAAAGTGCCCGTCCGCACGGAGGCCGTCAACGACAGGCGCCGGCCTTCGATGCAAGTGGCTAATCCGGGCAGGTCAAGCCGTTACTTGAAATGGGGTGGCTCGTCATAGCCGCGGCGGCTGCTTAAGAATAGCAGCATCATCAAGCCGATGCCGACCACCACGGAGAACCCCGCTCCGAGCGCCAGTGCCACATAACCTTCCGTCGGGATCGGGTCGCCTCCGACTGACATGGCCGAGTAAGCGAAGTATCCAACCGGGGCCAGCATTCCCAGCAAGAGGATGAGGAGGAGCATACGCATGGTGCGTTCTCCGGTTGTACTCCTAACCAACGGTTGCGTAGGGGCACAGTTCCGCAGGAGGCCGGCCGCGATCAGCCAGAAAACACCAGCGCGAGGGGCGCGGATCGATAGGTCAGGCACTCTGAGCTGTCTTCACGGTCACGACGTTGGTGTCGTCATGCGGGGGAGGGAGGGCCTGACGGGTGGCCTTCTCGAGCTCGCTGGCGTGGCGCTTCAGGTAGTCGCGACGCATGCCGATCTCGTCGCGGACAAATTCGTAACCGAGCTTGAAGGTATCGAGCCCGTCGGTACTGATCGTGCCGTCGCGCAAGCCGATGACCGCGCCGCGCAAGATGCTCTCAAGCTCGTCCTGGAGGCATTCGAGCTGATCCAGCGAATGGGCGTGCTCGATGCGCTCGCCGATGCAGAGGATGGCAGTGGAGAGCTCGCTCGCCTTCTCCGGCGCGATGCGGGTGATCTTGGCGTAGATCGCAGCGAAGATCGAGCCGATGACGCTGAGCGCGGCGGCGCCCAGATACATCATGTCGCTGTATTTATCCATGAACGACTTGGTGTCGTCGTTGATGTAGTCGGCCGCACCCTGATGCGCCATCACGTAGGCGTCCTTCTCGACGGAGGCCGGTTCAATGTGGGTCGCAAAGCCGTTGTCGAGCCCGAGCGCGGATTTGTTCTCGTAGACGATGCGCGCAATGTCGCCGGCGGTGCTCCCCGACATTTTGGATTGCGCGACCAGGAGCCATTCGAGTCCGATGGTGTCGAGATCGTCGTCGGGAATTTCGGGCGACGCAGACAGCGTGCCGGCCGTCAGAGTCTCGTCGGAAATGCCCGGGAATTTGCGCGCCAGCGCCTTGGCTTCGTCGATCGCATTCAGCGTGAAGCCGCCGCGCTTGGCGACCTGCTCATAGGCCTTGTCGCGCACGGCCCTGGAGGCGTGGACGATGGCGATCACTGCGCTGAAGCCACTGGCCGGCGCGAATAGCTTGTCCAGGGTCGTGCCCTGCGGCGCCATTTGGATCTTGGCGGCGTCGGGACTGTCGGGGGCGATATCGAGGAGGTTGCGAACGAAAGCGAGCGATGATTCGCCGTCGGCGAGAACCGCAACCTTCTTCTTCTTCAACTCGGACAGCGACTTGATCTTTTTGTTGCCGGGACCGAGCAGAAGCACGAAATCGTGCTCCAGCAGTGCCAGCGCGCGTGCCCGCACCGGCACCTTGGCGTCGGTGCGCAGGATGGCGAGATCGGCCTGCCTGCGGTCGAATTGCGCGATTGCCTTGGCGTTGTCGGGGTTGTTGACGATCTTGATCCGGAAACGCGAGCCGTTGTTCTTCAGCAGCGTGGCGAGCTTGTTCGCGAACAGGGCCTCGTCTCCGTTGGGGCCGCCAACAGCAAAGGTCAGCGTCTCCGAGTTGTGCAACCAGGCGCGCCCCGCCCAGACGGTCGCCAGCGACAGTAGCAGGGTCAGCACGACATACAGCAGGACCTGCTGCTGATTGGTCTTGATTACTTTGGGACGCCGTGGCGGCGGGGGTTCGGTCGACGAGGTCGGGCCTTCAGCACTCATGGCGGCACCTGGCCTTATTCCTTGAATGGCGGGCGAGGCGACCATTGCCGGCGGCCCACGCGAAAATTTCGGTAAGCGTTTAAAAAAGAACGATAATCCTCTACCCTAGGATGATAGCGCTCCAGTTCCGGAAAGCAAATTCCGCGCCGGAGGTAACCTTACTCGGGGCGAAGCCGGGCGTTGTCGATCCTATCACCGTTTAGCCACACTTGGCGATTTTCCGGTTCCCCCGGCTGCATTCCGGCGCGGGAAATGTCATAAATCGTCGGTCCCGACGGTTTTGACGGGTCCAAGAAGAAGTTGCGCTGAACGCTCCATTTTTTTCTTTTCGAGTCAACGAGGGCGTCAGCTTTGTCGTTTCCACCCCTGTCATCGGCGGTTCCGGTCGAAGCGCTCATTGGCTGGATGCTGCTGCTTACCTTCAAGCACATCATCGCCGACTTCGTCCTGCAAACGGCCTGGATGGCGCACGGCAAGGACCAGAAGCACGGCTGGGCTTTGCCGCTCCTCGTGCATTGCCTGATTCACTTTGCGGTTGCGTTGCCGCTGATCCTGATCGTGGCGCCAAAGTTCTGGTTCGTGGCGCTGATCGATTTCGTCATCCACATCACGATCGACCGCGCCAAAGGATTTGTGTCGGCCAATTTCGGCGTCAACCAGGAGCACCCCTGGTTCTGGACGCTGATCGGCGTGGACCAGGCGCTGCATCACCTGACTGGCTTCGGCCTCTCCATCTTCATGGCGGCGAACTGAGGCTCAGGCCTCTATCCTGAGGCGCCCGCCAGTGGCGGGGATCGTGAAGGACGGCCGCAAGGACGCCCCCACCCCCGTATTCAACCCGGTAGGGCTGCGCTCCGATTCGCGGCATAAGGGCAAGGACACCGGGTGACTACCGCCCAGGGTGGTTAACCTTTCATTAGAGAATTGCGCGGCATCTTCCTGACACGAGGGAGAACTGCAATGTTTTCAAGCCGCGACGCTTTTGAAAGCGATTTCTGCCCGGTTCGTGACGAGCTTCTTGGCGAGATGTACCGCGCCAATGAAGGCGGCCTGCCGAGGCTGGTTGAGAGTGTTTCCCCTGACGTCCGCGCCAGGCTGGCGCTGTTTTGCTATCGCCGTAGCCATCTGCACTCATTGGCCGTCGCGATCGCGAGCAGCTGCAGCGAGCGCGACCTGATCGAGCACGGTGGTCGTGTCGGCTCGACGCTCTACGCGCTCTCGCGCGAAGGCTCGGCCAAATCGTCGCCGTCGCTGTCGGGGGGCCGCAAGCCGATCACACTGTCGACCAAGCCGCTCTCGGTGCTCGCACCGCTGGACGACGAAATCGACGACGAGATCAGCGAAGCCATTCCCGCTTAAGCGCTCTCGATAACAGGTAGCCCGAACTTCCGCCGCGCCATCGCGCATTCGGCGTCGCCGGGCATGCAGGTGCGGCACACCTCCGGCCGCACAGCATAGATGCCGCACTTGGTCGACTTGCCGATTTCTCCCTGCAACGCGGAACAGCGATCGCCCTCGCAGCGCATGCCGGACTGGCGCGCGTTGACGAGCCCTTCCGGGATCAACGCAAGCTCCTCGTCGCTCTCGATCGAGAAGCGCGGCCAATTCTGCGAATAACCGCAGCAGGCGCCGCAGCTCTGGCAGTAGCTCGACTGATCAATCTCCTCCGTTGGCATCATGTGTCTTTCGGCGGGCCCCAGACCAGGCTCTGCCGCCATTTCGCGCGCAGCACGTCGCGCCTTTCCGGATATCTTTCGTCGAGATAGGTCGCCTCGACGACGCGGTCGGTGCGGAAGCTTCGGAAATCGCTGCGTAGCTCGCACCAGGCTGCGAGCAGGCGCACGGCTTCGAGATAACCGACCGAGATCGGCCAGATCATGCGCTCGCTGGGGCGCCCTTGTTCGTCGCGATAGCGCAGCATGATCTTCTTGCCTTCATGGATCTGCGTTCGCGTGCGCGCCATGTCCAGGCGGTCAGGCTCCCTGTTCCAGCTTGGCCGCGCGCGGCTCGCCGGCTCCAGCACGAAGGGTCGCAGCCGCTCAGGCACGGTGTCGGCGATCTTGGCCATCAAATCTTCGGCCGCGCGCGCCAGCGTGGAATCGGCGTGGCCCGCGACCCATTGCGCGCCCAGCACCGCCGCCTCGATCTCGTCGGGTGTCAGCATCAAGGGCGGCAGGTCGAATCCTTTTTCAAGGATGTAGCCCATGCCGGCTTCGCCACGGATCGGCACGCGCTGGCCCATCAACGTTGCGATGTCGCGATAGATGGTGCGCTTCGAGGTCTCGAGCTCGGCCGCAATCGCGTCCGCCGTCAGCGGCTTACGGGTGCGCCTCAGCACCTGGATGATCTGAAACAGCCGGTCGGCGCGTCTCATGACAATTCTCTCATCAAACGGCGGATCAGAAATCGGCGCGCGGCTGCTGACAGGATGTTGGCAGCAGGGGAGTTCTATACCGGGACAACACATCGACTGAAGAGGGTTTGTCCATGATCACTCCAATCCATCTTGGCCTGGTTGGTCCGCTGTGGCGAGCGCAGGCCTCGTTGCATGCCAGGGTCTACGGCCGCTTCACGTTTCTCGAACTCACTGCCGTCGACCTCCGCCTCGCGCTCGCGACCGTATTGGCACGTTCGCTGATCCAGGCTGCGGACGCGCTGGTCCGCCACGTGATGGGCCGCGCCTGGCGGGGGGCCCGTTTCGCAGAAGATATCACGGCTGCTGCCACCATGGTGGCAGCAGCGCGGCACTAGGTTCCGTCAACTCTTTCGGCAGGTTCAGGAGAGCTCGCATGATCACGCTTTACGGCTTTGGCACCGGCTTCGGCCTGCCGGAAATCAGCCCCTTCGTCACCAAGACCGAGGTGCAGCTCAAGATGGCGGGACTGCCCTACCGGAAGGAGCGGGCCATGCCGCCGGCGTCACCCAAGGGGCAGCTGCCATTCATCGACGATGGCGGCGAGGCGGTGGCCGATTCGACCTTCATCCGCGCCCATATCGAGCGCCGCTATGGATTCGACTTCGATGCCGGCCTGTCATTGGCGGAGCGTGCGCAGGCCTGGGCGTTCGAGCGCATGATCGAGCATCACGTCTATTGGGCACTGGTCGGCGCCCGCTGGGTCGATCCGGTCAATTTTGCCAAAGGGCCTGCGCATTTCTTCGACGGAGCGCCGGAGCACAATCGCGAGAAGCTGCGCGAGGATGCGCAGTTCCGCGTCGCCGAGAACTATCTGCTCTCCGGTCTTGGCCGCCATGGACCAGACGATGATGTCGATCTCGCGGTCCGCTCGCTGTTCGCACTGTCGGTGCAGCTTGGCGACAAATCCTATCTGATGGGCAACAAGCCCAGCGGTGTCGATGCGACCGCGTTCGGCGCGCTCGCCGGCATTTTGACGCCATTCTTCGAGTCCAGCCTGCGCGACCGCGCCGAGGGATTTCCGAACCTCACCGCCTATGTCGACCGGATGATGGATACCTACTATCCCGAGTTCGCCTGGACGCCGCTGCGGCAAGCGGCCTGACGTAAGCGCGCGGAACGCACAAAAGAAAAGAGCCGGCCTGATGGGCCGGCTCTCGTCATTTTGGAAACCGTAGCCGCCTTACCTCACCAGCGCGTACTTGCCATTCTTCACCGTCAGCAAGATGCGCGAGCGCTCGTCGAGGCCATAGCGATCCTTTTCGGTGAAGTTGTAGACGCCCTGGCTCGCGGCCAGCTCCTTCTCGGACAACAGGGCCTGGCGGATCGCTTCGCGGAATTCCGGCGTGCCGGGTTTTGCGGTCTTCAGCGCCGTCGGGATGATGCGCTTGAGGATCTCGAAGGCATCGTAGGAATGACCGGCGAACTGGCTGCGGCTGTTCGGGCCGTACTTGGCTTCATAGGCCGAGTTCAGCGCGAGGCCCGGCTTCTTGGTGGCGGCTTCGTCTGGCTGGTCCTCGGGGTCCATGACCGGGCCCGACGCCATCAGCACGCCTTCGGCCGCCTTGCCGGCGATGCGGATGAAGTCCATGCTGGCTGCGCCGTGGGTCTGGTAGATCAGGCCCTGATAGCCGCGCTCGCGCAGTTCGGTCTGCGGCAGTGCGGCCGCGGTGCCGGAGGCGCCAACCAGGATCGCATCGGGATTGGCGGCCACGAGCTTCAGCACCTGGCCAGTCACCGAGGTATCCGGACGGGCGAAGCGCTCCTCGTCGACGATGGTCATGCCCATCGGCACGGCCTGCGCCTTCAGGTCGTTGAACCAGAGGTCGCCATAGGAGTCGGAATAGCCGATATAGCCGAGGGTCTTGATGCCCTTCGACTTCATGTGCTCGTACAGCACCTTGCCGACGATCGGGATCGGCTGCGGCATCGCCACCGACCACTTCATGCGTTCGGGCGTGATCGGGAAGGGGGCCAGACCAAAGTGCGGAATGCCGGCTTCATTGGCGACGTTGGAGACCGCGATCGTCGGCGGCGTCAGCGCCGAGCCCATGATGATGTCGGCCTTGGATTCCGTCACAAAGCGGCGGGCATTGGTGGTCGCGGTGGTGGGATCGCCGCCGTCGTCGAGCACGATCACTTTCAGCGGAACGCCAGCGATTTCCTTCGGCACGAATTCCAGCGCGTTGCGCTCGGGGATTCCGAGGGCGGCGCCCGGGCCGGTCGTGGTGGTGGTGATGCCGATGGTGATTTCGGCGGTCTGAGCGAGCGCGGGCAAGGCCGGCAACGCCAGCGTTGCAGCCGCGATGGCGGCAGTCAGGTAAAAGCGTTTCATCAATTCCTCCCTTGACGTTTTTCTTTGAAAGCAGAAATCGGGGATGAATTCAGCCCCGTCTTTTGGCGATGCGGCGATTTAGCTCCGGATTAGCTCCCTGTGAATTTGGCTACCATTTCCGGAGGGAATGGTGCCGATTTCAGTTTGTCGGGGTTAACGGGGTCGCGGCCGACCAGAACGCGCGTCTCAAAACCTTCGATGGCGAGCGCCTCGCCCTTGTAGACGTTGTGCTTCACCTCGAAGCTCGAGCGCTTGATGCTCTCGATCTTCGTTTCGATGGTGATCCAGTCGCCATAGGTCGAGGGGATGTAGAACTTGGACCGCGTATCGACCATGGGGATACCCACCAGGCCGTATTTGCGGACCAGGTCCTGCTTGGAGAAGCCGGCGACCTCGAACAGGGTCGACGTCGAATCGTCGAACATCGCGAAATAGCGCGGATAGTAGACGATGTTAGCGGGGTCGCAGTCGCCCCACTGGATCTGAACGTCACGCCGGTTCACGAACATGCGTTGAGCGCCTTATTTCGGCGCCATGCGCAGCGAGCCGTCGAGGCGCACCACTTCGCCGTTGAGGTAGGAGTTCTCGACCATGTGCAGCGCGAGCGCAGCGAACTCGTCGGCGTTGCCGAGGCGGCGCGGGAACGGGATCGCGGCAGCGAGCGAGTCCTGCGCTTCCTGCGGCAGATTGGCGAGCAGAGGCGTCAGGAACAGGCCGGGCGCAATCGTCAGCACGCGGACGCCGAACTGGGCGAGTTCGCGCGCGATCGGCAAGGTCATGCCGACGATGCCGCCCTTCGAGGCTGAGTAGGCCGACTGGCCGATCTGGCCGTCATAGGCGGCGACAGAGGCCGTGTTGATGATGACGCCGCGCTCGCCGCTCGCCTGCGGCTCGAGCTTGGACATCTCGGTCGCGGCAAGGCGCAGCATGTTGAAGGTGCCGATCAAATTGACCTTGATCACCTTGTCGAAATCGGCGAGCGCCATCGGGCCGTCGCGGCCGACGACACGCTTGGCAACGCCGATGCCGGCGCAATTGACCAGCACGCGGGCCGGGCCGTGGGCCTTGGTAGCCTGTGCGATCGCAGCTTCAGCAGAGGCCGCGTCGGAGACGTCGCAGGTGACAGCGACGCCCTTGATCTCGGCGGCAACGGTTTCCGCGAGCTTGGCATTGAGATCGAACACCGCGACCTTGGCGCCCTGCGCGGCCAGTTTTCGTGCGGTGGCAGCGCCCAGTCCCGATGCGCCGCCGGTGACGATGGCTGCCTGATCCTTCAACAACATGGCGTTCTCCTTCGATGAGCTTCTTTAGCCGACCGATATCACACGGTCGGACGGATTGGCAGCGTAGAGCTCTTCGATCAACGCGGTGCGCTGCTCGAGCACGGCGCGCTGGTTGATCGAGCCCTTGTCTGTGACCTCGCCCTTGTCGATCGAGAGCGGCGTGTCCATCAGGATCGCGCGCGTGACCCGCGTCGAGGAGCCGGTGGCCTGGCCGAGGAAGCGCGTCAGCCGCTCGCGAAAAGCCTCCCGCACCAGGCGGTCGCGCGCGGTGACAGTGAGATCGTCGGCCGGCAGCGTCGGGTTGACAAGGCGGCAGCCGTCGAGGTCGAGGACGACGAGGGCGGAGATCTCGTCGCGGTTGATGCCGGCGATGACGACGTCGCGCACCAGCGGCGCGCAGGCCGCGGTGAGGCGCGCACGCAAAGGCCCGACGCTGACCCAGGTGCCGCTCGCGAGCTTGAAATCCTCGCTGACGCGGCCGTCGAAATCGAAGCCGGCGTTGAGATCGTCAGGGTCGGACGGCTTCAGCGCATCGCCCATCTTGTAAAATCCTTCCTCGTCGAAGGATTTTGCGGTGATGTCGGGCTGGCGCCAGTAGCCGGGCATCACGTTCGGTCCCTTGGCGCGCACTTCCATCTTGCCGTTGTTGGGCACGAGCTTGGCGTCATTGCCCGAGACCGGGAGGCCGACATGGCCGGAGCGGCTGGTGCGCGGATTGACCGACATGAAGAACGGCGCCGTCTCGGTCGCGCCAAGGCCCGTGAGCATCGGCACGCGGTAGCCTTTTTCCTTCACCGCGAGCTCGTCGAGACTGTTCCAGACGAACGGCGACAGGGCGGCGCCGGAGAAGAACATCGCATGTAGCCGGTCGAAGAATTTCGCGCGCAGGCCCTGGTCGTCGCGCAAGTACGGCAGCAGCGATTCATAGCCCTTGGGCACGTTGAAATAGACCGTCGGCGAAATCTCCTGGAGATTGCGCACGGTCTCCTCGATGCCGCCGGGCACCGGCTTGCCGGCATCGAGATACATAGAGCCGCCATTATACAGCGTCAGCCCGATATTGTGGTTGCCGCCAAAGGTGTGATTCCAGGGCAGCCAGTCGATAATGACGGGCGGCTCATCCTTGAGGAAGGCAAGCGTCTCGCGCAACATCACCTGGTTGGCGCAGATCATGCGCTGGGTGTTGATGACGGCCTTGGGATTGCCTGTTGAGCCCGAGGTCAGCAGGAATTTTGCGATCGTGTCGGGACCGATCTTCTCATGGACCTCGTCAAGATCGCTACGGATCGGCGTCGCCATGAGGTCGGCGAGCAGGGTGACGTCGCGACCCGGCACATGGCCATAGGACGCGGCGATCTCGGTGCCGAGCGAAACATTGGCGGCGAGCGCATCCGCGAACTTGTCGGCATCCTCAGCGAAAACGAGGCCGGGCGTCAGCAGCTTCATCAGATAGGACAGCTTGCCGTAATCCTTCGACACCAGCGAATAGGCCGGCGACACCGGGCAGAACGGAATGCCGGCATAGAAGGCACCGAAGGCGAGCAAGGCGTGGTCGATCGAATTGCCGGAGAGGATGACGACCGGCCGCTCCGCCGACAAGCCGCGCTGGATCAGGCCTGAAGCGATATGTTGGCTCGCGATGAGCAGCTCGGCATAGTTGATCTTTCGCCAGCCGCGGCCGCCTTCGCGCTCGGCCATGAAGATGCGGTCCGGCGTCGTCGTCGCCCAATGATGCAGACGATCGGTGATGCGGACGGGATAGTCGCCGAGCGGTTGCTTCGGCCGCAGATAGATCGTGCCATCGGCGCGACGCTCGACGTCGACGACGGGGTCTCCGAACGAGATCGGCCGCAGCGGAGAATGGCTCACGCCGCGCTCTGTGCTGGAAGAGGACGGCTGTGCGCTCATGACTTCGGCTTTACCTTGGCGGTCTTGTGCTCGAGGAATTCACGGATCCTGCGTTTTGCTTCCTTGTCGCTCTGCGCAACGGTGGCCATCAACGATTCCATCAGAAGGCCCGTCTGCGGATTGGCTTCCGCGATCATCGGCAGCGCCTGGAGCACGGCGAAATTCGTCAGCGGCGCGTTGGACGCGATCTTGGTCGCAAGCTCCAACGCCTTGGAAAGCCCGTTGCCAGCCTCGGTGACATATTGCGCAAAGCCGTAGGACGCGCCCTCGGTCGCGCTATAGACGCGCCCGGTCAGCATCATGTCCATCATCCTGGCAACGCCGATCAGCCGCGGCAGACGCACTGAGCCGCCACCGCCAACGAAGATGCCGCGTTGCCCCTCGGGCAGGGCGAAATAGGTCGAGGGTTCGGCGACACGGATGTGCGCCGCGCAGGCAAGCTCCAGCCCGCCGCCGATCACGGCGCCCTTCAGCGCGGCGATGACGGGGACGCGGCTATACTGGATACGATCGAACACCCGGTGCCACATTTGGGAATGGAGAAGGCCGCCGGTGGCGTCGTGGTCCTGAAGTTCGGAGAGGTCGAGGCCGCTGGAAAAATGATCGCCGATGCCGTGAATGACCACCGCGCCGATATCCTCGGGCAGGGACGCAAAGCATTCGCCGATTTCGAGGATGATGCCGTCATTGAGCGCATTGCGCTTGGCCGGCCGGTTCAGACCCACGGTCAGAACCCGGTCCACCCTCCCGATTTGAAGCAGCCCGGAGGCGCCCGCGCCAGCGGTCTCGGCGTTTCCCTGTGTCATTTGCGTCCTTGTCAGAATAGTTATGTTGTATAACGAATTTGGGAGGAGTCAAGGCGGAGGCGCCTTCGTCGTTCCGGAAACCGCTGGTCAGGAGGGCAAAATCCGTCCTCAAATTCGGTGTCGTCCCTGCGAAAGCAGGGACCCAGAGCCCTAGGGAGTGATTTGGCGAAGACTCGCGGTCCGGCACTCAGACCGTACAAAATCGACAGATCGCGCGGTATGGTCCCTGCTTTGGCAGGGACGACAGCGAACTGTGTGCTCACACCACCTGATGCACGTCGATTACCACGCGATCTGCGTGCCGCGCTGCTGAGCCAACAAAGATGTGCTCCATCAGCCAGCGATAGTCTTGGTGCCCGGTCTCGAACTTCGGCACCGTGCGGAAATAGATCAGCTTGGGATCGACCGGCTCGCCGCGTTTGAGCTTTTGCAGCAGCTCGACCGGGCCGAAGCGCATGCCCTTGTTCTCGACATAGACGGTGGCGCCGTCGTCGGTCTCAAAGGCGTATTTGGCCTCGAGATCGATCAGCTCGTTGGGTCGGATGGTCTGGAAGTCGGCGCCAAAGGGAAGCACCTTGCCTGATATCGCGCCCTTCACCTCGCCGCCGATGATCGGGATGATGCGGCGGACGCCGATGCCGGTCTCGCCGACGGTGATGACGTCACCGATTTTAGCGGTGATGGTGAAGACGTATCTTGTCTCGAGCGTCGGTGTGATCATCACTTCGCCTCGCTAGTGCGCCATCATCCGCATCGGTAGCCATGTCGCCAGCAGCGGGAAGGCGATCAGGATCACGAGGCGTACGAGATCCGTTGCCACGAACGGGATCACGCCCTTGAAGATAGTGGAGAAGGAGACATCCTTCACCACGCTTTTGATGACAAAGACGTTCATGCCGACGGGCGGATGGATCAGGCCGAGCTCGACGGTCATGACGATGATGACACCGAACCAGATCGGGTCGAAGCCGAGATGCGTGACGACGGGGAAGATGATCGGCACGGTCAGGATGATCATTGCCATGGCGTCCATCAGGCAGCCGAGCACGAGATACATCACCATGATCAGCGCCAGCACGCCGTAGGGGCCAAGGCCAAGGCCAGTGAGGAATTCGGTCACCTTCTGCGGGGTCTGCGTCACGGTCAGGAAGTAGCCGAAGATCAGTGCGCCGATCAGCACGGTGAAGACAGCGGCCGCGGTGCGCGTCGCCTGGAGCAGCGATGCCAGGATCTTCTCGCGATCGAGCCGGCCCGTAACGACGCCGATGATGAACGCGCCGGTCGCGCCGACGCCGCCCGCCTCGGTCGGGGTGAAACGCGGCAGGAAGGGCAGGCCGTAGAGGCCGCCAATCACGAATACGAACAGCAGCACAGGCGCCCAGATGTCTTTCAGTCCGGCGAAACGCTCGCGCCAGGGCAGCACCTTGCCCTTGGGCAGGAAGTCGGGGCGGAAATAGCCGATCAGAAAGATCGTGATCATGTACATGGTCATCGCCAAGAGGCCCGGGATAATACCGGCGATGAAGAGCTTGCCAATGTCCTGCTCGGTGATGATGCCGTAGACGGCGAGCACGGTGGAGGGCGGCAGCATCGCACCCAGTGTGCCGCCGGCCGCGATCACGCCGGTGGCAAAGGATTGCGGATAGCCGAAGCGGCGCATCTCTGGGTATGCGACGGCGGAGAAGGTCGCTGCAGTCGCAACCGACGAACCGCAGATCGCGGCAAAGCCGCCGCAGGCGCCGACGGTCGCGATGCCGAGCCCGCCGCGCAAATGTCCGACAAAACCGTTGGCGGCGCGGAACAACTCCCGGCTCATGCCGGAATTGCTGACGAACGAACCCATCAGCAGGAACATCGGGATGACGCCGAACGTGTAGTCGGTGACCGTGCGCATCGAGGTCTGGCCGACCAGTTTCAGCGCCGGCGTTGCGCCGACCAGATAGGAGAAGCCGGAGACGCCGACGAGACCCATGGCCATGCCGACGGGCACGCGCAGCAGCATCAGGGCGAACAAAGAGATGAAGCCGATTACGGCGACGGCATCTGTGCTCATGACTATTCCGTCGCCTTCAGCTTGGGGTCGTGCATCTCTTCAGGATGGAAGATCAGTCGGTACGTGCGGATCGCGATCAGCAGAACGGCCGAGACATCTCCGATCCAGGCGATCGCGAAGAACGGCCAGGTCGGCATGTGCATGTCGAACGTCTGAACGTTGTCGTTGTAGGTGCCGCGCACCTTGTCGAACAATGTCCAGGTCTGCACCGTGACCACGAACAGCAACACCAGCGTCGCAAACACGTCGATCCAGCGCTGGTAGCGCGGCCCGACATTGCCCCAGACGAGGTCGACCGTGATGTGCGTGCCGCGATAGGAGGTTGCCGCGATGCCCCAGAAGATCAGGATGCCGAGCAGCATGCGACCGATGTCGAAACTGTCGGGGATCGAATAGTTCAGCGTGTTGCGCAGCAGCACCGATAGAAAGATGTCGAGCGCGACGATGCCGACGAACGCGGCGGCGATCCATTCGATCGAATCGATCACGCGGTCCATCCAGGAGCGCTTCATGGGTGAAGGGTCCTCAAGTTTGCAGGAAAACGGCGGCGGAACAATTCCCGCCGCCGCCTCTGTTTCGATGGGAACTATTCTGCCAGCGCGTTGTACTTCTTCAGCGAGGCCTTCAGCTCGCTAAGCGCCGCGTCGGGATCGATGCCGGCCTTCTTGGCGCCCTCACTCCAGGTCTTGACCAGCGGCTCGGCGGCCTTCTTCCAGGCGGCGGTCTGGTCCGGAGTCAGCTTGTAGACCTCGTGACCTTCTTCCGCCTTCACCTTGTCGATGCCGCCGTCCTCGAATTTGCCCCAGTACTCGCCGACCACGCCGGCCATCTCGGTCGAGCAGTTTTTGTCGATCGCGGCCTTCTGCTTGTCGGACATCGCATTGTACTTGTCCTTGTTGATCACGAACACGAAGGTCGTGGTGTAGAGCGGCGCGTCCATGTCGTACTTGGTTACCTTGTCGATGCCGAACAGCACCAGCGAGCCCCAGGGGAAGGTCACCGCGTCGGCGACCCCGCGCTCGATGATGTCGCGCACTTCGGGGGCGGAGGACTGCACATTGGTGCCACCAAGCGCAGTGACGAAGTTCGCCATGGTGGCGTGCGCAGGGCGGATCTTCATGCCCTTCACGTCCTCAGGCATCACGATCTTCTTGGTGCGGGAGTGGAAGGACGACGGCGAATGGACGAAGGCGAGGCAATATTTGACGTCCTTCATCTCCTTCTCGGCATATTTGCGGTACCAGGCGTCCAGACCTTCCGAACCACCCTTTGCGTCCGAGATCAGGAACGGCAATTCGCCGGCGCCGATGATCGGGAAGCGGCCGGGCTGGTAGCCGGGATTGACGTAAGTGACGTCGGCAATGCCGTCGCGCGCCATGTCGTAATGATCGAACGCCTTGCCGAGCTGCTGAGCCGGGAACACCTTGCCGGTGATGGTGCCGCCGGAATCCTTGTTCACTGCGGCCACCCAGTCCTCGAGAGACTTTTGCAGCGGATGCGACGCCGGCACCCAGTGTGAGACCTTCAGGTCAACAGTTTTGTCCTGCGCGAACGCAGGCGTCACGCTTGCTGCCAGCAGCAAAGCCAGACAGGCCTTCCTCATCTCGTGTCTCTCCCTTTTTGTGACGGCGGGCTTCGATGGCCCGGTCTCGTTAGTTAACATGTTATCTAATTGGCCGGCACGTTCAAGCCGGAACTGCTGCGTCATCTACGTCAGCGATGTTGCATGGATTTGTCGCCGCCCGGGCGACCAGCCTCCCCTTTTGCCCAACCGTTATATGTTATAATTATCCTGCGCGGATCATTGCGACAAGCGACCGCGACGAAAGCCTACAGGATCGGGAGTAGCAAGTATTGCGGACAAAAGTCGCAATCATCGGGGCCGGGCCGGCGGGATTGTTGCTTGGGCAACTGCTGCACCGTCACGGCATCGACAACGTCATTCTCGAGCGGCAGAGCCCGGATTACGTGCTTGGGCGCATTCGCGCGGGCCTTCTCGAGGAGGGTACTGTCGCACTGCTGGACCAGGTCGGTGCCGGCGCACGAGCGCATGCGGAAGGCCTGTTGCATGAAGGCATCGAGCTCGCCTTCGCCGGCCGTCGTCACCGCATCGACATGAAGGCCGCCACCGGCAAGACAGTGATGATCTACGGCCAGACCGAGGTTACGCTCGACCTCATGAATACGCGCAAGGCCGCCGGTCTCACCACCGTCTATGAGGCCAAGGATGTGCAGCCGCATGATTTCGACGGCAGTCACCCGCGCGTAACCTGGGTCAAGGACGGCGTCACCCACACGCTCGATTGCGATTTCATTGCCGGTTGCGACGGCTTCCACGGCGTCAGCCGCGCCAGCGTGCCGGCTACGGCGATCGAGGAGTTTGAGCGGATCTATCCGTTCGGCTGGCTCGGTATCCTCTCCGAGACGCCGCCGGTCAGCCACGAGCTGATCTATTCCAACCATGCCCGCGGCTTTGCGCTCTGCACCATGCGCTCGATGAAGCGCAGCCGGCATTACGTGCAGTGCTCGCTCGACGACGATGTCGATCAGTGGCCGGACGATCGCTTCTGGGACGAGCTGAAGCGCCGGCTCGACCAGGAGGCGGCCGACAGTCTCATCACCGGCCCCTCGATCGAGAAGAGCATTGCGCCCTTGCGCAGCTTCGTCGCCGAGCCGATGCGTTTCGGCAAGATGTTCCTGTGCGGCGACGCCGCCCACATCGTGCCGCCGACCGGCGCCAAGGGGTTGAACCTTGCCGCAAGCGATGCGCATTATCTGTCGGGCGCGCTCCGCGAGTTTTACGACGAGAAATCGAGCGCCGGCATCGATGCCTATTCCGCCAAGGCGTTGGCGCGCGTCTGGAAGGCGGTGCGCTTCTCCTGGTGGATGACTTCGATGCTGCACAAATTCCCTGACAATGGCAGCATTGGCGCGCGCATCCAGGTCGCCGAGCTCGACTACGTCACGCAGTCGCAGGCCGCGATGACGTCGTTGTCTGAGAATTATGTGGGGCTGCCGTTCTAGGGAGGTGCCGTAGGTTGGGTTAGCGCAGCGTAACCCACCCTACGGGTCCGTCATTGCGTCACCGCGCGCTTCAAACACCCGCGCAATTCCCGTTTAAAACTTTGTAATTGATGCGTCCGTCATGTCCATCGCGTTCAATGCCGGCAAACATTGCAACGGACGTGAGACACGCATGACCAGCATCGACATCCCAGCAGGCTTCGAACCGCATCTGCGCAGCGGTCCGCTCACGGAGCCCTGGAAGCCGATCTACGCAAAGAAGACCGAGAATGCTTTCATCCTCGGTCTACGGCTGGCCCGGCCGCACACCAACGGTCGTGGCATGATCCACGGGGGCCTCATCGCAGCACTTGCGGATAATGCGATGGGCTACAGCTGCGCGCAGGCGACGGGCTGGACCACCTCGTTCGTGACGGTCTCGCTCACGGTTGATTTCGTCGGCCAAGCGGGGATCGGCCAGTGGCTTTCCATCGAGAGCGACGTGATCAAGACTGGCAAGACGATCTGCTTCGCGCAGTGCTTGGCGAAGGCCGATGACGCCGTGATCGCGCGGGCCAGTGGCACGTTCCGCGTGGTGCCCAAGAAAAGCTGAGCCTAGCCAAACCTCCACTGCGTCGTCTCCACCACGAGATCGATGAAGGCACGCACCTTGGCGGAGAGCAGGCGCGAGGTCGGGTAGACGATGTGGATCGGCAGCGCCGGCTGCTCGTATTTTGCCAGCAGGATTTTCAGCCGTGCGCGCTTCAGGCCCTCGGCGGCCTGATAGGCCAGCACGCGCGTGATACCGCCGCCGGCCTCGGCATATTGCAAGGCAGCGTCGGCGCTGTTGCTGGTAAAGCGCGGTGATGGCGTTACCTCGATGTCGTGTCCGTCCTGCGTGAAGCGCCACGCCGTTGCGGGGCCGAACAGAATGGTCTGGTGCTCGGCCAGCGCCTCCGGCGTCCTCGGCTCGCCATGACGCTTGAGATAGCCCGGCGTTGCCACCGTAATCCGTCGCATCTCGCCGACCTGGCGCGCGACCAGCGAGGAATCGGCGAGATGACCGATCCGCACCGCGGCATCGACGGCGTCTTCCACGAGGTTGACGAGGTTGTCTGAGAGCCTGAGTTCGCAGGCCACCTCGGGATAGCGCTTGAGATAGTCGGTCATGACAGGCCCGACATGGAGCCGGCCGAAGCCGACCGGGGCCGAGACCACCAGGCGCCCGCTCGGCCGGTTGCGCTCCTCCCGCGCCGAGCCGTCGGCTTCCTCGACGTCAGCAAGAATCCGCCGGGCGCGCTCCAGATAGCGTGTGCCAACGTCAGTCAATCGCACCTGCCGGGTGGTCCGTTGCAGAAGTCGCGCGCCCAGATGCTCCTCCAGCGCCGCGATCAGCCGCGTCACCGCCGAGGGCGACAGCCGCAGCTTACGCGCCGCCGGCGCGAAGCCGCGCAGATCAGCGACGGTGACGAAGACATGCATGGCCTCGAGGCGGTCCATGAGCATTATTGCATATATCGCAACGATGAAGTGTCAAGTGAACTGATTGTTTTGAGCACCGGAAGATCCATTTTATCGTTCGAAAAGACGCAGACATGCGCCGGAATTTTCAGGAGATGTTCCGATGACCGCAGTTCTCACCTATGCCAGCGACGTCGCCTTCACACCCGCGGTGAAGGCGATCCAGGCGCGCAAGGGCTCGCGCGAGGCCTATGGGCGTGTCGAGCAGCGCGGCTGGCGCACCGAGGTCGACGAGAACCTCGAAGCCTTCCTCAGTGAGGCCAACAGCTTCTATTTCGCCACGGCTTCGGCGGACGGACAGCCCTACATCCAGCATCGCGGCGGCCCGAAGGGATTTCTGAAGGTGCTGGACAAGCAGACCCTCGCCTTCACTGACTATGCCGGCAATCAGCAATATCTGACTCAGGGAAATCTCTCCGAGAACCCCAAGGCCTACATTTTCGTGATGGACTATGCTCATCGGCGCCGGGTGAAGATCTGGGGCGAGGCGCGCGTTGTCGAGGATGACAATGCGCTGACGGAGGCGCTGATGCCGAAGGGCTATCGCGCCCGGCCCGAGCAGGTCATCCTGTTCAAGATCACGGCCTGGGACACCAACTGCCCGCAGCACATTCCGCAAAAGTTCGATGCTCCGGATGTGGCTGCGGCGCTAGCCGCAAGAGATCAGCGGATTGCGGAGCTCGAGGCGCAAATTGCCGCGCTGAAGGGACAAGCGGCCGCAGAGGGCGGCTAGTCGTCCACGTCGTCCTGCGTGCGGCCGAACAGGTGCACGATGCCGGGCGTCGCAATCGTCACGAACACGAAGCGCGACAGATGGTGGGCGCCGACGAAGATCGGATCGATGTGTAGTGTCAGCGCCAGTGCCAGCATCGCGTCCATCGCGCCAGGCGCGAAGGCAACGACGACGTCCGAGAACTTCACCTGCGTGGTGAGCGCGACGATGCCGACGAAGACGGCGGAGACGGCGATGGCTACGGCAAACGAGCCGAGCGCGGCATTGATGTGGCCGGCCAGCGTCTTGATCCGCATCCGGGCAAAGCGGCTGCCGATCAGGGCGCCGATGCCGACCAGCGACACGCCGCGTACCCAATTCGGCAGGCCGCCGTCGACCCAGCCGGCGCCGTGTAGAACGCTGGAGGCGATCATTGCCCCGAACATCCAGCTCGCCGGAAACTTGATCAGCCGCAGGATGAGCGACGCTGCCAGCGAGGCGGCAACCAGCTCCAGAAGATCGAGCGGCGAGGCGATCGTGGTCGTCAGAGACGGCGAGACGGATGGCGCGACGCCTGCGATCGCCAGCACCATCGGCAGCGCCGCGGTCAGGATGATCACGCGCATGGTCTGGACCACCGCGATTCCCGGCAAATCGGCGCCGCGCTCAACCGCCAGGATGGTGATCTGCGAGAGCGCGCCGGGGCTGCCGGCCAGGAAGGCCGAGGTTCGGTCCCAGCCATGGACGCGCTGGAGGTAATAGCTGGAGCCGAAGGTCGAGCAGAAGGTGGCGAGTGCCAACAGCCCGATGGTCAGCGGATAGGCGCTGACCTGCTGTATTAGGTGGCGCGATACGACCGAGCCTAGCGAAATTCCGAGCAGCACCAGCACGGTCTGGGTCAGGAGCGGTGGTACCGAGAGCTGACGTCCGGCAATCGCGGCGATCCCGACCGCGATCATCGATCCCGAGATCAACCCGCCTGGAAGTCCCGCGACCAGGAAGACCAGGCCGCCGGCGGCGCCGATGATGAGCGTCTCCGCGGTGCCTAAAACCTTGGCACGGCTCGGCCATTCGAACGGAAGGGAGGCGGTGATTTGCTTCACGCCGCCTTATCGCAAATCGGCGAGAGGCACACAATTGCAGGCTCGTCATGCCGCAATGCGTGTGCCTCTCGCCAAACGCGAGGAGAGGATTGTGACGGATCTACTTCTTGTCGGCGGCGGGCGCAGGCGCGGCAGCGCCGCCGGCCTTCGCGGACTTGATGCATTCGGAGCGGAATTTCTTGCGCTCCTTGCCATGCAGGCCCTTGGCATCCGCCTGCTTGGAGCATTCCAGCGACTCGGCCGAGTGCTCCTTCGGCGCCTTCTTGTCAGCGGTGGTAGCAGCATCGGTCTTGGCAGCCGGCGCCGCTGTCTGGGCGAAGGCGGTGCCGGTGGCGAACAGGGAGGCGATCGCGACGACGGCAAGGCGGGAGGCGAGGGTCATGATGTGGCTCTTCTTGCGAGAGTTGCGGAGGGCCGCGAACGTCGGCCCGCTTTGCTGAACGCCACATGAATAACCCGAACGCAGCGGCCACTATATTTTGGCCCCGACCACCATCGCTTTCTTGTCCGAAGTCGCCGACACGCTAGGATAGCAATCCTCGTTTTGCTTCCCTGAGGGAGACCAAGGATGACCATTCAAGCGAAATTGTTGTGTGCAATTGCGGTAACGGGCGTTGCCGCGCTGGTGGCGAGCGCACCGGCCCAGGCGTTGACCTCGCAGGAGTGCAGCGCGAAATATCAGGCCGCCAAGAAGGACGGCTCGCTCGGCACCATGAAGTGGAATGATTTCCGCAAGGCCCAGTGCGGCGCCGACGCCATGCCTGCTGCTGCGCCGACCGCAGCTGCCCCCGCCGCACCTCCGCCTGCCCCAGCGCCGACCACGACGGCGAAGAAGGAGGCCGCGCCCGCTGCTGCTCCGGCGCCGACCATGCCGGCCGGTCCCGCGATCTTCCCGAACGCCGTCGACCCGAAATACGCCAAGGAGACCGCCGGCAAGGCCCGCCTGCACACCTGTGTCGACCAGTACAATGCCAACAAGACCACCAACGGCAATGGCGGCATGAAGTGGATCGAAAAGGGCGGCGGCTATTACAGCGAATGCAACAAGAAGCTGAAGGGCGCGGCCTGAGGCTTCACGATGACGTCGAGGCCGGAGCCAGGCTCCGGCCTCTTGCAGATTCTTGTTTGAGCATGATCTTTTCGGAAAGCCGCTGCACACTTTTCCGGATCATGCTCTAGTCCAGCAGTTTCTCGGCCGATTTCGCCACGAGCTGTGACCGCTTGCGTGGGCCGCGCTCGACGAACAACAGGCTCTGGCCGAAGATAAAGCAGTAGAACAGGAAGGCCTGCGCCTCGGCCTCCTCGGCTTCTAGGCCGGTCGCGCGATAGAGTTCGGCGACGTGCTTGAGCCGCGCCGCATCGACACTGGCGACCGCCGCCGCAGCGCTATCGTCTGAACGCGCCCACTGCCTGATCGCGAGCTCGATCGCCATGCCTTCCGGATTGAGTCGCTCGGAGTAGAGCTGGATCACCGCCTTCAGCCGCTCGCGGGGGGCTTCGCCGTCGAGGCTGGTCTGTTGCGCGATCGAGGCCGAGCGGCCCTCGCGCCAGTGCACCAGCATGGCCTCGAGCAGCGCAGCGCGGTCGGCGAAGCGGCGGTAGAAGCCGCCTTTGGTGACGCCGAGATTCTTGGCGAGCACCTCGACCCTGACACCCTCGACACCTGCACGGGCAAGCTCCTTGAACCCTGCCTCGACCCAGACGTCGCCTTTGCCGTCGTTCATGAAAGAAGCCTCACCGGTTCTTGATACGCTGCCGTATTGCTAACGCGTCCCACGCTTGATACGCTACCGTATCAAAAATCTAGACACGGGCAGGGCGGGGAATGATGGTGGAGCAGGAGGCGACCTATCGCGGCACGGTCTATCCCTGGCAGTGCGATCATGTCGGCCACATGAACATCATGTGGTATGTCGGCAAATTCGACGAAGCCAATTGGAATCTGTTCGCCCGGCTCGGGCTGACGCCCAGCTATCTGCGCATCTCCGGCCGTGGCATGGCCGCGGTGCAGCAGAACATCACCTACAAGCGCGAGCTGCTCGCCGGCGACATCATTCAGGTCCGCAGTCACCTGCTCGAGCTGCGCGAAAAGTCGATCCGCTTCCGGCACGAGATGACGAACGCCGAAACAAGCGAGATCGCCGCGTTCTGCGAGATCACGGCCGTGCATATGGACCGCAGCCTGCGCAAATCCGCACCGTTCGCGGAAACCGTCCGCGAGACAGCGCTGCGATATCTTGTCGAACCGGTCGAGGCCTGAGCCATGGCTGCGTTCGAGCCGAAGAACCCAGGCTATCGTGCAGCGGCCATCGCGATGTTCGAGGGACAGTCGGCGATGCACACGCTCGGCATCGTGATCGTCCGCCTCGCGCCAGGCGAGGTCGAGCTCGCCATGCTACATTCGGCCGCCCTCACGCAGCAGAACGGTTTTGTCCATGCCGGCATCATCACCGCGGGGCTCGACAACGCCTGCGGCGTCGCCGCCTTCACGCTGATGCCGTCAGAGGCTGATATCCTCACGGTCGAGTTCAAGACCACGCTGCTTGCGCCCGCCCGTGGCGAACGCTTTGTCTTCAAAGCCGAGGTGATCAAGCCCGGCCGTACGCTGACCTTCTGCGAAGCCAGAGCTTTTGCCGAACACGAGGGCAAGACCACGCTGATCGCCACGATGACCGGCACGCTGATGGCGATGTTGCCTCGTGCAACCGCTTCGCATGAACCGCGCGCAGACCGCGCCTAGCGGCAATTGACAAGCCCCGCGGCGCATCCCTTGATGCGCCATGCTCACCAGCATCGCCATGAGTCTGAACGCTTTGGTGACCGCGTTCCTAGTCCCCCTGGTGGTGACCCTACCGGTGCGATGACATCGTCCCCGTGACACTCTATATGGTCTGTAACAACTCCCGGTCCCGACGCGTATTTGCGAAAGATGGGACCGAAACGGGACAAGATATGGCTGGATACAGGAATAAGGGACTTTCGCCGACGCGCCGAACGGCGCTGACGTTGATGGGCGCGGGCGCCCTTGCGGCTGGCAGGATGACGTTGGCGCGCGCGGCCACCGGTGGTGACGAGGTGCTGACCGAAGCCAAGGTGCTGCGCGATCCCGACGTTCCCGTTGCCGGCAATCCCGATGGTAACATCAGCATCATCGAATGGTCCGACTACAATTGCCCCTATTGCCGCAAGCTCGAGCCGGAGCTGCGCCAGGTCATCCAGGACGACGGCAAGGTCAGGCTCGTCTTGAAGGACTGGCCGATCCTCGGGCCGGTCTCGGTGACGGCCGCCCGTATCGCGCTCGCCGCGAAATACCAGGACAAGTATCACAAGGCCCATGACGCCATGATGGGCGTCAGCTCTCGCCTGACCGAATCGCGCATCAGCGAGTTGCTCGCCTCCGTCGGCGTCGACATGGACCGCCTCAAGGGCGACCTCACCGCGCACGCCAAGGACATCGACGCGATCCTCAAGCGCAACAACGAGCAGGCCGAAGCTTTCGGCTTCAACGGCACGCCGTCCTTTATCGTCGGCAAGTACCGCGTCCCCGGCGTGCTCAGCATGAACGAGTTCGAGCAGGTCATCGCCGACGCCCGCAAGGCCAA
The DNA here is from genome assembly GCF_028128895.1 of Bradyrhizobium sp. CCBAU 11434. Taxonomy (NCBI): domain Bacteria; kingdom Pseudomonadati; phylum Pseudomonadota; class Alphaproteobacteria; order Hyphomicrobiales; family Nitrobacteraceae; genus Bradyrhizobium; species Bradyrhizobium sp. CCBAU 11434. Next base: position 263,399 of record NZ_LBJX01000004.1, read on the forward strand.
GATGAACTGATCTGTTGCCGCGCTGATCGCGGCCAAGACAAAGGCGCCGCCGCGGATCCGCGACGGCGCCTTGTTCATGTCCGGTCGATCGAATCACTTCGACGAAATGCGGACCCAGTCCTTGTGCGCGCGATCGCGCAGCAGGTCCCAATCGGCCTTCGCAACGTCCCAGTTCACGATGGTGCGATTGGTGATCGCGACCTCGCCATTGGCGACTGACGACGTCTGCATGGAATCATAGACATAGACGCCGCAAGCAAGCAGCAGCGCGCCCAGGATCATTCCGAGAAAAGTCTGCATGGCGAACCCTCCGGTGTGTCGGGCGGATAACGTCGGCCCGGAGTGATGGTTCCGCGACAGTGCGGCGCGGGTAAGGACACTTCGTTCACGCCCCGTTCAGCCACTCCAACAGCTCCGCGTTGATCTCGCGCGGATAGGTGTGACTGAGATCGTCGATTTCGCGATAGAAGACATCGGCGCCCGCGGCAGTGAGTGCCGCCTGCGTTTGTCGCGCGGTCTGCACCGGAAACATCCAGTCGAGCTTGCCGTGGGTGATGAAAACAGGCAGGCCCTGAAGCCGCGTAGCATCGGCCATCTCCGCCATCAACGGATGGAATGTCGCCGACACCGGCGCGAGATGGGTGAAGGGCGAGGCGCCATCGAGTCCGCTGACATAGCAGAAGGTGCCGCCGTCGCTCATGCCTGATAGCAGCATGCGTGAGGCGTCGACGGTCCAGCGACCGCGGACGGTTTCGAGGATGCGCATCAAATTGGGCGTGTCGGTGTCATCACCCATCAGCGCCCAGGTCTGCCCCGTCGCCGTCGGCGCCACCAGGATTGCGCCTACGCTGCGGGCATCGCGCAGCCAGCTCCACAGGAAGCCGCGGCCATTGCCGCTGCCGCCATGCAGCGCCATCACCAGCGGCCAGGCGCGATCCGGCGTGTAGTATTCGGGCACGTAGACCGAGAAGCCGCCACGGCTGCGGGGCTCATTGTGATCGTGGAAGATGCCGGTGTGCTCGCTGGCCCCGGCCTCTAGTCGTGATAGCAGCTCCTCATTCCCGCGATTGGAGGTATTGAGGAAGAAATTGCTCACTGGCGGGAATTGCACCGACAGCGGATAAAGCGCCTCTTGCGCGCGCGGCAGATGGCGCATCGCGCGGAAGACAGAGACGAGATCGCCATTGCCGCGCTCGACATCGCGGATGCCGGCAAATGCAGTAAGCGTCTCTTTGCAGGCGAGATCGAGCCGCTCGCGAAGCCCGGTGAACTGCTCCGGCCATTCTCCGATCGCCGCGTGCGCACTTTGCAACGCATCGTCAGGCGCGCCGATTGCGTTCATCACCGAGCCGAAGGCCGGCGGATGCAAGTGCCGGGCGAAGTAGCCGAGCGCTTCCAGCGCATTGAGCAATGGCGGCAGCACGGCCACGATGTCGTCAACGACGGCCTCGGTCATGGCTGCTTCCTTTGGCTGGATCAATGCAGCTTCGGCGCCTTCAGAAGCTTGAAGCGATCGGTCGACGTCACCGTGACGTCGAAGGTGACGCCTTCATGATGCGCGCTGCCCTGATGATGCACGGTGAGAGGCACGTCGACGCCGGCAGCGCCGAGCGACCACATCTTCTTGTAAAAGCTCGTCTGGCTCGTGACCTTCTCGCCGTCAACGGCAAGGATCACGTCGCCGGTCTTGAGCTCGGCGCGGGCAGCCGGACCGTTGGCGGAGATGCCGATCACCACCACGCGGTTGTCGATTTCGGTCGAATAGAGCCCGAGCCATGGCCGCGCCGGCTTGTTGACGCGACCGAATTTGCGCAGGTCGTCGAGGATTGGCTTCAACAGGTCGATCGGCACGACCATGTTGACGTGTTCGGCCTTGCCGTCGCGTTCACGATCGAGTTGGAGCGAGCCGATGCCGATCAATTCGCCGCGCTCGTTGATCAGTCCCGTGCCGCCCCAATTCGGATGGGCGGGATAAGTGAACAAGGCCTCGTCGAGCAGATACTCCCAGTATCCGGCGAATTCCTGCTTGGCGACGATCTGGCTTGCGACCGAACGCGTCCGACCACCGGCGCCGCCGACCACGACGCGGTCGCCGAGCCTGACGCCCGCCGAGGAGCCGAGCGGCAGCGGCTCGACGTCGAGCCGTCCGAGCGCCTGCACCAGGCCGAAGCCGGTGACGGCATCGAAGCCGAGCACATGTCCCTCCACGACGTGTCCGTCGCCGCGATGAAGCCAGACGGATTCCGCCTCGGTGATGAGATAGCCGATCGTGAGCACCAGCCCGTCATCGATCACGACGCCGTTGCCGGCGCGCTCGGTGCCGAGCGTTTCCGCACTGAAGGCGTCCGGAGGGATGATAGCGTGGAGGCCGACGATGGAAGCGAGCGCACGGTCGAGGTCGAAACCGTAGTCGCTCGCTCGCGGCTGATTTGCCGGCGGCACTCTCCATTCGGTCAGAACGGTCATGGAGTTCTCCTGGCTGAGAGCATCGCTCCGCTGTGGCTGCGGAACAACGCGCGAAGCAAGCATAATTTAGGCCGGAGGAGGCCATCTTGAAAGACTTGACCGCAACTATTCCAGATGTCGTGACGCGAATTTCCGAAGATGACACAAATTGTTCGCCCAAAGTCGGTGGCGGTTGGCCATTCGGCACGAACCGCATGGCTGCTGTCCCGCGAGGTGCTAGGCGGGCTTCAATGAAGCTGCTAACGGTTGCCGCTTCGCTTGACCAAGAGATCACGGACGGCAACCATGGACAATCGCAGCGACATCTGGCGTGGCATCGACACGATCAAGGGGCGTTTCATCGACCTCAGCGACAAGGTCTGGGGCATGCCCGAGGTCTGCTACACCGAAGCGCGCTCGTCCGCCGAGCATCTCGCTGAGCTGCGCCACCAGGGTTTCCGCATCACCGAGAAGGTGGCGGGTATTCCGACGGCGGTGATGGGCGAATGGGGCGAGGGCGGCCCGGTCATCGCCTTCATGGGCGAATACGACGCGCTGCCAGGCCTCAGCCAGGAGGCGGGTGTTGCCGAACACCGTCCGGTCGAGAGCGGCGGTCACGGTCATGGTTGCGGTCACAATCTGCTCGGCTCGGCGGCGCTGCTCGCTGCGACCGCGGTCAAGGACTGGCTCGCCGAAAACAAGGTGCCCGGCCGCGTGCGCTATTACGGCTGCCCGGCGGAAGAAGGCGGCGCGGCCAAAGCCTTCATGGTGCGCTCGGGCGCGTTCGAGGACGCCGATATCGCCATTACCTGGCATCCGCACAGTTTCTGGGAAGTCGCGGTGACGCCGTCGCTCGCCAATACCCGCGCCGACTTCACCTTCACCGGCCGCACTTCGCATGCGGCGGCTTCGCCCCATCTCGGCCGCTCCGCGCTCGACGCGGTCGAGCTGATGAATGTCGGCGTGAACTACATGCGCGAGCACATGCCGAGCGATGCGCGCGTGCATTACGCGCTGCTGGACACCGGCGGCATTGCGCCCAACGTGGTGCAGGCCCATGCCCGCGTGCGCTATTCCATTCGCGCCCGGGACCTTCCCGGCATGAACGAGCTCGTCGGGCGCGTCAGCAAGATCGCGGAGGGCGCGGCCTTGATGACCGAGACCAAGGTCGAGATGAAGATCATCTCCGCGGTCTCCAACATCCTGCCGAACACGCCGCTGGAGCAGGCGCTGCATCGGGTCATGGAAGAACTCGGACCGCCGCATTTCGACGACACCGACAAGGGCTTTGCCAGCGAGATCCGCGCGACGCTGACCGACAAGGACATCGCGTCGGTCTATTACGCGATCGGCATGGAGCCGACGGAGCGGCCGCTGGCTGACTTCCTGGTGCCGCTGGATGCCAAGCGCAACCCGTTAGTCGGTTCGACCGATGTGGGTGATGTCAGCTGGGTCGTGCCGACCGTGCAGGTACACGCACCGACGGTTGCAATCGGCACGCCGTTCCACACCTGGCAGGTGGTGGCGCAGGGCAAGAGCGCTCACGCCCACAAGGCGATGGTGCAGGCGGCCAAGGCTATGGCCGGCCTCGGCATCAAGGCGTTGACTGAACCGGAACTGATCAAGGCTGCGAAGGCCGATTTGACGAAGCGGACGGCCAAGACGCCTTATGTCTGCCCGCTGCCGGACCACGTCGCGCCGCCGCTCAATATGTCCGTAGCGTAGAATTCCATCTCGATACTTCGTCTGATCTCGCGAACAAATTTTTCGCAGTGCAACTAGGTTTCCAGCGGATTTTGGCGCTGGTATGCCGAACCGTTGGGCTGCGGAATGAAGTTTTGCCCAACAGACAGCCAGAACATCGTTTGCACACACACGGCTGCAGTTGACGTGCGGCCTATTCGGTGTGCCATCTACCGCCAGCCAAAACCCGGTGGCCGTTCCGCGCGGCCGCCTACAAGCATATGGGAACCAGACGGGGGACAACCATGCTGGACAAAGAACTGCGTTCGATGATCGGTAAGGTGAAGGACGGGCGGATGGATCGCCGCGCCTTCATTCAGCGCTTGGCCGCGGTCGGCCTCACCGCCCCCCTGGCGAATCAGATTCTCGCCATCGGCGGCGTCGCCATGGCCCAGAGCCCGTCGCCATATCCCCCGACCAAGCGCGGCGGCGGTGGCCCGCTCAAGCTGTTGTGGTGGCAAGGACCGACCTTGCTCAATCCGCATTTCGCCACCGGCACCAAGGATCAGGATGGCTCGCGTCTGTTCTATGAGCCGCTCGCCAGCTGGGATGTCGACGGCCACCTCAATCCGATCCTCGCCGCCGAGATCCCGTCAATCAAGAATGGCGGCCTTACCGCTGACGGCAAGTCTGTGACCTGGAAGATCAAGCCCGGTGTCAAATGGCACGACGGCAAACCCCTGACGGCCGACGATTTCGTCTTTACCTGGGCCTATGTCAGCGACCCTGCCACGGCGGCCGTCTCCATCAGCACCTATGCCGACATGACGGTCGAAAAGGTGGATGACTTGACCATCCGTATCCTGTTCAAGAATCCGACTCCGTTCTGGGCGAATGCGTTCGTCGGCGCCTATGGATGCGTTATCCCGAAACATCTGTTTGCGGACTACAAGGGATCGAAGTCCCGCGAAGCGCCGGCCAACCTGGCTCCGGTCGGCACCGGCCCCTACAAGTTCGTCGAGTTCAAGCCGGGCGACCTGATCCGCGGTGAGCTCAATCCCGACTACCACATGCCCAACCGTCCACATTTCGACACCATTGAGATGAAGGGGGGCGGCGATGCCGTCTCCGCGGCGCGAGCGGTGATCCAGACCGGCGAATTCGATTTCGCCTGGAACATGCAGGTCGAGGACGAAGTGCTGCTGCGTCTCGAGAAGGGTGGCAAGGGCAAGACCACCTATGCCGTGGGCGGCGACATCGAGTTCATTGCGATCAACTTCACCGATCCGAACACCGAGGTCGATGGTGAGCGGTCCTCGATGAAGGCCAAGCACCCGATTCTGTCGGACCTCGCGGTCCGTCAGGCGCTCGCGTTGCTGGTCGACCGCGAGTCCGTCAAGAAGGCGATTTACGGCCGCGCCGGTCGCACCACCGCGAACTACCTCAATGGTCCCGACGACTTCGTGTCCAAGAACACCAAATGGGAGTTCAGCGTCGACAAGGCGATCGCGCTGCTGGAGAAGGCCGGATGGAAGGCCGGCGCCGACGGCATCCGAGAGAAGGACGGCAAGAAGCTGAAGTTCGTCTACCAGACCTCGATCAACGGTCCGCGCCAGAAGACTCAGGCGATCGTCAAGCAGGCCTGCCAGAAGGCGGGCATCGACGTCGAGCTGAAATCGGTCGTGGCCTCGGTGTTCTTCTCCTCCGACGTCGCAAATCCCGACACCTACTCGAAGTTCTACACCGACATCGAGGAGTTCCAGATCCCGATGACGCAGCCGGATCCTGCGCTGCACATGAAGCGCTACACCTCGAGCCAGATCGCCAGCAAAGACAACAAATGGCAAGGGCAGAACTTCCCGCGCTGGGTCAACAAGGATTACGACGCCGCGATTGAGGCTGCGGAGACCGAGACCGACCCGGTCAAGCGGGCCGCGCTCTACATCAAGTGCAATGACATGCTGTGGCAGGAAACCGTATTCATCCCGGTGATGCACCGCCTGACGGTGGATGCCTGCGCCACCACGCTGCAGCCGGTCGTCTCGGGCTGGGCCAACCGGACCGACAACATCCAGGACTGGTACAGGGGAGCATGATCGCGCGGGCATAGACGGGATTCTTCCCCATGAGCCAGTATGTCCTGCGCCGCCTTCTGATCGCTATTCCGAGCCTGCTCGGCATTTCGGCGGTCCTGTTCTTCGTGCTGGCTCTTGCGCCCGGCGATCCGTTTTCGGAGTTGGCGACCAATCCGAACGTGCCACCCGAAGTGCAGGCTGCACTTCGGGCCAGGTTCGGCCTCGACGATCCGATCTATCTCCGCTACCTGCACTGGCTCTCTGCCATGGCGCATGGGGATTGGGGCTTCTCCTTCGTCAGCAGGATGGACGTCGACAGGCTGATCCTCCAGCGCCTGCCGGCCACGCTCTACGTGATCGGCTCGGCGCAGGTCCTGGCGCTCCTGATCGCAATCCCCGTCGGGGTCTACGCCGCCACAAAGCCCTATTCGCTGTTCGACCAGATCGCGAATACGCTCGCCTTCATCGGCTTCTCGCTGCCGACCTTCTTCACCGGTCTCCTGTTCATCCTAATCTTCTCGGTGACGCTGGACTGGCTGCCCTTTGTCTACACCACCGACATCAAGGCCACCGGCATCCACTGGGTGCTGGAGATGATCCGTCAGGCCATCATGCCCGTGGCGGTGCTCGGCCTGTTCCAGGCGGCATCGATGACGCGCTTCGTCCGTTCGGCGATGCTCGACGTCATCAGGCTTGACTACGTCACCACGGCGCGCGCCAAGGGTCTCGGCCAGGCCAAGGTCATCGTCAAGCACGTGATGCGCAACGCCATGATCCCGGTCGTCACGCTGATTGCGCTGCAGATGCCCGCCGTGTTCGGCGGCGCCATCGTCACCGAGCAGATCTTCCGTATTCCTGGCATCGGATCGCTGCTGATCTCCTCCATCCTTTCCAACGACACGCCGGTGGTGATGGCCGTCACTTTCGTCTTCGCCTGCCTTGTCGTGCTGTTCAATCTCATCGCGGACGTCCTGTATGGCTGGCTTGATCCTCGCATCTCCCTCCGCTAAGCGGGGCGTCTACTCGCCCTGGCGCGAGACGTGGCGGCGCTATAGCCGCCACAAGCTCGCCGTGGTCAGCGCCTTCCTGCTTCTCGTTCTGATCTTGGCCGTCGTCGTCGGCCCTTTGATCTGGCGCGTCAAGATCAACGACATCGACATCGTCGCCGGCCTGCAGGGGCCGTCGCTCGCCCATCCCTTCGGCACCGACGATCTCGGCCAGGACATCCTGGCGCGCATGATCTATGGCGGCCGCATCTCGCTTGCCGTCGGGCTTGCCGCGATGCTGGTGTCGGTGGTCATCGGCACGCTGGTTGGCGCGCTGGCCGGCATGTCGCGCGGCGCGCTCGGGCACGGTCTGATGTGGCTCACCGACCTCTTTCTGTCGCTGCCGCAGCTGCCGCTGCTGCTGATGCTGATCTATCTGTTTCGCGACGGGCTGAAAGCGATGTTCGGTCCCGAGGGTGGCATCTTCATCCTGATCGTGCTCGTGATCGGCGGCCTGCGCTGGATGCCGGTGGCGCGCCTCGTCCGTGCACAGTTCCTGTCGATCCGTGAGAAGGAGTTCGTCGAGGCCGCGCGTGCGCTCGGCGCGAGCCCGGTGCGGCAGGTGGTGAAGCACATCCTGCCCAATGCGCTCGGCCCGGTCATCATCGCCGGCACCATCGACGTTGCCGCCGCGATCATCGCGGAATCGACGCTGTCCTTTCTTGGTCTCGGCTTCCCGCCCGATACCCCGACCTGGGGCCGGCTGCTGTTCGACGCCAAGGACTTCCTCGACATCGGCCCGCACTGGGCCCTGTTTCCGGGCGGCGCGATCTTCATCGCGGTGGTCGCCATCAACTTCATCGGCGACGGTCTGCGCGATGCGCTCGATGCGCGACGGGTGATCTGATGGTGCCGTTGCTCGAGATCAAAGGTCTCAAGACCCACTTCTCCACCGACGATGGCATCCTCCAGGCCGTCGACGGTGTCGACATCACCATCAACAAGGGCGAGACGCTCTGCGTCGTCGGCGAGTCCGGCTGCGGCAAGACCGTGACTGCAATGTCGATCCTGAAGCTGATCGCCATGCCGCCGGGCCGCATCGCGGCCGGCGAGATCATCTTTGAGGGCCGTGATCTGGTGCCGTTGACGAGCAAACAGCTCGACGACATCAGAGCCAAGGAGATCGGCTTCATTTTCCAGGAGCCGATGACCTCGCTCAATCCGGTGCTCACGGTCGGCGAACAGATCGCCGAGAGCCTGCGCCGCCACGAGAACGTCACCCGGAAGCAGGCGCTCGAGCGCACCATCGAGATGCTGAAGCTGGTGCAGATTCCGAACGCCGAAGGCCGTGTGCACAACTATCCGCACCAGTTCTCCGGCGGCATGCGCCAGCGCGTGATGATCGCGATGGCGCTGGCCTGCAAGCCCAAGCTGATCATCGCCGACGAGCCGACCACCGCGCTCGACGTCACCATCCAGGCGCAGATCCTCGACCTGCTCCAGGACATGAAGGAGCGCTTCGGCATGGCGGTGATGCTGATCACCCATGCCATGGGCGTCGTCGCCGAAACGGCTCAGCGCGTCGTCGTGATGTATGCCGGCAAGGTGGTGGAGGAGGCCGGCGTCGACGCTCTTTTCGCCGATCCGCGCCATCCCTATACGCAAGGCCTGATCCGGTCGATCCCGCGCATCGATCTCGATAGCGAGCACAAGACGCGGCTCGAGGCAATCGGCGGTTCGGTGCCGATCCTGATCAATCCGCCGGTCGGCTGCCGCTTTGCGCCGCGCTGCAAGTTCGCCATGAACGTCTGCACCGAGAAGGAGCCGCTGCTGCGCGTGATTGCGCCGGGCCACCGCATGGCCTGTCATCTCGGCGATCCGCAATTGGGAGGCGCGGCATGAGCGAGCCCTTGCTCCGCGTCAGCGGCCTGAAGAAATATTTCCCCGTGCTCGGCGGCCTGTTGTCGCGCCAGGTCGGCACTGTCTATGCGGTCGATGGCGTGTCGTTCTCCGTCAATCGCGGCGAGACTCTTGGTCTCGTCGGCGAATCCGGCTGCGGCAAGTCGACGACGGGGCGCTGCGTGCTGCGCCTGATCGAGCCGACTGACGGCGAAGTCACCTTCGACGGCCAGGACGTGCGCCAACTCGGCGGCAACGATTTGCGCGCGATGCGGCGAAACATGCAGCTGGTGTTCCAGGATCCGTTCGCCTCGCTCAACCCGCGCATGACGGTCGGCTCCATCCTCGGCGAGGCCTTCACCATCCACAATCTGGCAGCCAATGCCAGGGAGCGGGAGGAACGCGTCGCGGGCTTGCTGGTCAAGGTCGGCCTCAAGGCCGAGCACATGCGACGTTATCCTCACGAATTCTCCGGCGGCCAGCGTCAGCGCATCGTGATCGCGCGGGCGCTCGCGGTCGAGCCGAAGCTGATCGTCTGCGACGAGCCGGTATCCGCGCTCGACGTCTCGATCCAGGCGCAAGTCATCAATCTGCTGGAAGATCTCCAGGCCGAGCTGAACCTCACTTATCTCTTCGTGGCGCACGACCTGTCGGTGGTCGAGCACATCTCCGACCGCGTTGCGGTGATGTATCTCGGCCGTATCGTCGAGCTGGCGAAGGCCAGCGATCTCTATCGCAATCCGCAGCATCCCTATACCAAGGCGCTGCTCTCTGCCGTGCCGGTGCCGGATCCCAAGCTCAAGCGCAACCGCATCCGCCTCAAGGGAGACGTGCCGAGCCCGATGAAACCGCCGTCGGGCTGCCACTTCCACACCCGCTGCCCGATTGCCCAGCCCCGCTGCGCCGAAGCCGCGCCGGAGCTGAAGGAAGGCGCAGGTGGGCATTTCGTGGCATGTCATCTGGCCTGAAGTTGCGTGGTGCATAGGTCCTTGGAGGCCTTGATCGCGAGGGATGGACTGGCGTAGGGGGACGTATGAGCCAGGTACAGGACGTCACTCTCGGCGCGATTGATACGGCCCCGACCGATCGCGATGCGGAAGCGCGCCGGGCGCTGTGGGGATCGGCGCTCGGCTACGCCATGGATGGGTTCGACCTCCTCATCCTCGGCTTCATGCTGACGGCGATTTCGAAGGACCTTCATCTCACGCAGCCGCAAGCGGCCTCGCTGGTGACAGGAACGCTGGTCGGCGCGGTCGTCGGCGGCGTCGGCTTCGGCATGCTGTCGGACCGGCTTGGCCGCGTTCGGGTTCTGACCTGGAGTATCGTCCTGTTCGCGATCTTCACCGGCCTCTGCGCGCTGGCGCAGGGCTATTGGGACCTCCTGGCTTATCGGGCCGTCGCCGGCATCGGCCTCGGCGGCGAGTTCGGCATCGGCATGGCGCTGGTGGCGGAGGCCTGGCCTGCGAGCAAGCGCGCGCGGGCAACGTCTTACGTGGGGCTTGGCTGGCAGTTCGGCGTGCTCATGGCGGCGCTGGTGACGCCGGTCCTGTTACCGGTCATCGGCTGGCGCGGGATGTTCGCGCTCGGCGTGTTTCCGGCGGTGATCGCATACGTGATCCGGCGCAAGCTGCACGAGCCTGACGTCTTCATCGCGCATCAGGCAAAGGCTGCAGATGCCGGTTCGTCACTTCGTGCGCTCGTGGTCGATGCGGAGACGACCCGGATCGGCATCGGCATGATCATCCTCTGCTCCGTGCAGAATTTCGGCTATTACGGCATCATGATCTGGCTGCCGAACTATCTCTCGACGCGGTTCGGCTATGGCCTGACGCAATCGGCGCTCTGGACCGCGGTGACGATTGCCGGGATGGCGCTCGGCATCTTCCTGTTCGGTCATGCGGCCGACCGTTTCGGCCGTCGTCCCGCGTTCCTGGCCTACATGCTGGGCGCGGCCATCATGGTGGTGGTCTATTCGCAGTTGACATCCGCCGGTGCGCTGCTGATCGGCGGAGCGGTGATGGGCTTCTTCGTCAACGGCATGCTCGGCGGCTACGGTGCGCTGATGAGCGAGCTTTATCCGACCGCGGCGCGCGCCACTGCGCAGAACGTGTTCTTCAACATCGGTCGAGCGGTCGCCGGCTTCGGCCCGCTGGTGGTTGGCATCGTCAGTGCCGCCTACGGCTTTCCAACCGCGATCGCAGGTCTTGCGCTGCTATATCTCATCGACATCGCGGCGTTGCTCGTGCTGATCCCGGAGCGGCGCGGCGTCGATCTCGCCTGACGTCGTTCACTGCCTGCGAAGCAGGCCGTGAGCCGAAAGAGTTTGCTTGAACGTCTCCACGGACGTGTAGTGATGCGCGAGGAGACCCGCCTGCCGCGCTCCCGCGACATTGGCCGCAAGGTCGTCGACAAAGAGCACATTCTCCGGTTCGACCTCGAGCTCTGAAATGCAGAGGCGGTAGCAGAGCGGATCGGGATTCGCCGTCTTGAACTGCGCCGAGGTGTAGATCCTGGAGCCGAACAGCGGCCGCAATTCCGGCAGCAGCGTATCGATGTGATCGGCAACCAGCGTGGTATTGTTGGTCAGGATGGCGATATCGACGGTTCGGCGCAAGTCTTCGACAATCTCCAGCATGGCGCAATCGGCCTGCATCGAGCGGCGTCGCGCCTCCACCCATTCGTCGAGCGACAGCGGATAGCCGATACGCTCGCCGAAGCCGCGCAGATAGGCAGCGCCATCGAGCGTGCCGGAATCGCCGAGCAGCTCGATGCCACTGTCCCATATGGCTCGATGAACATATTCGTCTGTCGATCCCGCAAGCTCCGCCAGGCGCGCGATGCGCTTTCCCCTGTCATAGTCGCAGAGGACATTGTCCATGTCGAAGAGGACGAGCTTGATTTGATCAGTCACGGCGACACTCTGGACCCGGCCGGTACATCCGGCCGCGAGCAGAGTGATATCCAACACGCCAGCGAGCGCAAGTCCGTCGTCATCGGATGGACGCAGACGCGAAGGTCCTATTGCCACCGCATCCGGCGAAGGAGGAGCGGGGTTAGCCTTCCAGCGTAAACCCGACGCGCAGCGTCACCTGGTAGTGACGCACCGCACCGTTCTCGATGTGGCCGCGGGTCTGCACCACCTCGAACCATTTCATCTCGCGGATGGTCTTGGACGCGCGGCTGACTGCGTTCTTGACGGCGTCCTCGATCGAGGACTCGGACGATCCGACCAGCTCCAGGATCTTGTAGACATGATCCTTCTCGGCTGTGGGCATGGGTGCGCCTCCCTTGGTTGCGGTGCGGCGGGCGCAGGCGCGTGCCTGCGCGCGCCGCCGCATCGCTCCCAATTGAACGGGGACCACCCTTTCCGGTTCCGTCAGGTTCGATGATCCGCGTGTCGGATCGAGAAGAATTATTTTGCGACGGGTGCGGCCTGCGGCAGGACCGATGCAGGCTGTGTCCCGCGCCACAGCACCCGCAACAGCAGAACCAGCAGCGCCATCAACGCGAAGCCGCCGAGGGCGGGTGCGAAATGCTGGCTGGGGTCGGCCTTTTGTCCGAACTGAACGGCGAGCCGTCCCGACTGCAACAGCCCATAGGCGCCTGCGAACAGGATCAGCCCGTACGCCACATCGCGCTCGCGCGAACTCGCCATCCCCGCGAGATCGGGCAGCGCCAGCGCGAGCCCGATCCCGAGGATCGGCAGGTCGTAATCATAGGCATAGGGGCTGATCATCACCGACACCATCACGGTGATGCCGAGTGCGAATTTCAACGATAGGCCGCGGGCCGCGCCGACGAGGACGGCGAGCAAGGCCAGGCCCCCGACGACGACCTGTCCCCAGAAGGCGGCGCTCGTCGGAAGGCCGGCCTTGTAGAGTGCAGCATAGGTCGAGATCATGCGAAACAACGGGTAGAATCCCTGCTCGAGAAAGCTCGCCGATTCCCTGATCGCCCCTAGCCACGCGATCCAGATCTGCCAGCCGAACAGTAACGTGCAGATAAGCGAGCTCGTCACCACCACGACTGCAGCGGTCGCGAGCGCGAGCCATCGCCGCGTCGCCAGCAGGTAGACGCCTAGCGCAATGGCAAGGTGCGGCTTGATGACCATGGCGCCGAGTGCGAGGCCGGCGAGCCATTGCCGCCGGTCGACGTTGAGGCAGACCAGCGCGATCAGCGCGCCGGTGAGAAAGCCGTTCTGTCCGCAGCCGATGGTGATCGCGAGTGCTGGAAACAGGATCACCAGCGCTAGCGCGAAATTCGTGCCCGAGATCGCGCGCAGCGCCAGAAGATAGAGCGCCAGTGTCGCGGTCGTGAACAGGAGATAGCCGACGCCGACCGGAAGGAACGCGAACGGCGCGAGCAGGAGACCGTATTGCGGCGGATAGGTCCAGGGCATGAAGCCGGTCACGCCGCCGGCGGCTTCCATCTGCATCTTCAGCAGCGCGTCGAAATGATAGACCTGATCGAGATCGCCACGCCAGACGCGCTGCGCGACAATGTGGAAGGCGTCGAAATCGGCGAGCTCGCGATCCGCCCAGCCGCCCCAGCGCGCGAACCAGAACGTCTTGAACGCCACGATCGCCGCCAGTGCGGCCAGCACGAAGCGCACATAAGTCGTCCGCTTCGACGGCGAGAACCGAACCTGTTCCAGTGTTTCGGCGAGCATGGTGGCGGCGACCTCGAACCTGTCGGATTGGTGGCGGCGTGGGCGGGGTCCGCAGATTTCTGCCAAACTGCCATTGGAGGCTTAAGGGACAGTAACGAATAGGGAAGGATTTTGGCGGGGGGCGCCCAAATGGCGGAATGGAGGCGCGAGGATCGAGGCCGCTCGTTCGCTGATTTTGTGCCGAGGTGAAACGATTTTCGGCCGGTTTCTGTGAGGGGGCGCGATGTCTTTTCGAAATCGCCCGCGCGCGTCGGATGGGTGCGCTTGCCGGTTCAGTTAGTGGCGAGCTAATTTCTGCGAAGTTCCTCATATATTCGATGTACGGCGATGATCGACCGTGGGACGAAAGGCGCTCTGGCTGCGATCGGTTTGTTGACCTTGCCGGCGTTGAGTGCCGCGCAGGACGAGCTTGGTGACGCGCCGCGCGGCCTGTCGCTGCAGGTCACCACCGATCCTTCCACGATCGAGTGCCGCAAGCTGGAAGCAGTCAATACCTCTTCGCTCGAGTTCCTGCCGCTGCATCGGACCTTCAACGACGATTTCGATGAGCATCCGCTCTCGCACGGACGCTGGGTGCCGCATTATGCTGGCGGCGCCGCTTGGCCGGACGCCCGCTATTGGGGCGGCGATGGCTCCGACTTCAAGCGCAAGACCAGCGCCAATGGCGAACAGCAGATCTATGTCGATCCGCGCTACGCCGGGCGTGCGGGGGTGCCGCTCGGGCTCGATCCGTTCAAGGTCACGAACGGCGTGCTGTCGATCGTCGCCAGCCGCACGCCACCGGAACTGAAGCCAGTTCTTTTCAACAACGAGTACATCTCGGGAGTCCTGACGACGCAGGGCACGTTCGCGCAGAAGCACGGCTATTTCGAAATCCGTGCCAAGGTGCCGGTCGGCCACGCGGTGTGGCCGGCGTTCTGGATGCTGGCGGATGACGGCGGCTGGCCGCCGGAGGTCGACGTGCTGGAAGGCCGTGGCGAGAGGCCTGGCGATCTCGTCATGACCACGCATTGGCGGATTCCGTCGACCCAGAAGATCCAGTCTTGCGGCTTCGATTTTGCGGTCGGCGATGCTTCGCGCGCATTCCACAATTACGGTGTACTGTGGGAGGAGGATCGCCTGGTCTATTTCATAGACCGCAGGCCGGTCTCCGATATCAAGGTGCCGATCGGCTTCGACGATCCCATGTACATGATTGTCAATCTCGCGATCGGATCAAAATTCTTTCCCGGGGTCAGCCCGGTCGATGCGGAATCGCCCGAGAGCGTCGCGTTCGAGATCGACCGGATTTCCGCCTATCAGATCGATGTGGAGCAGGCGCGGAGATAGCGATGCCGATCGATGTCTCACGGCGCGATTTTGCAAAACTGGCGGGCCTGGCCGCGCTTGGCACAGCGACGGGCGCCAGAACTGCGGAGCAGGAAAAGGCTGCAGGGAATGAAACATCCGCTTCGGTTGAGCGCGGCGGGCCTTTCCCGAAGGGCTTCTTGTGGGGCACGGCGACCTCGTCCTACCAGATCGAAGGTGCGGTCGACGAAGATGGCCGCGGCAAGTCGATCTGGGACACTTTCAGCCACACGCCGGGCAAGATCGAGGATGGTTCCACCGGTGACCGCGCCAATGAGCACTATCGCCGCTACAAGGAAGACGTCGCGCTGATCAAGGCGCTAGGTGTCAAGGCTTACCGCTTCTCGATTGCATGGTCGCGCGTGTTTCCCGATGGATCGGGGCAGCCCAATCCAAAAGGACTCGACTTCTACAACCGTCTCGTCGACGAGCTGCTTGCAAGTGGCATCGAGCCCTATGCGACGCTTTACCACTGGGACCTGCCACAAGCGCTGCAGGATCGTGTCGGCGGATGGTCGTCGCGTGATACGTCAAAAGCTTTTGCCGATTTCGCCGGCTACGTCGCTGCGCGCCTGACCGATCGCGTCAAGAACATTTTTACTGTAAACGAGGTCGGACGCTTCGTGAACTTCGGCTATGGCTGGGGCATCGACGCGCCCGGCCTCAAGCTGCCGACCGCGCAGCTCAACCAGGCGCGCCATCACGTCGCGCTGGCGCATGGGCTTGCCGTGCAGGCGATCCGCGCCTCCGGACGCGCCGGCACCCGCGTGGGCGCAGCCGAGAACATCGCGGCATGCGTGCCGGCGATCGCGACACCGGAAAACATCCGCGCCGCCGAGATCGCAACACGCGAGCTCAACGCCGGCTTCCTCGGCGTGGTGCTGGAGGGCAAGTACACTGACGGTTTCCTCGCTTATGCCGGTGCCGACGCGCCGAAGTTCACGGCGGAGGAATTGAAGATCATCGGAACGCCGAATGATTTCGTCGGACTCAATATCTACGCGCCGCAATTCTACGTCACCGCCTCCGATCGCGCGCCGGGCTTCCATGTGCTGCCGTTCCCGACCTCGTTCCCCCACATGAATTCGGAATGGCTGCGGGTCGGCCCCGAAGTAATCTACTGGGCCCCGCGCCTCGCCGCGAAGATTTGGAACATCGAGAACATCTACATCAGCGAGAACGGTACCTCGTCCGAGGACAGGATTTCCGCCGACGGCCAGATCTACGACCTCGACCGCATCATGTTCCTGCGCAACTATCTGACCCAGATGCAGCGCGCCATCGCCGAAGGCGTTCCGATCCGCGGCTATTTCCTGTGGAGCCTGATGGACAATTTCGAGTGGATTTTCGGCTACGGCAAGCGCTTCGGCCTTTACCGGGTCGACTTCGAGACGCAGGCGAGGGTGCCGAAGCTGAGCGCGGCCTTCTATCGGGACGTGGTGGCGAGGAACGCGATCGGGGCGTGAGGCTGTCGCGCACCTCATAAGACTGTCGGATGGTCACCGGAATCATTGGACTTTTCCGGTCGGCGCACCTCATAAGTGCGT
>NZ_LBJX01000005.1:0-376 GCF_028128895.1 Bradyrhizobium sp. CCBAU 11434
AACATGGGGGTTGTCGGTGTTCCAATGATCGACAGCCACCCAGTCGAGCCGCGTGCCGAGATCGGTCTCCATCTGCTTCGCGAGATCGCGGGTGAAGGCCTTCAGATCAGTCATGTCGCCGGCGTCCTCTGGCGAGACGATGAACCTGAAATGATGCCGATCGTCCTTGCATCGTTCAGTGAAAGCTGCGCCATCGGCGGCGTCGCTGCGAGCATCAAACATCTCGGCCTGCTCACCACTCCGGGTCACGCCGTCGCGCTTCAGATATGAGAGGTGGGCGGTCAGTGGTGCTGAACGGAAGGCTCGCCCCTTGTGACGAACCACCCGCGCCTTCACCACAACGCGCCGCGTCGGGCTGAACAATCTCGCTCGACTA
>NZ_LBJX01000005.1:550-28243 GCF_028128895.1 Bradyrhizobium sp. CCBAU 11434
AACGACAGCCGGCCGCGACCAAACGTCGAGCGCCCATGAGCCGCCGAACGCCTGCCCGCCACAGCCAGACCCGAGGTGTGTCCTGCCCTCTTCGCCGCCCGCAGCACCTGGTTGATGAAGCTCTTTTTTCTCGGCGCGCGGGTACTGCGGATGCGCCCAGGCCGAATACGCAGGTCGCTGTCGCCAACGCTCACGGCAGGACCTCCCAACGATCAAAAGCACACACGGTGCCGAAAACGCCTTTGATCGCATTCGTCAAATTGCACAGCGCGGCACGCGCCCCGAGGGACGAACACGCCAATAAACGGGGGGACCATGCGCGAAACCTCGTGCACTAAGATTGCTGTGGTGACGCCGCTCGAAGGAATTAGCTCCAGCGACCGATCGCCTGTTTTCATCAGATCGGATCCCGCAGCGAACAACGCCGCAGCTGCCGATAACCGCGGACCGTGGGTCCACGTCGGAGGCAACTCGATGCCAAGCAAAGTTGCAAGCTTGGCCAAATAAGCCTGCGTCTCGTCTGGCAATGAGCGGCCCGCGAGACGCTCTTCATAGCGAGTTGGTCCCGCATTGTAGGCGGCAAACGCGCCAGGCGAACCATATCGGTCGAGCAGTTTACGCAGATATGCCGTGCCTGCCAGAATGTTGTCGCGCGGCTCGTAAGGATCGCTGCCGAGATTATAGCGCTCGCGGAGTTCCGCCCAGGCGGCCGGCATGATTTGCATCAAGCCCGTTGCGCCTTTAGACGATTTAGCGCGCGCGTCACCATCGCTTTCGATTTTGATGACTGAACCAATCCAATTCTCCGGAACCGAAAAGCGCTCAGAAGCTTCGTCGATGAAAGCTGCAAATTGGTTGCTCGTTAGAGTGACCGCTGCGACCGTGGCCGCTCCGCTCCCGGCGACAGCGACACCGTATGGTACAGCGCAGATGAGCAGTAGCGAAGCGAACGCCAAAGCGCGCGCGACCAAAAAAGCCAAGCATCGCGTCGTGCTCGCGCCCGTCCAGCGTGAGGCTGCTTTGCTCCGGTCATTTGCCTGCCCTGGACTGCCGCTGAGCGCGCCGGTCCTGCAGACATTGATCGGCACTGAGGAATGATCTTGCAATCGGTCGAACAGAGGAATGACAGGGTGACCACGTGGAACAAGCATATTCACTCCCCCCAGCTCCACACTGGGAACGCACGGCCAATCACGGCAGATGCCGGAAGAAATCCAAAATATCGGCCATCAAGAGAGTCGTCCGACTGCCAATTCATGAGAAAGAGCTCGCCGTCGCCGACGACGCGGCAGCCCTGCCATTTCGGCAGCGGCCGGCCGCGTCGATCGTGATCCCGCGCTTCGCCGACCGCGATGGTATCAACCGAAATCGAGAGCCCGCTTCTACAAACCGTTTGACTGGGGAGTGCCAGCACGCGCTTGAGCATGGGGACGCCAATCGGCAAATAGCCATTCAGGTCGAGGAAAGTCGCGAGGGGCTCCGGCGGCCGAACGGCGACCAGATCGGTTACTTGGAAGTGCTCCGCCAGTCGCAGGCGATAGAGACCGATCGGCACGCTCGCGGATGCATTCCAGATGTAGAGCGGAAGCAGCTCGAGGGCGATTGTCGCGACGAGCGCACCAGCCGCCCCAAACGTTGTGGCCACCGTCTTCAGGCGGCCCCTCATCGCATTACCCTCTGACGGCGTAGCCAAGCCTGGTGGCGCGCCTTCGTGTAGGGACGCGGGCCTTCGTTGACGGACAAACGGTTATGAACATGATGCCAATGATCAGGCGCGACGTCGGCGGGATCAATCCCCAGCGCCTCGATCGCGTCGATCATTTGCAGCACGCGCTCCACCTTCGGCCAGCCTGACATGCGCAGCAGAATCTCTCCGCCGGGTTTCACATACGGAACGGTCGAGCAACGCTGTCCCAGCGCGACTGCGCGCAGGATGTCGATCCGCGAAATGACCGTGCCAAAATCGCTGGACGTCCAGCGAACGAAAGCAAAAATGCTGCCGGACGCAAACGACAGGGCACGCCGGTGACGATCGATCTTCCGTTCCTCGACGATGCGACCAAACCGAATGCGGTTTTCGATACGCTTCTCGAGCCACAGCACTTCGACTTCGGTAAGATCGCTCATGCCGCCACGCCCCGACGCTGGAATTGAGAGAAGTGAGCTTGGGCGTCTGTGAAGACTGTGTGCAGCTTGTCAAACCAGGCAGGACTGGTGGCCAACAGCCATCGCCAGCCGCGTCCAACGCGTCTTGCAGGCGGGTCCGCTGGAAGAAATCCGAGGGATTTCTGGTTAGCTGGGGTAGTGACCGGTTCGCCGGCCGTGCTGCTGCGAAAATGCTTCGCAGCGATTCGCAAAACCTTCGGCACAAACCGCTTCGTTTCTGCGAGCGAGAAGAACGGATAGGCCATCAGATCCTGCGCGTAGCGCGGCGCAAGATCGCCGGGCAGGGCCGGAAAGAGCTCTTTGCGCTCGGAATAGTGTTTGCGCCGCATGGTCACTACACTCACGCTGACATCAGCGACGTTCCTGGCCCGCATACGGGCGCAGGACGGGCTGCTTCTTGGCGGGCAGCACGGTGCCCTTGCCGGGATCGGACGTCGATGTCTTGGCGCCGAGGTCAGCCCAGGCCTTCAGGTCGTCTACGGCGTAGACGACACGTCCCCCAATCTTGCGATAAGTCGGACCAGTGCCGTACGTCCGGTGCTTCTCCAGCGTGCGCCCCGAGAGGCCAAGATAACGCGCGGCCTCGGGTGTACGTAGAAAGCGCGGGGGTAGCGCCGTCGTATCGGGCATGTGAGAGCTCCAGGATGACCGCGCGCCGTAAATGACGGCGTCGGCGCTTATGCGCTCATCATGGAGGAGCACGCGCTCGGAAGGGGATGCCGAATTTCGAGGGGGCGATTTTCGATACCCCAAGCGGAGGGTTATTTGTCCCTGTGCCGGGGCCGCAGAAGTTTCCGATAGCCTCCCCGCACCAACGCGAGGCCGCCTTGCACCAATCGGACCGTTCGATTGCGCAGATCGTGCGTCTTCCAGGCGCGCTCGGGGATGCGCTTCTTGCCGAACAGCCCTTCGGCGATCATGCGATAACTACCACCGGCGGTACGCGCATCGAGCGCGCGGATAGCGGCGCTCAGGCGTTCGCGGCGCTGTTTAGATAATTGGTGAAAGGCAGGACCTGGCGCGCGTCCGTTCATCGCGCGCCAGAGTCGCCGGGCTGCATACGCGCGCGCGTCGAAATCGTCATCAAACGGCAGTTCGGCAACGTAAGACGCCCCGATCACCGGGGGCTCTTTGGACCAGACACGGTGATCCACCACACCGATGCGCAGCACCGTGTGCCAGCCGTCGCCGGCGCGACGTACCTGGCCGGCCGCAAGATCAAGCAGGGGCTGGGACGAAGACGTGCCAGAACCGGCCGAGGTAGCTGGCGCGATCGGCACGACTGCCGCTAGAACTTCAGGCGCCCAAAAGATCGTCTGTTCCTGAAAGGACCTCTGCGGGTCATGGACGAAAGCAGATACCCCACTTCCTCCTGAATTCAGCGGTCACTTCGCCGTCCCGGCCGTTGGCGATCATCGCCTCAAAGTCGCGACGATAGTCTGCGTTACGGCGAAGGCATTCCCAGGCGATGTCGGTAATCTCAGCGTCTTGTAGGCTTTTGTAGGAATCCGGCGACCGCCAGTCGAATTCAGGCATTGCTTCCGCCCCATTGCACGTAACTAACAAGGATTGCGGCGCAATAGGTATGAAGCAGGCGGTTGTAGGAAGCCCCTAGTTTGGCACCACGTGGTGCATGAGAATGACCACTGGATAGGCGGAGAAAATAGTTTGGCTGAAAGGCTCTGGTTGGCGATTTTCTTCTATTTTGAGCCGGCGCCGCGTAAGATACGCCCCTGCTCGGTCACCCATTTGGCACGCACTAGATGACTTTGGTATGCAGTCCGCGCACGGTCCGGCTCTCGCTCCGGATCGATATGTAGGACGATACGAGCCACTTCTCGCCAGTCCGCCCCCTCGCCCTCCGCCTGCAGAAGGCGAATGTATGTGACGACATGCCGTTCGTCATAGGCCGTCAGCGCCGGCTCATTCGGCGCGACATCGGCGACGTCAGAATCTAGCTGCGGTTTTGTCATGACCGTCCCAGCAAACTGCGAACAACACCTGCTCGGAGGGTCGAGATTGTTCCGACGACCCATTTTAGCTCCATTCCGATCCCACCCGGCCAGCGAAATACATACTATAGGAGATAAACCTCATAGTATGTAAAAACGCAACTTGCGCCGATGGACATGCGCAAGTTGGTGGGTCGGAATTTCGCAAGACTGCGGAAGCAAAAGCGCTTCACGCAGGAACAATTTGCCGAAGCGTCCGGTTTCACACAGCAATATATCAGTGACCTCGAGCGTGGCCGCCGTAATCCAACTGTCGTAACCTTGTTCGAACTCGCAAGCACGTTGAGCGTCAGCCACGTCGATCTCGTTCTTCCGGATGAAGAGGCGCGAGCCGAACGATCAAAGCCCGTTAAGAAGAAGTGATCGGCCGCCAGAAATTCATTTTGAACGATCGTAAGTCTGACTTGATCGCCGGGCGGTCCTGTCCGCCTCGGCACGATATTCCCGCTGAGGCTCGCTCGATTGATTGCTTTGACCATCAATTCGTCGCGGGAATGTTGCGCTGCCGAGCGCCTGAGGTTCTTCGGCATCGATCCACTCTTCCACGTCACCGTCTTTGCCACGTCGCATGTCGCGGTGCTGAGGTTTTTGGAACAGAAGGTGTGCCGGCGGCAGCTTCGGCTCGGGCACGGGCGTCGGTGCGCGAGATCTTCAGCGCCTTCAGTGAGGGGAGCGGGTGCGAGCGTGCATACAGTCGAGCTGCGCCGCGACGGCGACCTACTTAGCGCGTGTCCGCTTCATCAGCGATTCCGCGCGCAGATCGCCTCGCTGCCGCCGCAGCCGAACATGTGCCGCCCCCTCAGCCGCGCAAAGCGGGTTGAACTTCGTGTCGCAGCGTTCCGAGCTGCAGACGGGGACCCGGACTTCCCGGGGCAAGCACCCGAAGGCGCGTCCGCTTGAGCTAAGCCTGATGTTCCAGTGAGGCTCAGGTTGCCTGCTGGTTCCAAAAAAGGATTGGTGAAGGGCAAGGACCAAGGGAGGCTCCCTACGCGGAACTCCGCCGCCGTCCAATCTCCGTATTCGCCCGGAATTCGCAAGAAGCAGCTGCTGCCTTAGCCTAAAGCGAGGTTAGATGCACCTCGACCGCCGGAAATCTGGGCACCTTGTCTTCCGGGTTCCGGGAGGTTAGCTTTGAACCTATATTCTTCCTTTATTTCCGGTGGCTTGGGATGCGGATCGTCCTCACGATTTTGACTATTTGGGTTCTGCTTAACATTTTGTTTGTCTTGCTCGTTATTCGTCCGCGCAAGCCACAGCCGACCCCCCGTCCGAAAACGCTCTCGCCAGCCACCATTGAGCTTAGCCAGAGAGAAGAACAGGACGAACCAATCTTGCTTCGACACGTCATCGTTTCCGTTGCGATGGGCGCTTTTTTCGCCCTCGCGCCGCCGCTCATTGCGCTAAGCGACTCGATTGTTCGCTTTTTCCGGAAGCCGCCGCGTAACTGAACCAGAGGCCAATTGCGATCCCCTGCTGGTCGGGCTTGAGATAGTGGCTCAGTAAGCTTCCTGGAACAGCACAGCCGAGGCCGTGCGCGCCATGATCTTGAGATCGAGCCAGATACTCCAGTTGCCGACGTACCAAACATCATACTCGACCCGTTTTTCCATCAGATCGATCGTCGGCGTTTCCCCGCGGAATCCGTTCACCTGAGCCCAGCCCGTCAGACCGGGCTTCATGTGATGGCGATAGACATATTTACTGATGAGCTCGTCATAGTAGTTGTCATGAGCAACCGCATGCGGACGCGGCCCGACTAGAGACATGTCGCCCCGCAATACGTTCCAGAGCTGCGGCAGTTCGTCGATGCTCGTCATTCGAAGAAAGCGTCCGATCCTGGTGATTCGCGCATCCCGTCTGGTTGCCTGTCTGATCGTGTCTCCATTCTCGCAGACCGACATCGTGCGAAATTTCCAGATTTCGAACGGTTTGCCGTTAAACCCGCGCCGTGATTGCCGGAAAATAATGGCTCCCGGTGAATCCAGCTTGATCAAAATGGCAACAGTCAGCACCAGCGGCGTCAGAAGCACCAGCGCAAACAGCGCCACTCCTACGTCTAGGCAGCGCTTTTGCAACCGTTCGAAAATGCTGAGTGGCGGTCGCTGAATTTCGATGGCGACGGTCCCACTGACCGGAACAAACGGACGGGCCACGAGATCTGCGATCGGATCGTCCGGCAACAGGCGTATCGGCTGCGGCATGGCGCGCAAATACGGCCCAAGCTTGCGGAGCATCGGCAGCTCATTCCAGTCGATCGCGAGCAAATATTCATCAACATCGGCCGACCTCGATTGGCGGATGATGTCGCGGATCGCTCGTTTCCAGCCATCGTCGCTGCCGTCTGCACCGATCAGGTAGTGGCGAACGACATCGAAACCGTTCTTCCGCAGATCCTTGAAACGGTTCGAGGTGAAATCGAGCGGCTTCAGGCTGAGCAAAGCGACCTTACGATCGACCAGGCGCCCCTTCGCGAGGCTCGAGCCCAACGCAACCTGCCATGCGAATCGAAGGCTCATCAGTCCGACGCCGCCAACACCGGCGAAAATGATGACCGTGCCTCGCGACAGGTTGTCCGTCGACTTCAACAGGAAAGCAGAGACGGCCAGGATCATCAGGGAGGCGGCCCAGATAGCGACGGTCTTGCGCAGCTGCCAGACTAGCCTTAGCGCGCGGTGCGTGTCGTACACCCCCTGGGAATAGGCGATTGAAACAAACAGCACGCCGACAATCAGACCGGCTCCAACCGAGGTGCCATCCGAGATCGACGCCGTCACCGCGCTATAAAACCCGGAAGCCGCTGCATAGCTAATCAAGATCAGGAGCAGATCAGCAGCAATGACAAAAACTTGGAAAGGTCTTTGAAGTGCAATCCCGCGCGTGGAACCGAGCGAATGAGCGTTATCAGAACCGTAAGTTGCAACATCCATTCGAGACCCTTACGTGTCGAGCGCGTGACACCATCGCAACGCAGGTGATTTGCGGTTTCGCAACAGAAGGTGTTAACCGATCGCAGCGACATTGTGGCACTGCACCCGATTTTTGCCTGCCAAAGCTGTTCTCAACGCCAATAATGCCGCTCTCGCGCTATGCGTGTATTTCCTCTCGACACCACATTGTGGCCGGACCCATTTTGCATCAGCTTCGCGCAATGATGCTCGAAAGGATGAGTTGCCCTGCGCGAGAGCCGATGCGCGATCACGCATTCCTCGGCGCCACCGCGTTGAGAAACAGAGATTAAGTGATTAATTCGCGGAGTTGGAGGCCGGTCGCTGAGCCCATCTTATTTCGCCTGGGAACCTCTCAGCGTGGCTGTTGGATCGCGAGCTAGTTTGTTCGGCCGACGGCGCCCAAAGTGTACTCTCGACCAATTTCCTTCTCGGATCTACGCAATCGCTGGCGCGCATGGCTGTGCGTCAAGGGAGCGAACCGTAAGATCCGCGCACGACCGTCCAGCACTTTCATGAACGAATGCGGAGGCGCTCGCCGCTTTGCGACGGTTACCGCCCTCTGATCGCGATTTCGAAGTTGGAGACGAAGGCCTCGATGCTTCGCACGGGGCCGTCATTGTTCAAGTCCTGGGCTATGTAGCGAAGCCGCGAGTGTGAGCGCCTTTCGATCTCATCGAGGTCGGTGGCAATCTTTTCAAGCGCCTCTTGAAGGCGTCGGAGATGGGAGATTTGCGATACCGGCTGATCCATTAGATCGCTCCGCAATCCGCGGTACGGCGTGGGACCGGGCTTGAGACACCCACGACCACCGATGGCGACGCGGGCATGGACCATCTTCACCTGTCACATCCGAACTCAGCTACCCGCGCCAGCATGATTATTCGGAAACCATATATTTTTAATTATTTGCGTTTTATTCGGCGAGGTCAATAGCTGGATTTAATGACTGGAAGACGTTTACGGACTAATTGCGGGGCAGCCGCAATGGCGTTTCCTCGCAAATCCCGACCCGTGGTCGAAACGGCCGTTTGGAAGTCTTGCACCTATGCGAACCCCGAAAGGGGTCCATCGGCCCTCCACCCGGCCTTAGCTCGCAGCTTGAAGAGCTCCCAACATTTAAACGATTGACTTAAAAATAAATTTAATAATAAAATACCAATATTAAAAGTTAATGCGTGAGGCCCTAGATGATCAGGACGTGCGTCGCCACAGCCACGCTGATGCTCGCTCTAGCTACAATCGCGAAAGCCGATGTCATCTACCCAAATCCCGGTACCGAAAACCCGATTACCTACACTTTCACCTCAACCGCGAACGGATCGCTGATCGCATATTTTTATGGTTCAGGCGCCTCCTTTAGCGAGAGCCTGGGGCTGCTCGTCAACGGCCGGGACAGGGGCACCGCGTTGGACAATCATAGCAGTCCGTACGGACAGGCGCATGATTTCGGCAACGTCAGTTTCGGCGACACACTCGTCTTCTACATCGACGTCAAGACGACCGGCCACACCTACTACTCCGACATCAAGATGAATTCCGATGGCGTGAACCACGTCTACTCGACGGCTTTCAATGGTGATGGGACGATCCCTGCCGGCACCTATGTGGGCTTCGAAGATCTCAGCCTGCATCAGACGTGTTGGACTGACAATAACTACACCGACGAGCAATTTGTCTTCACCGTCGCGTCCGTGCCTGAGCCATCCACGTGGGCGATGATGATTCTCGGGTTCGCCTGCGTCGGCTTCCTCACATATCGGCGTCGCAATTCGGCGATGCGAACCGCATAATTCGCTTCCCGAATGCACACAAGGCCGTCCTGACTCGACCTTTTTCCCTTTCTATTTCGAGATTTTTGAATCGGGCTCTGAGCCGCAGTGAGCCAACCAACACGGCTCAGGAAAGGTCCGCGCTCGAACTGTTTAGCTACACCAGCGTAGCGACTGCCATCATATTGGCTGGGGCAAACTTCGAATCCCAACGCCTCAGCTCAAATCCAACATCGCCTGCTGAAGCCATGCGCGGTGACGAAGCGGCCGCACCGAACTCGACTGCTCAAAACTGATGCCCGACATCAGCTGGCGCTCGGGATCTGCCTGAAGGCCGTCGAGATAGCGAGAGTGCGCCCGCCCCGCTACGACCATCGAGATCAGTACAAAGGCGAGGATCAGAAACCAACTCACAGAATATCCCCTTGCGCTTCAGACCGAAACTAGCTCACGCGCCGTTTGTTCCCGCCTGGATTAGGGCAGGCGCCGGTGTTCAATAGCGCAGAATCGTGTCGATCAGCGTGCGAATGCGTGTCAGCACTGTGCAAGTGGGATCACGGTTGCGATAGCCTCTGCCCCGTGGACGCAACCCGACCGATAAGCGCGAGCGAGAGACATCGAGCGGATCGGATATTTGTTGCCACGATTAAATCGACGGTGACGCCCGACTTTTTCCACGTAGCCAAAGTGGGCGCACGATCGCAGGCCCCCGGCGGCGTGGTGGAAAAACTTGAGGCGTTCCTGATATCTCAACGGACCTACGATTGGACCGAGCACCGGAGAGTCCCGTTCGCGAGCGTCAGTGTCACGGTCACCACGCGATTCGTCCGAACCGCAAATTCGCAAAGCTTTCGACTTGTCTCGCCATGCTTGAGCTGAATGCTAGCAGTGCCGATAGGCTGTTGGACCACAAGACTGCTGCGGGCGCCGAGATCGATTATCACCGAATTGAGGACCAGCGTGTCGCCGACGGCCAAGCCGGCAAAGCTTTTCTTTATCTCGACGAAGCCCGTTTCCGCGCGAAAATCACACCCAGCCAATCCAACCGTCAGCGCGGCCAAAACGGCTCGAGCTGGCTTCAGCCTCATGACTGAGGCGGAGTGAGGCTTTGGATGAAGAGCTTCAGTCCTTCCGAGGCTCCGCGTACGTCACCGGCGAGATTCCGGACCACCCTGACCATCTCGTCGGCGTTCTCGACCTCCAGCACCTCGGCAGCATAGTCGCCTCGGGTCTGCACGGTCTTCAGCAGAAGCGCAAATTCCTCGCTGGCCTTGGCCAGGTCATCCGTCGCTTTCACCATTTCGGCAACGTTCTGATCCCAGCGCTTCTGCAGGGCCTGCCGTTCGGGCGGCGTGAACTTGGTATCGCTGCGCATCTGCTCCTGCTTGGAGCGGGCATATCCAAGCGCGCGGGCACCAAGCTTCGCAATTTCGCCGTTGTCCGCGACCAGCCCCAGCGTCTGAGAGATCAGGGCTTGAAGTTCCTCGACCTGCTGCTTCGCGGCGTCGGGTCTGGACAAGGATTCGATTGTTTTCGCCTTTTCCTCAATTCTCTCGTTTACCCCTTCGAGGCTCTTGCGGACATCGCCCAATCGGCTGCGAAAATCGTTGAGCGGGGTGGAGGGGGCGGTTGCGGCCGCCGGCGACGAAGGACCATTTTCTGCGGCACGCACTGGGGTTATCGCGACTGCGGCCGTGCAAAGCAAAACGGCGCAGATGCTCCGCGCCAAGGACAACCTCGGCTGGCTGAGAATGAACCAATCGATCATCGCAAATCCCCCGGATCATTGGCAGCACGACTGCAATGTCGGACTGTCCCGGCCACGGCTGATCCTGCTGGAAAATTGCAGCGCATCACCACCAGAAATAGGGAAATACCCGATACTTCAACCGGGGATTACCGTAATAACCGGGGCCCTCATACGGGCCGTAGAAATTGCCGTCCCCATAGACCCAGCGTGCGACCGGCTTGCGGACCGGGGGACGGTAGCAGCGCCCACCCTCGTCGCAGATCACTTTGACTTGCTCGAGCGCAAGGCTGGGTGGAGGGGTCGTGGTTTGAGCCAGAAGGGGCGCCGCGGATGCCCCGCCTGCCAGCATCATCGAAAGACCGGCGATTGCTCTAGCCAGTTTCAGCATTGTCTTGCCCCTCGGATCCGCCC
The DNA here is from genome assembly GCF_028128895.1 of Bradyrhizobium sp. CCBAU 11434. Taxonomy (NCBI): domain Bacteria; kingdom Pseudomonadati; phylum Pseudomonadota; class Alphaproteobacteria; order Hyphomicrobiales; family Nitrobacteraceae; genus Bradyrhizobium; species Bradyrhizobium sp. CCBAU 11434. The sequence continues at coordinate 11,607 of NZ_LBJX01000005.1, forward strand.
GATTCAAATTTCACAGATTAATAATCTTAATGGTCTCTCATACGCAGGACAAGGCCACAGGGATAGGCTTGGGGGCGGCTTGGCTGTTGCCACCCCCCTGTTGCGATCAATCTGCCACATCGGCCACCGATGCGGCGGCGCGACAGACCCGGAATCAAGCCAGCCGGCGGCCAGATAGGCCACGAAACCGCTTCGTCGGACCCAGGCGCTCCGCCCAAGGACATTGCTAACCAATTCCGTTTGCCATGCGAGAAGCGGTCGCGTCTGCGCTGATTTCCGCTAGCAGGGTTGGGTGCTATGTCTGAACTCAATGCACACCGCCTCCAATTCCGATTCCGACATGGCCTCTCCCTCATCTTTCCGCGGTCACTTTTGCCTACGGCTGTTGAGCCTTGCCGCACTGCTATTGTTCTTCTCGATCGCCTTGGCGGCTCGAAGCCAGGGGCAGGAGATTCGCCGCCTGTACGCGACTAGACCGCCGGCGGGATATGCCTTCATCAGGATCGCCGCGTTGTCGGAAGGACCCCCACCTCGGGTTCAGGTCAATTCAGCGGACTTGCAGATCAATGAGGCCACGGGGGCAAGCTCTTACCGCGCCGTGCCCGCAAACGAGCTCTTGAACCTCTCGGTCAACGGCGCCGCGATCTCCAAAGACGTCGTGCCAGACGCCGAGGCATATCTCACCCTGGTGATCTCAAGAACGAACTCGACCTGGAACGTCCAATCCATTGACGAGGGCCAGAGCTCGAGCGACGGCTTGAAAGCCAAGCTGCGCTTCTTGAATCTCGTACCCGGATGCACGGCAACGCTCAAGATTGCAGATGGACCCACCATCTTTCAGCAAGCCCCGTTCGGCTCCGTTCAATCCCGAACCATCAACCCCGTAACCGCAAAGCTGGAAGGCTCCTGCGACGAAGGCAACGCCCCCCTGACGCTCCCTCAACTGCGTGCAGGCGATTACTACAGCATTTTCCTTCGCAAGGATTCCGAGCGGCTTCGTCTGACCGGTCAGCTGGATGAGACCGAGCCCTATCGAGAGCGCTAGGCCGCACGCGGATGGTATTCGTCAGCGATTCCTTCGTTTTTCTTTTTCTACCTGTATTTCTGCTCGTCTATGCGACTACCCCTGCTCGCTTCCGCAATGCCGCGATCCTGCTGTTTAGCCTGATCTTTTATGGCTGGTGGCGATTCGATTTTCTCCCGCTCCTCGTGGCCATCGCCTGCTGGTCCTGGGCGACAGGCCTCTGGATCGTCCGAAGCGCAGGAAGAGAACGTCGGATCGCCCTGCTCGCCGCGATCCTTGCGCCTCTCGCGAGCCTGATCTGGTTCAAATATGCCAACTTGCTCGCTGAAAGCGCTCTCGCCCTCGGCGCACCGATCGGGCATTGGACAGCGGTTCCGCTGCCCATCGGCCTTTCATTCTTCGTGTTTGGAGCGATTTCCTATTCAGTGGATGTCTTCAGAAAGACGGTCGCGGCAGAACCAAGCCTTGTGAATTACGCGACCTATCAGGCCATGTTTGGCCACCTCGTCGCAGGTCCCGTGGTCCGCTATCAGTCTGTGGCGGAACGGCTGACGTCACGCTCCTTCGATCTTGCGGAGTTCGCCGAAGGATGGCGTCGCTTCATGCTCGGTTTTGCGCAGAAGGTACTGCTCGGAGATACGCTCGCGCCGCTGGTCAATGCCGGCTATGCGCTACCGAACCCCAGTGTTGCGGACGTCGCCTTGACCGTCACGGCGTACACGCTGCACCTCTACTTCGATTTTGCAGGCTATAGCAGCATGGCTATCGGGCTCGGCCTGATGGTTGGGCTGAAGTTTCCGGAGAATTTCGACAATCCCTATCTGAGCAAATCGATCACCGATTTTTGGCGCCGTTGGCACATCAGCCTGTCGAGCTGGCTCCGCGACTACCTGTACATACCACTTGGCGGAAACCGCGTGGCCAAGGTTCGCTCCTATTTCAACTTGCTGGTGACGATGGCCCTGGGCGGCCTTTGGCACGGTGCGAGCTGGACCTTTCTGGCCTGGGGCGTTTGGCATGGGCTGGGGTTGACCGCAGCAAGACTTTGGGGCGCGGCCGGTGCGCCCGCGATCCCGGCCCTCGTCTCGCATCTGCTGACAATGATTTTCGTCATGATCGGCTGGCTGCTGTTTCGTGCTCAGGACTGGCAGGTGGCCGAAACGATGACTTCGGGGCTGCTCGGATTCAACGGACTGTCTTTTTCGTCACCGATGACTGCGGCGGCGCGACCAACTGAATTGCTGACGCTTTGCCTTGGCCTGCTCGTCGTCTACGCGCCAGCGCTGCCCGACTACCCGCTTCGGCGCCATATCGCCCGTCCATCGTTCGAATTGGCGCTGCTCTTATGGCTATGCGCCTTGTGGACGATGCAAAGCCGCACCGTGATTCCCTTCCTGTATTTCCAGTTCTAGGCACGTGCGCGATGATCAGGCCTCTCCTCGTACTCGCAGTGATCTTTTCAGGGCTGGCCGCCGTGCTGACCAGGGGCCACGGAGCGCTCGGCGAAGTGTTGAGAACGACGACCGTAAATGATCTCACCGATGGCCATTTTGCCCAGCACGTCGACAAGGCGATCTTCAACGCGGTGCCGCGGAGCACCACACTCGACGGCATCATAACGGGTCTGGAGTATCGGGTACTGGGCGACGCCGGACCACAGGTCCACGCCGGCTGCGGTGATTGGCTCTTTACCATGGAAGAGCTGCGAGCCGAACGCCATGACCGCGACAACATGGCTCTTCGTGCAGAACTGCTCCGACGGTTGACGCGCGCAATCAGGCGGGCTGGCTCGCGTCTCATCATCGTCCCGGTCCCTGACAAGGCTGAGCAGGTGGAAGACAAGCTCTGTGGGGTCGCAGCAGTGCAATCGGAGTTACGAAATCAATTTTGGAAAGAACTCGACCATGTCGAAGGTGCGGTTGTGGTCGATCTTCGCAATGACTGGCCGAGGCCGGGCTATTGGAAGACCGACACTCATTGGGATCAGACTGGCGCGCGCTTTGCCGCAAGACAAATCGCACAGGCTGTTGCGCACGTGCTCGGTCCTGGCCAGGATGCGGTCAAACTGGTCGACGGGCCCCTACGACAGCGCACAGGGGACCTCGCACGACTGTCCGGACTGACTGACGCTCCCCGGTCGCTCGCGCCCGAGTCCGAGCAGGAACGAGAGGTAAAGTTGGATATCTCTCGATCAGGCGGACTGCTCGATGACGCCCCGGAACCGCAGATCATTCTTGCCGGGTCGTCCTTCTCATTGAACTCTGGGTTTTTCGAGTACCTTCAGGCCTCTCTCTCCAGTGAGGTGGCGCAAGTCAGTCAGCCCGGCGGAGGCTTCGCCGGCGCCCTGCTCGAGACCCTCGACAAGCGAGCCGTCAGCTTAGAGAAGATCAAGGCCGTGATATGGGAGTGGCCGATGCGGTCTTTGGTTTCCCCACCAAGCGAAGCCGAAAAAAATTTCATGCGCCAAACCAGGTGATCCAGTGAGGCCGAACGTGACTCGATTGATAGTGGCAATTGCAGCCGTGTTTCTTGCTCTCGCGCCGTCCGCCATGGCGCACGATGCGGTCCTGGAGGGGAAATCCAACTGGCTCTTTGCCGGTTGGGAAAGTCTTACGGCCGCTCGCCCTGATGCCGAGCAAGCGTCCATCAGGCTTATTTCGGACGTCGGACGCCTCCTCGCCCAAAGAAACGTCAAAGTGATCGTGGCAATCGTCCCGCTCAAGCCGCGCTATTATGAGAGCCTGCTGCCCGATGGATCAACGATGTCCGACGTCGTTCGGGGGCGCTATGATCGGGAGCTCACCGAACTTCGCGCTGCTGGGGTCAATACGCCCGACCTTCGGGATGCCTTCAAGACCGTTGTGGCCGACAAGAAGGAGGTCTTTTATCGGACCGATTTTCACTGGACGACGTTCGCTGCCGAAGCAACTGCAGATCTCATCGCCGGTGTGATCACCTCGCAGGGACCGCTCCCCGGCAACGCCGGAAGCGGAACGCGGCTCGGCGAATGGATGAGTGACCGGCATCTTGGCGATCTCGCCGCCAACTTTCTGCCTCCGGAGCGCAAGCGGGCCATCGGTCCGGAAACCTACGTCATCCGGGCCGCCACTAAACCCGCCGCCGGACTGCTCGACGCAGATCCCTCACCGGTCGCCGTCGTCGGCAACAGCTTCGTGCAGCCCTATTTCGGATTTCCTCAGCGCCTGTCCAACAAGATCGACAGGCCGGTCGCCTTGAAGTGGAATCCCGGGGATGTCGGGCCGTGGGCGACACTGCTGCAATATCTCCAATCGAGTGACTTCTCGACCGCCTCGGTCAGACATCTGGTTTGGCAATTCAACGAAGCGCAAATCCAGAACGGGCCCGACACCGTCGGCGAATGGGCTTCGCAGGGTATTTCCACCCCGGCCGAGTGGCGCGCCAAGGTTACGGACGCTCTAAGAAATCGATGAAAAGCTTAATTTTCTCTGATAAGCCGCCTGCTGACTGAAACTGCTGAGAAATTATCGAAGCAATTGCGCCACACAGCTCGGAAAATCATGAGTTTTGAAGGTCTTGTTGAGGCCAGACATGAAATTCCGGTTCCGCCAAATCGCCCCCTCCGGTACTCTCTACGACGTAAGTTTATTCGCCTGCTGGGGGCCATGTTTACTTGGAGTGCTGAACGTCCGGGACGACGTAAGCTGCGGGCTGCGGTCGGCGGACTTCTGCTTTCGCTTGTCTTAGGCTGTCCAGCCGACGCCCAAACCGCTGATCCGGATCGTCCGCTTGAAGGCGAAGCCTACACCTCTGCCGAAGAGGCATATAAGGCATTTGGACAAGGCAACTATCAAGCGGCCGCGAGCCAGGCCGCTGCATCTGTGGCGCTGCGGCCTGATATCCTCCGCTTACGATTGCTGCTGATCGACTCGTTGATTGCCGCAGGAAATCTCGCATCGGCCGATCAGGCGACTGCGGCGGCCATTGCGACTTTTGCCTCGAACCAGGAACTCGAATCCCGGCAAGCCAGCATTCGCCAGCGCCTTGCGCAGGAGCCGGCTGGTGAGGGCTATAAGGCGCTTGAACGGGGTGACACCAAGGCGGCGATACGCGCTGCTCGCAAGGCTGTGGAATACGGGCCGGACCTGATGTCCTACCGCCTGCTCTTGCTCGCGGCCCAGCTCGCTGACAATAGTCTTGCAGGGGCCGCCGAGACCGCATCGGAGGCGATCAAGCTCGATCCGGGCAACTACGTGCCGCTGGTCTGGCGGGCCTACATTTACCAGAAGCTTGGCAACAGGACCCTCGCGGTAGCCGACTTTAATGCGGCACTCGGTCTTCCTGATCTCACCGACACGGAGAAAAAGCAGATCCGATTAATTGCGGCCGACGCAGCGCTTGCGTCAGGTGACGCCCGAGCGGTCCAGAGCCTGCTTCAACCATATCCGAAAACGGACCCGCTGGTTGTCACGCGGATCGGCGATGCTGATGCCGCTGCCGAAGGCAAGGCGAGGTTAAAAGGCGACGGCAAGCTCATGCCGATGCCCGTGCAGGATTGTCGCGATACGCCTTATGGCTCGGTGTGCAGTCTGCAAGCGCCGCTCGTTCAAAGCGTGGCTACGCCCATCGACAAGAAGGCCGAGGGCATCGAGGCGGCTGGAAAGGCGTACGAGGCCAGCCGAGCCAAGAACTACGGCGTTGCGATCGAGGAAGCCAAGAAGGCGATCGCGGACGCCCCCGAGATCGCCAGCACCCGACTGCTGCTGATCAATCTGCAGCTCACGGCCGGCCGGCCGGCCGAAGCCGAAGCCACAGCAAGCCGTGCGATCGCGGAAGGCGTGGCTAGCGCCGAGATCTACGCCCAGCGCGGCTTTGCGCGTGGCCGCATCGGCAATGACACCGGCGCGATGGCGGATTGGGAGACAGCACTTGCTCGAGGGCTTCCAGCCGAGCAAGTTCGGAATGTCCGCCTGGCCCTGGTCGATACCGCGCTGAAGACCAAGGACCCGAAACGGGCGCTGCGCTTCATGCCGCGCGCGGGCCTTGATTATGAATTCACCATCCGGCGCGCCTACGCCTATCAGGCGTTGGGACGGAAGGAAGATGCCTTGCGAGACTTTAGGTCGGCCGAGCGCCTGTCGGTAACCAACGTTCAACGTGATGGCGCTGTCCAGGCTCAGATCAACACGCTGCTGGAGCTCGATCGGAAGCCCGAAGCACGGGCGATCTTCGATGCAGCTATCGCTCGCGGCCAACTCCGGTCGATCAGGGACGCGGACGTGGCCTATATCGGCGTTGCCGTCGGCAACGATAGGGTGGCGCTGGAGCTGTTTGATCGCGCGAAAGCCAATGGCGCGCTGCCGCCGCGGGCGACCATCGACGCGGGCTACACCGCCATGCGGCAGTTCCAGAATCCGAAGGCCGTCGCCTATCTGAAGGAAGGCATCGATGCAAAATCGGACGGGCGCATCAACATCGATGACCAGAAGCTGTTCGAGACGCGGCGGACCGTCGCCGATTTGACACGCGTCTGGGGGGTCAACAGCTCGATCTCCTACGGCAAGGTTGGATCAGCTCCCAATCCCTTCCTGACGATCAACTCGCCGGCAAGCACCTACACGTCGCAACTGGGATCCGAGATCTATTACCGGCCCGAGGAGTTCGGAAACCGCAACGGCGCACTGTTCGAAGTTTTCGGCAGGGTATTTGAGACGCTATACGATCAAGCCGGCGGTCCCACCGGACTGCGCACGACCCAGGGCATGGCCGGCGCACGGTGGAAGCCGTTCTCCGACCACAACCTGGTCCTCGAAGTCGACAAGCTGTTCCGGCTCGGCGACGCAGCTCGCGATGATACGCTGCTCAGAGCAGCCTATTCCTACACGGTGGGGACCGACTTGCGGGCGATCGATACCCACTGGCCGACCTGGTACATTTACACCGAGGTCGACCGCTTCTTTGAGAAGACACAGCTGGTTGGCCTGTTCGAGGGACGCTTTGGTCACAGCTTCCGGCTCGATCCGATCAGCAGAAACCTGGTGTTCTTCCCGCACGCCGTCATTGCGGCCAGTTATGACGATTCATTCGCGGTTCGCGACGCTTACTCCGCCGGCCTCGGTGGCTCGATCCGCTACTGGTTTGGCGAGACGAAATATATTGCACCTCCCTCATACTGGGAGCTGACGTTGCAATACCGGTTCCGGCTCGCGGGCGACAAGCGTGCCGAGGGCATTTTCGCGCAGACGTCCATCAATTATTGAGCAGCCGGTGCCTGAAAGCGTGCGCTCGATCCGAGCGAGCGAAGTCACGGCGTTACTTTGCGTAATGAACTCTTTCGCCCATCGGAGTCTCAATCAGCCGGGGCGTCAGCGCGACGTCATCAACCTGTCAACAGTTCGACTTTCGAAGAACTGCCCCTCGGCGGTTCTTTTCTTGCCATTGGCTCTAAGCCCCAAAGACCCACACGATTCCTGCGGTAATTGCCCAGAGCCAGGCAACCATCCCGACCACGAGGGACGTGACGTAAAGCGAACGCATTTTTCAGATCCTCAGTGCCGATCAAGGCGCCAAGTGCCCGCCTCGAGGACACGCTGCCTCAGCCGCAAGACCTCAAGGTAGCGTGCTGCTATGGTTTCGCCGAGCGAAGGCGGTCGCTTTGACATTCGCTTGGCCTTCTTCAATTCACGGGATTTGTGCCCCTTGGGAAAAGCAGTTTTCATGAAAATCTCCAGCATCCAACAAGAAGCAAAGCGCGTACCAAGGCGTTGAACCACGACTTACGAAGGAATGTCGGTCACGCGAGTTTCAGCGTGGTTCAGTCAAAAAGTCCCGTGGGTCGGTTCAAGAATTTCAAGTCAAGCAATTGACTGCAGCAACACTGTTCCACGTGAGGAACCCGGCGCACGAAAATTCGGGCGTAGAATGTGCTTCGTGGTGCGGTGTTGCCCGCAAAGCCTAGCGCCGCGGCGGAGTTTTCGTCAATTCGATTCTGGCGATTGATGCAAAATGCGCGTTGGATATGAATGACCATCCATCATCACGAACAGGGCTGCCTGCGCGTGAAGGTGCGAGGAACGCCCAGGTGCGAAGCCTGAATGCTACGAAAGTTTAGCAAGACCATTTGCGGGTGACCGAGCCAATCCTTCACTAGGGCGCGCCGTACCTGGACGGTTCCCACTAGTGTGCCAGGGCCCACGATCCGCCATCCAGAAATGCTGTCATCTGGCGGACTCTTCCGCTCACCGATATCGAACTTGGTCTCGTAATCGAAGCGGTTGGACTGTCGGTAATTGGAAGCCTCCCCGACAGTCGCGGCGAATCTGGGATCGAACATCGGAATCCGAGCGCAATTTGCAGGAAGGGTCGATCGCGCGAGATGCGTTTTGGTTTGCTATGTCGCCATCGACGCCACAATAGCTTTGCTTGAAGTCTCGGATCGGGGCGCCGTCGCGTAGAAATTCGGGATCTGAGGCACTACTAGGTCGGCTTTCGGATCGGTTTCGCGGATGATGCGCTCCATCTGGTCGCCCGCGCACGGCGTAGACACTGGAAGATCGGCTTCGCCGTCGCGGCGCTGCGACGGCCCGCCGGCCACGTGAACACGGCGCCCGCCTTCCGCACTCGCTGCGCAAAATCACTTGGTCAGGTCGAGCCACTTGGCCTCACATTGGTGGCGACCAGCGCGTCCAACCCAGCTCGAGATCAGGATCTCGCCGCGATAAAGGGTCTCAAATTGCACGCGCCCTTGTCTACGCACGTGACCTCGCGACCGAAATCCGCAAAGCAATGAAACACGGATTGAATGGTCCAATGACTTGACGAATAGGCCTCGTAAGCCCGTCCGAAGCCTTCCACAAGCGAGGTCTGCGCGTACCAGCCGAGTTTTGTTAGCCGGCTGATGTCGAGTAGCTTACGCGGTGTGCCGTCAGGACGCGAAGTGTCGAAACCGATCTCGCCACGATAGCCGATGATCTCGGCGACCACGCGCCCGAACCGGCAATGGCGATGTCCTCGCCGGCGTCGATGTTGATTAGCTTGCTATTGGAACAGGTCTCATCAAGTGCACGCAGGCATCGGCCAGCCGTCGACATAGGGAACTCGCGCCGCGGCGTCCCGGTGCCCCAGACCACGACGCGCCTCGCGCCCGAGAGCTTCGCCTCGTGAAACCGACGGATCAGCGCTGCGACAACGTGGCTCAGTTCGGGATGATAGTTGTCGCCGGGGCCGTAGAGGTTGGCCGCCATCACGCTGATGAAGTCACTGCCGAATAGCCCGTGGACCATTCGCGGCGATCCTAGATTCCTCGCTCTCGTGCTTGGGCTGGGGTAAGCGCGGAGTTCTGATTGCGACGGCGATACGTCACGAAGCCAAGCCCGCAGAATCCAATAAGCATCATCACCCAACTAGAGGGTTCGGGGACCGCCGCAACATTCCAAATTATAGCATTCGCCTCACCATCAACTGTACTGCCATACCCAACGATTTGTCCAAGATCATTGATGTCGCGGGCCACGCTGCTTGTAGCTCCAGTCAATTCACTCAGTTGAACTATCGACGAACCATCCCACAATACGGCAACGGTCCGTCCATTCGCGTCAGTCACCGAACCGACGACCTGCCCTAGGTTGTTGATGGAGTATGCGACACCGCTCACTTCGCCTGCGAGCGTTGGAAGCAACATTGGCGTCGAACCATTCCAGAGCGTCGCGAGAGTGTGTCCCGCTCCATCGATGCTGAACCCGACACTCTGACCGGCGTCGTTGATGTTCAGGGCCGTACTCCCCGTTGTATTGGTAAGAAGGCTCAACGCGGTCGGCGTGTTGCCGCTCCAGACCGTCGCAATACCAGAAGCACCCGTGTTGCTGACACCGACGACCTGCCCGAAATTGTTGATACCGAATGCGCTACTGCTCGTTGCTCCTGTAAGGTTGGGAAGAGCTGTTGGAGTTGTTCCGGACCACACGGTCGCAATGGAATTGGTCGGACTATTGATATAGCTCGCACCAACCACTTGGCCAGCGTTGTTGATCGCGAAGGCGTTGCTGTAGTTGGCGCCAGCGAGATAACCTAATGCAGTCGGGATTGTACCATTCCAAACAGTCGCTACTTGTCCGCCTCCCCAGCTATAGCCAACTGATTGCCCGGCGCTGTTTATCGACTGGAGAAGGCTATTTGGATAACCTCCACCTCCATTTAGGAACGTCGTCGACGCGCTGGTCCAGATCGTCCCGACAGCGCTGCAGCACCCCGTTGGGTACGACGCCCCCACGACCTGTCCACTATCGTTTACGCCATAAGCTGCTGCGGTTCCATTCCCCAAAATAGAGACGTTGTAGACGCTCGCTTGAGCAGCACCGTTCAAAACAAATGCGATCGTGGCTGCCACAAGCGTGGAGCGATATTTCATTTTCATTCCAAGTTCCCTCGCTGCGCACCGCGCAGTAGCACTGCCCCCGAATCAAGATTGGTCAGCTCTTGAACACGGCTTCGCATGGTGAGCAAGACAACAGATGGTCGAAGTTGTTCAGTGAGTTCCAACAACGAAACGTGGCAACTCATACGACCCGCATATCTGTTCGTATTTCAGCTATCTGACTAAAGTCCGGCGCGCTCAGGATGCTGAGTCACAACCGAGATCGACCTATCACGCGTCTAAAATAGTCGACGACACGATCATCCGCTCGATCGCCCGCTAGGAACATCTCCAGAGATACGCGACTTATTCGCCAACGACGGGCGTGCTCGTGGGTCCGCTTGGGATCAAGGCGCTTCAAACCGCCGCAATCAGTTTCCGCTCTACACCCGATTATGTTGCAAAACTCCCGTTGAGACGACTTGCGTTCCGTGATTCCGTTGATTCTGAGGATCATTTGCGGGGAGCCGCGCATGATGGGTCGGCGGAGAAAGGCCAAGGTCAGTTCTTCTATTCGTTTGACCTGGACAAGGTGGTCCGCTCCGACCATTTGTTTCGCCAGATCGATCGCGTACTCGATCTAGGCTGGGTCCACGATGAGCTTGCACCTTATTATTCGCATACGGGCCGGCCTTCGGTCGATCCGGTGCTGATGATCCCGATGCTGTTGGTCGGCTAGCGATTCCGTTTTTCCAGACCCACGACGCGCGGTAGCCCGCGCGCGTTCCGAAACACCAGTAATCGACAATTTGACTCTCGCCGGCGTCACGCTTCGATGGCGCCATGGCCAGCTCTCGACACAAAGACCGCACCGAACCTGACGGACGCCCGCTTAAGATCACGCTCGGCGATCTGCGGTCAACGGGCGTGCGGGATCTAATCGTGTTCTGCCAGGACTATCAGTGCAGCCACAACGTCAAGCTTGCAGCCGAGTACGTCGACCGGTGGCCGGACGAAATACGGATCTCGCAGCTCGAGCCGCGGTTCGTCTGCAAGGCGTGCGGCATGCGCGGTCCTGCATCGTCGGCGGCAGCAACGGCACTAAGCAGGCCATTTTGTCGAGAAAAAACGGAGCGCCTCGATGAGTTGAGAATCGCCTATAGGGCGCAGCCCATGGGGGCTGATCAATGAAGCTGATGAACGAGCGTCCGTATTCTGATCCAGAGGCCGCAGCGCGGAAGTTAACAGAACTCGCCAAGAGCATCGAGGCGGTCCAGAATGGCCGCATCCACATCGAGAAGATCAACGCGCCATTCCTGTCGAAGAACGGCTGCAAGGCCACCGGCTTTGAATTCGGAGCCGGCATCAAATACGCGATTGAAAAGGGCTGGATGGAACTGCACGAGAGCGGGGCGTATGTGCGGCTGTTGTCGCCTGGCGACAATCTCATGTCGCGCTGACCACCCGTCGATTTCCCAGGAACGAAGGCCCGGGCTTGTGAGTCTCGCTGGGCCGCCGCCGGGCTGGCGGAGCGGCCCCGGCCCATAACCCCCCGAGCCCTGAGAGCAGGGGCCGTCGTCTCTCCGCCCTTCATCGCGCGCATGGGGGACCGGGAACGGCGACCGATTTGCCAAGTTTTCCCGATAGCCCAGGCTCGTGATCCTGGGCTAGAAGGTGAACTGGCCCCAGCTCACCCATCCTTGTGAAGCTGGGGTCTTTTTGCAGCCACGACAGGCAGTGGCTTTCGCTCACTCTCCCCCGATAGGAGGCGGCTTCAGCGCATCAGCATATAAACGGCGACGCCAGCGATGACTGACAGACAGATCAGCGAGAAATAGAAATAGAGGTTGTTGGGGGCCATTGGGCCATTGTTCCCTCATGACATCGATACGTTTGATCCATGTCAACGGTTCAGGCATGTGGGCGCAGCACCGACCGGAGCGCATGGCGCCTGATTCGCGTTCCTGCTTTGCACGCCCTATCTTGGACTCCGGTCCCTGGAGTTCTTGCATTCGCCTTCCCCTCGATCATTCCGAACGATCGGCTCGACAAGGATTTTTACCTCGTCCTCGAGGAGTACGCGATGGTGCCGCTTTCAGCGAGACCGACGAAGGGATCGACTACGCCACGCTGATCAAGGATCTGTTGGCAGGCCAATATAACCAGGCCCTCCGGGTGGTGGCCTTCAATCCAGTCGAGGGCTGGTCGCGTGATGCATCGGAGGACGTTGCGCGCGACGTTGAGCAGTACATCGCTGCCCGCAGTCATGATGTTTCGAGAGGGCTGAGAGGTTTTGTCGAAAGCCACCTTGGTCGGGCAATCGGCGCGCAACTGTCGCTCCCGCTACAGCTGGCCGGCCATGGTTAGCGAGGGCAAGCCGGTCGGCTGGCGGTCGCAAAGCGAGATGGATCATTACATCCGTTGCCCGCAGTGCGGCGCGCTTGTCGACATGCGCGATCTCGGCGAAGTGCTCAACCACCTGCACGGCCAGGAGATCGACGAAGAACCGGCGACAATGAGTGTGACTTGCGCGACCTGCGACGGCACAGGCTGGGTTTGCGAGAACCATCCTGACCGCCCATGGGAGGGCCCGCGCGCACGCGGTTGCGGAGGAGCCGGCGCGCCATGCCCGGCATGCAACATCCCCGCCGATAGCGAGACGCCGCGGATTCTGGAGGGTTATCGGGTCGAACTCGACAAGGACGGCTGGCGTCACTGATGGCTAGATTTGGATCGTTCGAGTTCTGTCTGCCGACGGCCTCTAAGGTTTTTCCGGCCAGCCCTGATTGGCTGCATGAAGTCAAATATGACGGCTACCGGCTGCGCGTGGAGCGCCTCGGCGAGCGCGTACGGCTCTTCACTCGGAACGGACACGATTGGACAAGCCGCTTCCCCTGGATCGTCGAAGCTGCCCGCAAGAACCGGCAAACGCACTTTGTCATCGACGGTGAGGCTGTTGTGCTTGGGGTCGATGGCGTCTCTGACTTCAACGCGCTGCACTCGCGCAAGCATGATGCGGAGGTTCAGCTCTATGCCTTCGACCTGCTGGCCGTGGATGGTGATGATCTGCGGAAGTTGCCGCTGTCCATGCGCAAAGCGAACCTGGCGCGGCTGCTGCGCGGTCGCCCCGACGGCATCTTCATCGCCCCGTTCGAGATGGGCGAGATTGGACCGGATCTGTTTCGAGCAGCCGTCGGAATGGGCCTCGAAGGTATTGTGTCGAAGCGTCGCGATCGGCCCTACCAGGCCGGCCGTTCAAAGGAGTGGATCAAGGTCAAAAACCGAAGTCATCCTGCGATGGAGCGGGAGCTATGACGGTTGATCGCGGAAAGGCGCCGTGCAAAATTGGTTCGGCCGGAGCATTATCCGGCGCAGCGTTGGAATTAATCATGGCTCGCAATTTTGGACTGCACAGGTCCACCAATAATGATCGCGCCCCAATTTGTCCGCTACTCGTGATGACCCTGATCATCGTCGGCGTCATCAATGCGGCAGCGTTCCTGCCTCACCATTGAGGCAGTGACGGTCTGTACGGGCGCCTATTGATGGCCGGTGATTCGAGGAGAACGACCCCGAGGGCGGCCCTTGTCCGCATAAGCCGACTTGGTGCAGCGCCTCTGACAAGTCAGCCAGAGGCCAAAAACGAAAGTGGCGGCTTCAGAGCCCTAAAGGAAAAAGCCGCCCTAGGGCGGCTTTCAAAGTAGTAGATGCCGATGATGATGGTCTCAGGCGGCCATCAGTGATGGCTTCGACTTCCGACGATACGACATGAAGCCAAGGCCACCAAATCCCAAAACTAGCATCGCCCACGTGCTCGGCTCGGGAACCGCGGTAATCGCTGTCATAGTGCCAGTGAACGGACCATCTGCAGTGAAGGTGACCTGAGTGACAAACGCAGTAGAATTGTTTGGGTCAAGACCCAAGCTTGGATCAATTCCCAATATCTCAAACCTGCTAACGCCGCCCGGAGCGAAGGTGAACAAGGTGTTCGCGAAGAGATCTTGGGCAAATTGGTACGACGAGCCGCTCCAGAGATAGAGCCCGTAAGGATGGGACATTCCCAGGTCCGGCAGTGTCACCGACGCGAAGTTCGGATTCCCGTCGCCGACCGCGAAAATGTACCCGAGGGCGACGGCCGGATCCAGGTTCACGGACTGACCATGGCTCACGTCGATGTTGAAGCTGTAAACCGTTTGTCCCACGGAGTTGACCGATGAGACTGGCACCTGCACAGGTCCGCTAAATTGCGAGACAGCGCTCGGATGAAAATCAAAAAAGCTCTGAGAGCTCGCACCGGTTGTCGCGTTGGTCGAGGGGACCCGATAGTCATCACGTATCACAACGCCGTAGTGGCCATTCGGATTCAGATTGGCCGAGCTCGGAATGGTGAAGGTGGTTTGATTGGACGTAAGATCTTGCCTGAAAATGGTCTGTCTGTTGTGGTCGAGATCAATGATAAAAATTTTTGTGTTCTGATTGTAACCATTCGGTGGATTGAACGCCGGCGCGTTCCAGGAAAGTGTCGGAGTCGTTGTCGCGTTGGAGTTGCCGCTGATGGTTATCCCGGTAATGAAGGGGGGCACTCCGATCGTCGGATCGATTGCAAGAGTATTGACCTGCACAGTATTCGTATAGCTTGGGTTGCTGACGGAAAGATGCCAAGACCCAAGAAGGTTCGAGTTATAGGCAATCGTCCTATCGAACAAATTCGGATCAGGAATGGAGTTATTGTAGGGGACGTTAAAAGAGACAGTGTTTCCTCCAACGATTTGCGATGCCATCACCGTCGTGCCGCTTCCAAAGGCGAGATTGGCATTTGAACCGGCCGGGTGAAACCGTCCTCCAAATTCCAGAAACTGAGATCTGACGGGCTGGCCGAATGCGACGTTGCTGGAGTTGTAGCCAATAAAGTTGAAGGTTCCAGGAAACCCCGGCACACCGGAGTTCTCCACGATCGTATTGGCCTGAGCGATTGCCGGCGCAAGGATCAGTGTCGCAATGCAAATTGAACGACGCATAAGTCCCTCCAAATGAAACGACAACTAATCCGATTAAGCAAATTAAAATTGAATTGTTTTTAAGATGCGCCTAATTGCGACAAGCTGTCAATCATTGTTTCTGCTCGCGTCTGTCAGTGGCTATCTCTCCCTGGATGGGAACCGCGCCTGCTGCGAAGGGCGCTTGGCCTCGCGCAGTAGCCGCTCGTCCTGCAAGGCGCGCACGACCTCCTCACGCTAGGCTCGCGTGATACGCTTCAGCGCCGCACGAACACCATTCTCGCCCTCCTTCATTGCGATCGCGGTCAATTCTCAATCCAGAGTCCCGTGCCATCAGCCCGTCCACAACGTCGGAGATGCGGTTCGCAGCATCCTCCGCCACCGCACCGAACTGGGCGACCGGCAGCAAATTGCAGCGCAGCCGCTCGAGCTGTCAAACGGCGTTCGGGGACCCCTATCGGCATTCAAAAGAAAGTTGGACGCCGGTTGACAGTCGATTTTTCTGGCTTTTCCCGACGAACAGCTTCAAACCTCCTCCCATTGCCAAATTATGTTGTCAGGGACATTGCGATGACAAAGCGCGCTGCTTCCCGGAATGCTTTTCGTGGGTTGTTTGCCCTCTATGCGGCCAAGGCCCACCATGATGGTAACGGCATAGCTGAAGAGCAGCTGCTGAGATTGTTCGGGTCGAGCGAAGACATTCCTGACGATCTTTTGGAAAAGTGGTCGACCAGCGCGGGTCTGATTGGTTCGGAGGCCGTCGGCAACATCCTGTCGCCCCTCGCACATCAAATCGCGGACGGCAGTGCGCAATATGATCACGCTAGCGATTTTCTTCATCGACTGCTGCGAGAGCTAGATCGAAGCGTTCACTAAGGGCCCTCGACGAAGGGCGCCTTGGCTTTTCGCCGCTGTCTTGGATGAGCGTCGGCTACGGTGGAGGATCGCCGATGTCGAATGCACCTAAGTGGTAGTCTTCGCCAACGGACTGTTCGGAGGTGGGCCGCGAGATCAAGGTGAAGGTGGCGTGGGGAAATCTGGTCCACACTTCGATGTCTTCTGAGGTGACGGTCAGATAGCCGAAAAAGCATCTGTATCGGCCCGGCTCCGTTACGCGGCCGATTTTATCCCACGTGATCTTGTTGACGCGCATCTCTGATCGATCAAAAAAGGAAACCCGCTCGCACACGCGAGCGGGTCCCTCATGCCCATGCGATTGCGCCAGTCCGGCGGCGCATTAGAGGTTATCCTTTATTGGTTTCTTTCCGGTTACCCTTGAGCGCTC
>NZ_LBJX01000006.1:0-403 GCF_028128895.1 Bradyrhizobium sp. CCBAU 11434
GCGCTCCCTTGTCGTCCTGGCCAGCGATGGTCTCGCTTCCCCTGTTGAAGTTGAAGGCGATCGCCGTATCGTGGCCGCCATCACTGGCATAGCCTGCCACCGTCGCATCGCTCAGCTTCAGATCATAGATCTTCTGCAGCGTATCGCCTTGCGGCTTTAGACCGACGAGCTCGATCGTGGGGATGTGCTTGCCGGTGGCCGCATCCCCCAGCAGCGTCACCAGCCCTGGCGAGAGCTTGCCGATGTCGACCGTCAGCGGATCGAACTGCGCTTTGCCGGCCCCGCCCCCGCCACCTGCAGTGCTCAGCTTGGTCAGCTCGTTGAACGTGAACTCGTCAACCGTGAAGGCGCCCTCATAGCCCTTCACCGTCGAATCGCCCTTGATCCCGTCCACCTTCAAGAG
>NZ_LBJX01000006.1:558-1189 GCF_028128895.1 Bradyrhizobium sp. CCBAU 11434
ATAGGTCAAGGCCTTGCTGGACAAGATATTGACGGTGACAGTTCCCAAGCTGCTTTGCGGGTCCGGCTCACCATTCGTGGTTCCGTCGTCCGTGACGGTATAATTGAATGATGCTTCTCCGACATAATCCTTATCAGGCGTGTAGGCGATTTGGCCGTCTGCCAGAGAGACCTGGCCGTGTGTGTCTGCAGTTCGAGAGACAGATGTCACCAATAGATGTTGTCCAGCCTCATTGGCGGGACCGGGCGTGTCATTGGCACTCAAATCTGATGCAGCAAACACGATCTGCTTGTTTTCGCTGCCGGTCTTAAAATCCCCGGCGGTTACCGGGGCATCGTTCACCTCGCTAACACTAAGCTTGAACGTTGCAGTATCAGACGTGAGGTCTCCATCGTTGGCTTGGAAAGTAAAGGAATCATTGCCGTTAAAGTCTGGGCTTGGGGTGAAAACAAATGAACCATCTGCCTGAAAGTCTATCGTTCCGTGCTGAGGGCCGCTGACAAGATTAAACGCAATCGAGCCTGTGAGCGGGTCGGGAACAATCGCGCTGACCTGCCCTGAAATGCTGTGGTCTTCGCTCCCCGACAGGGTACCATCCTGCGCGACCGGTGGTTGATTGACATTAAAAACG
>NZ_LBJX01000006.1:1343-1699 GCF_028128895.1 Bradyrhizobium sp. CCBAU 11434
TGTCCCGGAGGCCAGCATCTGGAATAGCTTTGGATCGAGCCCGAGCTGGGAGAAGCTCAGATGCAGCGGATTAAAGGTGACCTTGCCCGCCCCCGCTCCCGTCGACTGACTGCCGATATTGAGCGTCTGGTCGTCGCTGAACGAGAAGCCGTGCAGGCCGAACAGCTTGTTGCCGTCGACCGTGAAGGTCGTCCCGTCATACATCGAGAAGCGCACATAGTAGTGCAGTGATGCACCTGCGCTGTCGGGCGCAACTCCGCTGGTCGGCAATGTCAGTGGCGCCGCCAGCGGCGCGATCGTATGAACGCCGTCGCTGAAGCCGGAGATGTTCTTGACACGGTTCCAGGACGATGTTG
>NZ_LBJX01000006.1:1852-32689 GCF_028128895.1 Bradyrhizobium sp. CCBAU 11434
CAGCGCAGTCGAGATAGCTTCGGATGAAAAAGGACGCTGAAAAAACACCGGCAATTTAGAGAGATATCAAATCTTACCGCATCACTTCTGTCAACAACCCCAGCGATTCGCGCAATGACTGGCTGGACGGTTCCTTTGTGAGGCACTTCACAAAGCGTCAGCTTGCTTGAGCCAGCGATACAACACGATTGGCACGTCCGCCCTTCCGTTTGGAGATCTCTCTCCTTTAGGCACCAAGCCCTCCGCTCTTCAAGCGCGAGGCGACCAAGGCACTCAATCGGTAAGGCAGCCGCGCGCGCCCGGCGAGCCCATCACCAGTGTGGTCATAATCGATAGCTTGCTGCCCGCGCGGGATTGGATAGGCTGAAGCACGAATACAGAAGGTGAGGCTTCAGCATGGATAGAAATGACGCGGATTTGCCGCTGTCGGGGGTGACCGTTGTCTCCCTCGAACAGGCGATAGCAGCCCCTCTCGCCAGTCGGCATCTTGCGGACTGGGGAGCGCGCGTCATCAAGATCGAGCGACCGGGTGAGGGAGATTTCTGCCGGGACTACGACCATGTGATGAATGGCATATCGAGCCAGTTCGTCTGGACCAACAGGTCCAAGGAAAGTCTCGCAATCGACATCAAAAGCCCGCAAGGCAAAGAGGTTCTCGACGCCTTGCTTCCGAGAGCAGATGTCTTCGTTCAGAACCTCGCCCCAGGCGCTGCAAACCGACTGGGGTTGGACTCAGCAACGCTTTTGCGGAGGTTTCCCCGCCTTATCGCCTGCGACGTTTCAGGGTATGGGTCCGATGGTCCCTACAGCGACAAGAAGGCTTACGACCTCTTGGTTCAATGCGAGGCTGGTGTGCTCGCAGTAAATGGTACAGAAGCTGAGCCCGCGAAGGTCGGACTGTCCGTCGTGGACATCGCGACCGGCATGTACATTCTCAACGGGGTTCTGATGGCTCTGTACCGGCGGGAGAAGACCGGCAAGGGCACTGCTTTTCAGGCGTCTTTGTTCGATTCGATCGCGGATTGGATGAGCTATCCGGCCTATTATACGCACAGCACCGGAGCACCGCTTCCCAGGACGGGGGCAAAGCACGCGACTATCGCGCCGTATGGTCCGTTCCGGGTCGGGGATGGCAAGACGATCTTCTTCGGAATTCAGAACGACAGGGAATGGAAGGCTCTGTGCTCCCTAGTCTTAGGAGACCCGGGCTTGGCAGACCATCCGCTGTACTGCACCAATCCGCTCCGCATGCAGAATCGGGACGCGCTGCAGCGGCACATCGAGGAACGTTTTGCTTCCAAGACCAGCGAGGAGGTGCTGCGGTTGCTCGATGAGGCGTCGATCGCCAACGCAAGAATGAATTCCGTCGAATCCTTCCTTCAGCACGAACAGCTTCGGAATCGTGGCCGGGTTCGAACTGTGGAGACCGAGTGCGGTCCAGTGATGAGCTTCCTGCCAGCTCTCACCATTCCCGGCTTCTCACCTCGGATAGATCCCGTACCGGCGGTCGGACAGCACAATCGATCCATTCTCGCCGAACTTGGCCTTGGGGAGAAGACGTGACGAATCACGATCAGCGTCCAACCCGCGCGTATTTGGCCGTGCCTGCACATCGTTCCGAGATGGTCGTTAAAGCAGCCGATTCGGCGGCAGATGCGGTCTTCATGGATCTTGAGGACGCCGTCCCGCCGTCCGAAAAGAAAACAGCGTTGGACGAGGCCGTCCGTTCGTTGACCTCCCTAAATTGGGAAGAGAAACTCGTCGCGGTGCGCCTAAACCGGGTCGACAGCCCATTCATCGAGCGCGAAATCCGCGCATTGGCGGCGCTTCCCAGACTGGATTCGGTGATCGTGCCGAAGGCCGAGCGGGCGAGCGACATTTGCGGGATAGCGGATGGGTTGCGAGCCGCGGCCCCGGATCGCGCGAAGCCCATCGAGCTCGAATTACTGATCGAAACGGCGCTGGGACTTGTTAATGTCGACCTGCTCGCCGCTTCTCACTCAAGCGTGGGGGCCCTTCATCTCGGCGTTGGGGATTTCGCGGCCTCGATTGGAGCGCGATCCTCGGGGATCGGGGCTTCGCCAGAGGGCTATCGCCACGTGGGCTCCGCTCAGAGCGGCTATCCAAACGTGCCGTTAGATCTCTTTGCCTACCCCATGATGCGCGTTCTGGTAGCGGCACGGGCGTTCGGGCTCCGTGCCGTCGACGGTCCGTGCGGCGCTTTTCGCGATGCCAAGATGACCGCAAGCAGCGCACTGAAGGCGGCGGCGATGGGCTTCGACGGCAAGCAGGTGATCCATCCGAGCCAGATCGAACCGACGCTAAACGCCTTCCGGCCATCCGATGACGAACTAACGTGCGCCCGGAGGATCGTCGAGGCGATGGCCCAAGCCGAGGCGCGCGGAACGGGGGCTGTTACCTTGGACGAAAAGATGATCGATTACGCCAATGTCCGAATGGCGCAGAGGATCATCAAAATGGGGACCTAGGATGGATGCTTGTTTGGGAGGCGAAACGCTCCTGAAGCGGGATGCGCGTATTCGAGGTTATGCAGAAACGAGCCGCTAGCCGACGCTGTCATGCACCAGCACTACGCTCTATCGCAATTATCCAACGCGAAACGCGAAAAGCGAAATGATGCCGCTCGGACAACGGTCAAGCAGCGCCCTCCTCGGCGGGTTTGTCTACGAAGACGACACCGACACGATTGCCACTCGACCAGACCAGGCGGCAGTCTCTAACGCTGCGATCCTTTTCAAACATCAATTGGAAAATTGACCTCATATGCTGCTTTGTCGGGAGCTCAATTGCCGCACCTTTATCCGAGATGTTGAACACGCGGCAACGTAGGCTGGCGCCGTCACCCGAGATGTAAGCGATCTCGTCGACGTTTGTACGCTCTACTTCGCGACGCTCCTCCATGAGGTCACCTCCTCATCCGCGCACCGGCAGATCATCGCTCGCGATTTGCTCTAACAGCCGAAAGTGTCGTGCGATCCGCACGGCGAGATCCGAGCGCTCTTTTGCGAGGGCGTTGCGTTGTTCGAGCACGTCGTGTCCGTCACGCTCAAGGACATCGATCAGCGCGCCTTGGTCATCGATATACCGTCTTCTAGCTTTGATTTCCCGCGCAAGTTGCGCTACTTCGGCTTCGAATTTTGGGGTCATGGCAATCCTCGCACCCGGCGGCTTTGCCGGGGAAAGCCGCAAGCTTGCCGGAAGTTAGCTGCGAAATGGTTACGATGGTCCGCCGGAGGATTAACCGCTCGAAACCCGAACAATGGGTGTTCGCGACATCAGGCTGCGAAATGTCAGTCCCGGGAAGATTCGGATATTGGACGTTATGGAAGAATTTCTAAATTACCTATGCCTTGTTATGGAAGAAGTCGACCGATGGTCGCTTCGATGAGTTCTAGTAGAACATCGCCGCCGGCGGCCCGGCGCCGCCAAACGGCCGGTCGTCCCGGACGTCGATCCAGCACCGTGCCGTATCGGTCTTGCCCTTGGCCAGCACTTCGGCCAAGACAATATGCCAATCGTGTGTCATATGGTCTCTATCCTGCTCCTTACCTCGTTAGAGCTACCTCTCTGAAGGCACCAACCAGCGGCTTCTCCAGCTTGCCGTCCATGCCGCTGACAATACCATAGGCGTCCTCACGTGACATGGTGGAACGGTATGGTCGATGTTCGATCAGCGCAGCAAAGATATCGCAAATCGTCAGCAACCGAACGATATCGGAGATGCTGTGTGCGGACAGCCCGTCGGGATACCCGCTGCCGTCGAGATATTCATGATGGTGACGGACTGCATCGAGTACTTCTGGCGAGATACCTGCGTTGTCTTTGAGGGCTTCGTAACCAGCCACCGGGTGAGTCTCAATCAGGTCGCGTTCGCCCCCGTCGAGGCGACCCGGTTTGTCGAGAATTGAAAGCGGAATAGCGGCCTTGCCGATGTCGTGAAACATAGCGGCTGTGTATAACCTTTCCATGTCAATCTGTTTCAAACCCAGGCTCAAGCCGAAATCGACGGCAACGCCTGTTACCAGGAGACAATGCTGATAAGTCCCCTCATGATGACGCCGAACGGATTCGAGCCAATTCGACAGGCCATGCTCGGCAATACTGTCTGCGATCTTTTTGCCCGCATCTCTTGCTTCGTCGACATCGACCGCCCCACCTCTCAACACCGCCTGGAACATCGATGCTATGCTCGAGGCTCCCGCCGCGGTCACGACCCGCACGCCCATCCTAGTTGCACCGATCTCGATAGGCGATGACCTCGACTGGTCCAATTCAGCCATCAGCTGCGCAGGCGTGAGCGTGCTGGGAAGAACCTGAGTCGCTCCAAGCGCGTAGGCCTGCGCTATCGAGAGCCTTCTGGTTTGCTCGACCAAAAACACGCGCCGACGAACCTGGTTTAGCCTTGCTGCCCGTTCCTTGAGAGCGGAAATGCTTTCCAGGTTGCGCATATCCGCGTCGATGACTATGGCATCGACTGCCGCAATTTGTAGAGCCCCCCCGCCTAATAGTTCGGAGCTAAGAGTGTATTCCGAAGTAAGACTCGCGCGCAATCTTGAGAGCTTGCCAAGGGTGTCGCCAATGAGGTGGACTCGCATGATCAGCTTCCGGTTAGTCCTCAAATAGCGGTCGATGGCTGGATACTTCGGATGGGTTGGAAGCCCGTTGTGCGCTCGACGCACCTGACTAAGAGAAGAGCGAGATTCACGGAATCGACAGCAGGCGTGAGATCACTCCTAGCGCTGAAGCGGAATTTTCAAGTAAATAGTTGCGTTAAAAATTTTACCAAGCTGGAGAGCGTCGAGCAACCGTCCCGCACACCCTAGGTTGTTACGTCCGCAGCTTACGATCCCCAAAGATGATCGAAGTCGAGTAGATCGCGGTGGCGTAGGTGAAGCCCTGCAGCGTCACCAGCCCCAAGCCGCCAGCGGGGCGCTCTCCCGCGCAGTCTATCGCTACGTCGGCAGCTCGCCGCCGATGCCTGTTTTCATGCATCCGCACCAAGCCAGCACCGAAGTCACGTCGGACTATCCGGCAGCCCGCAGCACACGGGACAAGATGCCTTTTAAGGTTGGATGAGGGAGCAGCAAAGGTCCCCCACCAAGGCTCGCGCGGTTGCGCTGGCAAACAATCCGAGTGCACGGGTGAGGCAGCGAATCAATCTCCGGCTGTACAGACATGAACCATCCGCGCCCGTATTTGTGTGCAACTCATACGGCGCACGTTCTCGTGATGCAATCGCACAACTTTCTCTTAAATAATTTGTGTGAAACTGCGTTCATCGGATTTTAATCGTTGAAAGGGACTGCCGGAGCACCAATTTCCGGCAAAGGTCATTTCGAACTCAGCAGTTCGGAGCTGCGCTCGTAGCGGTCCTGCGCCTAGCGCTCGCAAGGTTCTATTTCAATCCTTGTGCGCGTTGCGAGGCTCAAGTGTTCACGGAAGCGGCGCGCAAGGAGGCGCCGCACTCATTCAAGAATGGATAATTGGCTGAGAATTGCAAATGCTCGGAAGCAATCGAAAATCGGAACGTATCCGGTTTGACCATAAGCATACCGTCAGGATCATGGGCGTGGACGGGACATGGCAGCGAAGCTGCGTCCTTCTCGACGCTTCAACGACGGGCGCCCAGCTTGAGGTCGATGGGTCAGTCGAGCCGCTGAAGGCACAGGAATTCTTTCTGGTGTTATCGTCTACAGGACTGGCATTTCGACGGTGCGAACTGATTTGGGTTGACGGGAGCCGTGTTGGTGTTCGGTTTGTCGGCGCCAAGACAAACAGAAGTGGTCAACGGGTGGTCATTGGTTCGTAATAGGACGTGGGGTATGCAAAATGACATGCGAAGATTTATATCCGCGATGTTGGATTGCATGACGCACTGCGCAACAGAGGCAACAATCGACCGCGAGTGGAGGACAGTTAACGTTGCGGATATGCGAGATGCTTATGATTTGTTGATCCGCAAGTTGGCTCGGATCGGGCCCGACCCGCTAACAGGACAACAGGGCGCGCTGCTCGCGATGGCCTTCGACGATGATATCAGCGAGCTACAACATCTTCTTGCCGATTGTGGATCTGAAAGAGATATCACTGACAAACTGCAAGACATCTTAAAAACAATCAGCTATTTGCGCTGGTGACATCGAAACTCGCGTCATCTGCTCGCAGGTGAGTGCGCGCTATGGGATCCCTTACAGCCGAAAACCCTAAGTAGATTGTGTCACTGGTCTTGCGAATAGTCCGATGACGCCCGCAGACGTGCGAGCTTTTCTGCGTCAATTGCGGCTCTTATCTCTCGCGCCGCTTTCAAGGCCCGCCGCATGAAGGGGTCTTCCGTATCCTTCGTGAAGGTAATGAGGCGGCACACGCTGATGGCAGTTGATCTGATGGCCGTCACGCACCCTCAGTGATCGTCGTTGAACAGCTTAGTGCAGAACGGGCATCTGACTTTGACTTTGTCGTCCATCAACGACGACCTCTACCGATTTGACAAGCGATGATTGTCATCCAGGACAAGGATCGGCCCCACCGTCGTGTAAAGATTTGCTTTGAATATGATAACGGCGACGAATTCTGCCGTTATCGGGACTGAGTGGCGTCGAGGCTTCTGGAGCGGCCCGCCGCCGAGCGCGGCGGATCGTGGGGACGGCGGCGGAGCAGGATCAGCGCGTGCTCGCCGCCTGATGGCACGGCAACGTCCCAGGGAAAATCAATAGTTCTACCGACTTCATTACGAGAGGAAAAATGTCCTAGCATCCGTCGGCTATGGGATGCACAAGCGCCCAAGTCTAGGGAAGAACGGTCAAAGTCCAACCAGCCCCGGACCGGGCCTATCGTTTTCAGCGTTCCAGCAACGGAGCAGCGCTCGCCTAGCAATTTACGAATTACCTGCACCGCGCTCAGGCCCTGTACAACGCCATAATCTCAGCTCAATCGGCTAAGACGCTCCCAGCTAGCGATACCGGGAGAACCACCGTGATCCGTACCATGGCGCTGGGCGTACTCTTCTTGGCCGGGGCAGGTGCGATCGGACCGTTAGCGCGGGACACTGCGCCGAAGCCTAGTAAACAGCTGGGATTTCCGGTCGCGGTTGGTACCAGAGCCGATCGTCTGCCGATCACCATCAGACAGATCAGCGATATGGATGTTCTGAATGCGGACCAGTTGCATCCTCTTTTCCCGCAGCATCAGCGGACCGTTCAGGCCAACGCAGACAGGCCGAGCGAAGAGCCTAGAATCGTGTCCCGGCACTGGCACGATCCCACCGATCTCAAGCTGAAGAAAGTGAATCACTCTACTGCTAACCCTGGCACTTCGCAGTTGAGCAAGCGAGCCGCTGATGCAAACGCGCGCCAGATCGTAGAAGCGAAAGACTGCCGTTCAGACGGACTGTACCCTTTACTTAGAAAGATGAACCTGTCTCCGCCATGTACTTGAGCGCGCCACCTGCACCAGACACATGGATGACCCGCACCAAGTGAACGCGATTATTACGACAGCGATTTGTGATGCGATGAAGGACAGCCCTGAAAAGCAATTCGGGATCGAGCAGGCGAAAGTTCTTGCAAAGCTCATCGTGTAAGCTTTGAACAATGCCGGGCTGTAGATCACTGCAACCGACAGTAAAGATAATTCTCAGAGCAAAACTTCTTAGCGCGATCCGCAAGTCCGCTTCAGTCATTAATGGCTGACGCATCAGTGGCTGGGGGCGGTCGTCCCTCGAAGATAAACACAGACACGCACGATCGCGCTCTATGGCATCAATGCAGCCGTTCCTTTAGCTTCCTGATCAGCTCCCGCAGATCGTCGGCGTATGCCGCGATGTTCCGCAGCGCCTCGTCCATCAGTCACTCGCGCGGCTTGGGCACGGGCTTGGGTTTCGGCGCGGGGGCGTTTGTCGGACGGGGGTCATCATCGAATGATCACGATGGGGGCCGCCGGTGTCCGTTGACGTCGATCAAATGAAGACTGATCTGGAACGACTGTTCCTATGGCCGCTTGTTTCTGAGGAATTTCGCGCGGGCATCACGCTCGCCCAGGAGCGCGATTGGATCGAGCTGCACGAGTCGAGGAAGCTTCTGCGGCTGACGCAGACAAACTCTCTCGCTTGACCCTGAGAGCTGCAGCTCTCGCCCGCTTTGCCCCGAGAAGCGGATCAAAAGCAGACGTGCTCAGGCGCGACGGGCCAAGAACCGAAGTCGCTGCCCTATTCGATCACTTCGTCCGCGAGCGCCGCCAGTGTCGATGGAATTTCGAGCCCTATCGACTTCGCAGTCTTTAGATTGATGACGAACTGGTAGCGTGTTGGCTGTTCTACTGGGAGATCGGCTGGCGTCGTACCCTTGAAAATGCGATCGACCATCGCTGCAGCGCGTTCGAAGGATTCGCTTGAATCGGCTCCATAGGACATCAAGCCGCCGTCACGAACGATCGAGTCTGCTTCGTAGATCGCCGGCAGCCGGTGTGTGGCAGCATAGTCGATCACTCGCTTGCGGTTGAGTAGGGTCAGTGAGTCCGAAACCATCAAAATGGCGTCGGGCGGATCGCGCGTCATCGCCTCGAAAGCTTCATTGAAGTCATCAGGTTCCCGAACGCCAAGCGGCTGAACCGTAATTCCAACGCCCTGCGCAGCCTTTGCTGATGTCTCGTAACGCATCGACATGCCGAGATCATCCTTATTCCAAATCATCGCGACGCGGTGAAGTCTGGGCAACAAGGCCGTCAGCAAAGAAAGGCGTTTGGTGGAAAGTGTCGATGCGTCATCCGCTATGCCGGTCACGTTTCCGCCCGGATGCGCGAGACTTTCGACCAACCCGGTCTTGACCGGATCGCCAGAGCCGGACGCGAGCACTGTCGGAACGCCCGATACTTTGGCCGCGGATGCTGCCGGATAGCTGATAGTGACAACAACGTCCACGCCCGCCGCCTTCAGCTCCTGCATTAGCTTCGGCACCAACTCAAGCTTGCCCGAGGCGCCACGCGCCTCGTGGACCAAATTGTGTCCAACCACATAGCCACGTTTCGCCAGTTCGTTGAAGAAGACCTTACCACGGTCCGCCGCAGGAGAGATTGGGGGGCCGGCAGTGAGCGTCCCAACGCGATAAACCCTCGCGGTCTGAGCACGCGCAGCAAGGGGGCAAGCTGCTGCCACGCAGCTTACAAGAGCAAGAAACTCCCGTCGTCGCATGTCCGCCTCCAAGGTAGGAACGGTCAGTGTATCCGTCTAAACTTAGCAGGTGCGGTAGCTATCGAGCGAAATATGTTTGGTCGCTGCCGACTTCCGAGTTGGGTCACAAGGCGGTTTGCAGGCCGGCTTGGAGAAGGCCGGTTAGAGTCCCAGACCGGACTCTTCGGTCACGGCTGATATTGCCGGCTGTTCCTGACTCGCAATGTTGGCCGACTATACCCACATCCCGGCCATGCGCAGCACGTTCGAGCTATGCCTGCCGACCGTGGCGAAGATGGTGCCGACCGGCCCGGACTATCTCCACGAGATCAAATCGGACGGCTATCGGCTGCTGTGCATCCGCGACCATGGCCGCGTACGCCTGATCACGCGCGGCGGCAACGACTGGACCAAGCGGTTCCCGTGGATCGTGGAAGCGGCCCTGAAGAACCGAACCAAGAAATTCGCGATCGACGGCGAGGCCGTCGTGCTCGGCGCCGATCGCGTGTCCGACTTCAATGCCTTGCACAGTTGGAAGCACGATCAGGAGGTCCAGCTCTACGCCTTCAATGTCCTCGCCGTGGACGGAGACCACCTGCGCGGCCTGCCGCTCCACCTGCGGAAGACCAACCTGCAGCGGCTGCTTGCCCGGCCGCCGGACGGCATATTCGTCGCGCCGTTCGAGGCCGGCGAGTTCGGGCCGGAGTTGTTTCGCAAAGCCTGCGAGTTCGGGATTGAGGGTATCGTCAGCAAGCGGCGCGACCGGCCCTATCAGGCAGGACGATCGAGGCACTGGATGAAGGTGAAGAACCGGACGCACCCGGCGATGACGCGGGTGATGGAGGCGTTTGCGTGATCCTTGACCTATTGACAGTCTTCTTTATCGTCGCTGGTCTCGGTCTGCTCTGGCTGAACTTCCAAGAGCGGCACCGAAGCAAAGTTATCGTCAGTGGAAACGAGCACATTGATGGCCCCGATCCGGGTGGACGTTGACGGACCCAGCGTCCAGACGCAGCGACGGTGACTATCGTCGAATGAGCGCATCGTGGCCCACGACGTGGAACGAATTCTTGTCGATATCGATGCCGATCACGGCGATCGCGGTATTGAGTGTCTGAGACATGACGTGCTCCTTGTCTTTGGCGCCCCTTGCCAGCTTCGCTTGCTGGCGGGGTAGGAGCACGGGCGGACCATCCCAGCGGACTTCACGTAACATTCGCGTTGATTTACGCGGCGCGTTCCTTGTCTGAGTGCTCCTCCACGGCGGTCGCGGTTTCTTCCGATCCCTTTTTGTAATTGCCCGCGAACCTCTTAATACTATCGGCCTACATCCTCAGCATTGAGACCTGAAAGTGCATAATTGGTTTCAAGGCATTCATGCCGATTGCCGTCGCTGCCGCGATGCCTCTTTGTGGGTCCCGCGCAGAACGGCTAGAATTTGCGGATTTGTCTGACATGCTGTTCGCTCCTGATGCTTGGATCACAGAGCCCCAGCCAGGACATGCCCCGAGGCTGGGAATACGAGGCCCCCCGGCACCGGGTACGGTCGACAGATGCCCCTCCTCCCGAAGACACGGCGCCGATCTGACCACCCGTGAGGCTTCAGGCGGTGGATTTTTGTGTTTCGCTCGCCACGAAGCCAATTCCCCGAGCGGCGAAGCAGCTTTGAAACAATGCGCGCGTACCCTGATTGCCAATCAATAATGGGGATGGCGATCATGTTGAGCATGCTTTTGGACGCGATCTACGGCGAGGTCATTTCAGCCTCGGTTACCGGCATGAAGGCCCAGGGAGCGGCCAGCAGCCCACCTTCGAGCACCGCGGTCACGAGCGCTGCTTGGTTGCCGGAATTGATCGAGGCGCTGGATAACGTCGCTGCGCTTCCTGCGCCAGATCAATCCGAAATCGATGCTTGCAAGGCGCGGTTGCGGCTTCCTAGCGCACCAGTCCAAACTACGCTGCACTGAACGGGCAAACGCATGCGAGAGTGAACCAGCGCGGTTCTTGTCCGGAAATCGCGCGCTGGGCCTAACCATTCCCCGTTAGGTTTGGCTAAGCTGAAGTAAAAGCGATTCTCGGGACAGCTTATATTTGTTTGTGCAAGCCCCAGAACGCGATCAGCAGAAAGGCGACGGCCGCCATTCCGAGCAATAAGAGAACGGTTTCCAGCATGACGAATCAAGCTCCGTTCTCGTAGAGGGTACGCCGACGAAAACTCGCCTAATTGAGCTACGACGCGCAGTAGCTTGCCCGCCTTCCGGGCCACCACCGATTGACAATTTGCCTCTCGCCGACAGCGCGTTTCGACTGCGACATGGCCCGCCCTCGACGCAAAGACCGCACCGAACCTGACGGCCGCCAGCTCAAGATCACGCTGGGCGATCTGCGGTCGACGGGCGTGCGCGATCTGATCGTGTTTTGCCAGGACTATCGCTGCAGCCATATCATCAAGCTGCCAGCCGCGTACGTCGATCAATGGCCGGACGGGATCAGGATTTCTCAGCTTGAGCCACAGTTCGTCTGCATAAGTTGCGGCATGCGCGGGTCCAACATTGTCGCCGGCAGCAACAGCACCGAGAAGGCAATACTGCCGAGACCCGTCAATTAAGAATGCGGAATCGCTCGACTGCCTAGATCGGACCAAGCGCTGTCAACGAGCGGCAGCAAAAGAAAACCCGCCGGCCTCGACAGCTAGCGGGTTCTCCCCATGCCCATGCGTACCGCGGTCCTTGTCACCCAACCCGCGATAAATCGATTATGAAGCGAGGCGATTGACGTCAGGTTACCGCTCATTTCGCTACGCTCGCCACCAGGCTTTAGGTTCCAAGTACTTAACAAGCATCAAGAATTTTTTGCTTGCTTTACTGGCGGGTGTGGCTGGCCAGCTACAGCAACGTGCCCAAATCGGACCTACTATAAGTTGGCAGCGGGGCGTTAGACGCGGATTCCTTGACTCGTAATTGCTGCGGAGGCTCGAATGAAAAAATTTATCGTGGCTGCGGCCGGAACATTAGCACTCGGGATAGCGGCACCTGCCAGCGCGGCCGACCTCGCGGCTCGGCCCTACACCAAGGCGCCGCCGATGGTTGCCGCGATGTACGATTGGAGCGGCTTCTATATGGGCATCAACGGCGGGGGCGGCTCAAGCCATACCTGCTGGGACTTCGTCACGCCTGTGACCGGTACGCTGGTCGGTGAAGGCTGCCACAACGCAACCGGCGGCACGGCGGGTGGCCAGATCGGCTATCGCTGGCAATCGGCGCAGTGGGTGTTCGGCCTCGAAGGTCAGGGCAACTGGGCCGACTTCCGCGGAGACAATATCAGCACCGCATTTCCAGGCTCGGCACTTGTAACTGGTGATCGCAACCGCACCCGCATCGATGCCTTTGGTCTGATCACGGGCCAGGTCGGCTACGCTTGGAACAACGTGTTGCTTTACGTGAAGGGTGGCGGCGCGGTAGTCAGCACCAAGTTCGACATCTACGCCGCTGCGGGCACACCTGGTGCAGGCACCCTGCTGGCTTCTGCCGCTCGTGAGAATCGTTGGGGTGGCACCGTCGGCGCTGGACTGGAGTACAGCTTCGCGCCGAACTGGTCGGTCGGCGTCGAGTATGACCACATCTTCCTCGGTGATCTGACCCGAACTCTCACGACGCCGACGACTATAGCGGTGGCATTCCAGACCGACCGCATCCGCCAAGACGTTGACATGGGCCTCGTGCGCCTGAACTATAGGTTCGGCGGCCCGTTGCTCGCAAAGTACTGAGCAATTCCTATTGAGATAAACGAGGCCGGCTTCTTGAGCCGGCCTTTTCTTTTTGGGCGATTTTATATGACGAAAACATACCGACCAATTATCCCTCCAAAATTGGCTAACGAGCTAAACAAGGCGCTCGCCTCAGCTGACCCCAACGCAATTTGCAGAGCGATTGGAACGGCTCTTGTGGACTTCAACATCGCCGAAATGGCGAGGGAGACCGGGCTAGAGCGGCAGAGCATCTATCGTGCATTCAAAGGCCGTACAACGCTTCCGAATTTTACAACTCTTCTCGCTGTGCTCACGGCGATGGGCTTGCAGCTCAAGGTGACGCCCAAGCGGCAGCGGCACCGGAGAATTGCCGACGCTTAGAGAGACCTCGACTCGAGCGAAGCGAGAGAGAAACCGGCGTCCCTTCACGCTCAAGGCCAGCGGTGCCGAGTTCGGCGCCGGCATCGAATACGCGATCGAAATGGGCTGGGTGGAACTGCACGAGAGCGGGACCAATGTCCGGCTGTTGTCGCCTTGCGACAATCTCATGTCGCGCTGACCACCCGTAAATTTCACAGGAACGAAGGCTGCCCCCGAGGCTTCTGATTCTCGCTGGCCCATCGCCAGGCCAGCGGAGCGGCCCCCGGCTCATACCCGCCACACCCTGAGTGCGGATTCCGATCGATGTCGCCCAGGATTCCGAGATGATCTCGCCCACTATTCCGATTTGAAGTCGCCCACCCATTCCGAGACGATGTCGCCCACCGTTCCGGGATGATGTCGCCCGGGTATCGCAAGGGCGAACCCGGGGTGACGAGGCCTCTTCTGGCTCCCATAGGGTCACCCCTTTCGGCTTTGCGAAGGGGGACCCTGGCTGCCGACGGAGAGGCTTGCGATGCGCCGTGTGCGCGATGTGATCAGAATGAAGGCGGCCGGGTTACGGAAGCGCCACGGCATAAGGTCACCGATTCTGCTGTGGGGATAGCCGTCGATGATCGCCTCGAGTGTTTCCGCGATGTAGGCGGCCGGATTGACGTCGTTGAGCTTGCAGGTGGCGACGATCGACGCGAGCAAGGCCCAGTTTTCTGCCCCGATTTCATGACCGGCGAAGAGAGCGTTTTTCCTCGTCAAACAGACTGGCCGGATGGCGTTCTCGACCGGCTTGGTGTCGAGCTCGAGACGTCCGTCTTCGAGGAAGCGGGTCAGCCCTTGCCAATGATTGAGTGCATAACCTCGGCAGCCATAGGAGCAAAGCAGTGCGACAGCTCATCCGTTCGGTCGGCGCCAAGCTCTTCTTCCTGCTAAAATACTCACCCGACCTGAACCCGATCGAACAAGTCTTTGCCAAGCTCAAGCACCTGCTTCGCAAAGCGGCCGCGCGACCGTCGACGCTGTCTACGCCGCAGTCGGACACGCACTCGATGCCTTCACCCCAGAGGAATGTGCCAACTACCTCAAAAATTCAGGCTATCGAACTTAATGCCATCACGCTTTAGGCCCGCCAACCGGCGGGCCTTTTGCTATCGGGTCTAGATTTCGCGGCGCGAGGCAGGCCCGCCCGCGTGAACCAGCAGTCTCAAGGGATGAGCGGCGCCTTCGCGCGAGCTACTGCCGGTTGTGCCCGTGGAGGACCTCCCGGGAATCAGTGAATTGCGCGTATGTTCAGGCTTCCAGGAAGCTCGGGGCGTGCCATTGTCGATACAAAACAAGATTGCGAGCGCGATTGCTCTATTCGGCTTAGTGCCTGCACTTCTCGGCGCTTGGTTGACGTGGGGCCGTGGAGCACCCTGGTTATCGTCGGCGGCGCATCGTTCGCGTTCGGCTTGGCGGCGATTGATTAACGGATCCCTAATTGCTTCCGACGATTCGAGCGGGACTTTCTCCAACAAGTTTCAGCAATTACTCATCTGTTGCCCGTAGTTTTACTGGCATGGAAAAACGCCACGTACGCCGGCGGCGCGTCTTCAAAGCCGCGATGATCGAATTCCCGGGGGGCGCCTTCAGCTGCGTCGTTCGTGACCTCTCGGACTGTGGGGCCAATCTGGATGTCCCAAGTCAAATTGGTATTCCGCACGAGTTCATGCTGAGTATCCCGACGGCACAATTGCACCGGCTCTGTCGAGCGGTGTGGCGTTCGGACAAGCGGATCGGGATCGCCTTTGATTCCGCCGAATCCTCGTGTTTTCAGTTGTCGGCCTGACCACGTGTACTCCACATCCTTTCCCGGCACCTCGAGCCCGAGGAGCTGGAGGCAAAGGCCGCATCGATGCTCTGCTGACAGTCCCTGATAACGAAGAGGTAGTGGAGGCGACGCGGGACATCGCCCAACCAGTCATCCTACAGGACCGGTATGACAGCGAGATCGACTACACGATCGCCGCGTTTTGGGATGCAGGCTTCAGGGTCATGCTCGGTGACGACATGAACGGCTTCGTCGCCGAAACAAGAAATGGCCCGCGCTGGCGGCGATGGAGCACTATCCTGAGAGCGAGTTTGCGAAGAAGTATCGGGCCTGACGGCACAAAGGACCCGCTTTGGCGCGTTGTGCCTATCGGTCGATCATGCTTAAGCGATTAGAGTTCTGCCTGCCCCACGGCCGCCAAGGCCGTACCTGATGGCCCCGACTGGATCCACGAAATCACGGTTATCGCATGCGCGCCGAGCGCAGCGGCCGCGACGTGCGCCTGATCAGCAAGGGCGGCCACAACTGGATCAGCCGTTTCCCCCTGGACTACTGAGGCCGCACTGAAGAACCGAGAGCAGCAATTCATCATCGACGGCGAGGCCGTGGTGCTCGGCGTCGACGGTGTGTCCGATTTCAACGCTCTGCATTCGACGCCGGCACGACGAGGAGGCGCAGCTCTACGCCTTCGACATCATCGCGCTCGGCGACAAGGATCTGCGCCAGCTACCGTTGAAGATGCGCGGTCTGCCTCCCAGTGAGGGCCGTCTTGTGGGCTAAGCGGATTGTCGTAACAGCACTTATGGACAGCCATAAGTTCAGTACTCAGATTGAGCGGCTCGAGGTCGTTGAGACCGGCCGTCGCCGCCATTGGACCGACGACGAGTAGCTGAAGATCGTGCTTGAGAGCCTCCACGCGGCGCGGGCGATTTCGTCGACGGCGCGGCGGCATGGGATATCGCGGCCGTTATGCTGACGTGGCCGCGGCTGTTCGGTGCAGGTAGTGGTGGGGCTGCCGAAGCTTTGCCTTTCCCAGCAGCCGGCGTCGACGCTTCGAGGCAATGAACGTCTTTCCGCACGGCGTTCTTCCAACCGCCGATGTCGTCCGCCGATTCAATCCTGCGTTCGGACAAGGTATGACCGTGGCCGCTCAGGAAGTGGCGGTTCTTGAATGGCTGCTCCGCGAAAGAGTGGGCCAGCCTGGTCCTCTCGACCGCCTGGCACAGGCATTTTTCGTAGCCATCCAGAGTGTCCTGTCGTACCATGGTCGGTGGCCGAAAGTGACTTCATGTACGAAGAAGCTCGCGGCACGCGACCTGCAGACTTCGTGTAACGCATGAAATTCAGTGGCGCACTACAACGCATCGCTACCGAATCCTTCGCTGCCTTCAGGCTGGATGGAAGACTTCCTGTCGTTCATACTCGGCACACAACAAAAAGGGCCGCCCGAAGGCGGTCTCCATTGAGATTGGATGCGCTGATCAGGCTGTTGTGAGCGCCGCGTTCTTCTGCCGATAGGTCATGAAGCTGACGCCGCAGAGCTTAAGTGTCGAGCAGGCCATCGCACCATGAACCATGCCTGCCGGCTGACCTCAGAGCGGCCTACCCGCGAGTCTTCATGATGATGGGCTGAGCTAGGTTCGTGTCGCCCCGCTGGCAATGTTATACCGTCGCGTTGTGACCTGTTGCGGCGCCGCCGCCGAACAATCAGCAATCCCATCGGCGGGCGGTCGCCTGGGAGCGTTTGCCATTCCTGGTCAGAGATGATCATGTCGACAAGTTATTTTCTTATTTTTGATTGAGGGATTTGCATGACCAATGTGACGCCTGATGTCGTGATTGTGGGCGGCGGAATTGCGGGGGGCACCATGGCGACGGTGCTCGCGAAAAACGGGCTAGAGGTCTCCATATTGGAGCGGGAGACAACCTACCCCGACCGGGTGCGCGGAGAATGGATTGCTCCCTGGGGCGTTGCCGAATTCGCAAGGCTTGGGCTTTTTGATCTCCTGCGCGCCAACGGAGCAATTCCGGTAGAGCGCAACGTGCCCTACGATGAGAACTGGCCCGGAGGTGCCGCCGAGCAACGTGCCTTGGATTTCTCGAGGCTACCGCCCGATCTTCCAAGGCCTCTCTGCATCGGTCATCCGACCATGTGCATCGCTTTCGCAGCGGCTGCGAGGGCGGCGGGCGCGAAGGTCGTGAGTGGCGTTAAGGATGTCGAGGTAACAGCTGGCGCCCGGCCAACCGTCTCATTCTCGTCGAATGGCACGGCGGTACAGCTGAGCCCTCGCCTCGTCATAGGCGCGGACGGGCGTAACTCCAGCCTGCGAAAGCGACTCGGCTTTTCCGTTCTGGCGAACGAGCCGCATAACCTTTTAGGCGGGATGCTAGTCGCAAACGTTCCCGATTGGCCGCGTCAGGTCCAGGCGATCGGGACTGAAGACAGGCTGCACTACTTCGTCTTTCCGCAAGGCAAAGACATGGTTCGCCTCTACGCTTGCTATGATTTTGCCGATCGACATAGGTTTGCGGGGCCGGACAGGGAGGCTCGGCTGTTGCAGGCGTTCCGGCTGAAGTGTTTGCCCTATGCAGACGCGATACTGGGCGGCAGGCCCGTCAGTCCGTTCCATTCCTATTCAAACGAGGATCACTGGATCGACGATCCGACACTGCCCGGCGTCGTACTCATCGGGGATGCCGCCGGCCACAACGATCCGATCACAGGACAGGGCCTGTCAATCGCCGCCAGGGATGTCCGTATCGTGTCCGATATTCTGCTTTCGGAAAAGGATTGGGACCGCGCTGGCTTTGAGCCTTACGTCGATGAACGGCGGGAAAGAATGCGCCGTCTGCGCATTACGGCCGGCCTGGCAACGAAGATACGGGTCGAATTCGGCGAGGAGGCGAGGCTGCGTCGGGCCAGGGTCGGCGACAGGATGCTCGAACGCCAGCTTTCGCCGTTGCCTGCCGCAGTGATCGGCCCCGAGCGATTGTCTACAGAAGCCTATACGCCGGAGACGATCGAGAGGCTGATTGCTCCGTAAAGCATTAGCCGATTCATCGCGACGGATTTCCAACTATGGTGAGCGATCATGACCGAGCCCACGCTGCAAACTCTTGACGTTAACGGTCTGCGTATGCAGGTGGCCCTGCAGGGGAGCGGCCCCCTTGTCCTACTGTGCCATGGTTTCCCTGAGCTGTGGATCTCCTAGCGGTCGCAGCTCGCCGCGCTGGCGAAAGCTGGCTATCGCGCCATAGCGCCTGACATGCGTGTTTATGGCGGCACCACCGCGCCGGAAGATCCCACCGCCTACACGCTGCTCCATGTGGTGGGAGACATGGTGGAGCTCGTCAAACACCTTGGCGAAAACCAGGCCGTGATCGTCGGTCACGACTGGGGCGCACCCGCTGCTTGGAACGCGGCGATGCTGCGGCCTGATGTTTTCCGGGCCGTGGTTGGGATGAGCGTGCCGTTCTCGCCCCCTGGGCCTGTAAACCTTCTGGATGGTCTGAAGAAAGCAGGCATTGAGACGTTCTATATGCAATATTTCCAGACCCCCGGCGTGGCAGAGAAGGAGCTGGAGCGCGATGTCGCGACTTCGATCAGACGCATTAATTTCAACGGTTCGGGAGACGGTCCGGATCGTATCGCATTCGGGGTGCTGCAACCCGGCAGGAGCTTCCTCGATGACCTCAGCGAACCGGAGTTCCTACCGTCGTGGCTAACGCCTGAAGACATTGCCTACTATGTGGCGGAATTTTCCCGTACGGGCTTTCGCGGCGGCCTGAACTGGTACCGCAATATCACCCGTTCATGGGAATTGCTCGCGCCGTGGCGCGGCGTTGTCATTCAACAGCCGTCGATGTTCATTGCGGGGTCGCGCGACGACGTGCTTAAATTTCCCAACTCGCGGGCGCAGATTGCCAATTTTAAAAACACGCTGCCCGGGTTGCGGGGTTGTCATATTCTTGAAGGCGCTGGGCACTGGGTTCAGCGGGAACGTGCGTCGGTTGTCAACGACTTGTTGATCACGCTCCTCAAGAGCCTCTAGCGCGACGTCAGAAACAACAGACTTTTTTGGCGCTGCACATGGGGCCGGTTCCGGACCATTGTATCGCGCGGCGATGTAGCCCCAAGCCGAGATCCGGAGCGTGTTGGAATCGATCGGCGATACCTGTCCGGAATGCTGATGAGCTTGAGGTGACGCCCCCCTCGCCGGCCAGCATCGCACGTGATGCGCTCGCCGCGTGAACAGAGCCCGCGCCGCCATGTACCTCGCACCCGCACGGCTGCATTCAGAGCCGGTCATCAC
This sequence comes from Bradyrhizobium sp. CCBAU 11434, assembly GCF_028128895.1. NCBI lineage: Bacteria > Pseudomonadati > Pseudomonadota > Alphaproteobacteria > Hyphomicrobiales > Nitrobacteraceae > Bradyrhizobium > Bradyrhizobium sp. CCBAU 11434. The sequence continues at coordinate 21,280 of NZ_LBJX01000006.1, forward strand.
TGCTCCTCCTTCTGGCCCACAGACTGCCCACTTCCACCGCCCGCGCCCGCGCGGCTTCCGTCCGCAACGTCTCAAGTTGCAGCTGCATGTCATTCATGGTGGCCCCCTGAGCGATCACCGAATAACCGAAGGCAAATCTGCCGACCCCAACAAATGTTGGAATTGGGTTCTTACACCCTTCATCGGCGTCGATGGTCCGGCGAACGACACCGGGGTCTCGCGCTTCAGCGTCGCGGATTTGGGGCGCCTCGTGACTTTCGCGTTTATCAATACCCACGTCTGCCAATTGGCAGCCGGTCCTGATCCTTGACCCGCTGCATCTCGCCCGCCTGTCGGGCCCATCATTTCGCCTCGCTCCTCCGCTGCATCGTATTCAGCAAGCCGCCGCTTCGCCTGAGCCTCGATATCAAGGCGTCGACTGCGCGCGGAAGGCGGCCGCATACATTTGGCCAGTTCCGGATTTAACCTCCAGCGCGGACATCAAGCTTAACTCCAGTACATGCTTGCTGCATTCGCCGAGCACGATACGGTTTTGATCACCGGACATTGCCCCGTCCGGACTTACCCAAAGGCGAGCCGTCGCACCATGATATTCGGCGCGGCGGCTCGCTCCCGCCGAGGCTGACGTGCGCAAGCTTGCGTTACTTATTTTCGGCATCTGCGTTTGGGCCGCCCTACTCGCGGCGGTCGTAACGACCGTCGCGCGCCTCGGTACCGAAGCGAGAGAGCGGCGTGCGCAGAACATTGCGGAGCATCTCTCCAAGAGCAAACGCTAGAGCTGCGGCGCGCCCATACGTGCCGGCAGCGGAGCGGTCAGCCGCCGCTTGCTACGAATTCGGAGAAGTGAGACGCTCACAATCGGGCTTGCAAGCTATTGGGCGGGGCCACCGACTGAGGGGACGGCGGCCCCTCGCCGCGATGCCTGTCGTTAGTTGCTGGCTCGCGTTGCGACGGCATATCCGTATTTAATGGCGCTTGCGAACAACTGCTTTAGGCCGGGATCTTGCAGGATGGCATCGCCGGGGCTGAAGTCATGCGCCGGTCGCCAATCGAGACCTTTGGTCGGTTCGGGCAAGACGGTAGCATTGAAAGCGTATGCCGTGCGGCCGGATCGCTCGCCAAACGCTCCTTGTTCGATGAACTTTTGAAGTCGGTTCATATTTCACGGGCCTGCTGGAGTGAATGTCCGCTGGACGAAAACTCCGCCTTTCGGATCATTTGCGCAAATGTACGAATAGCGCTGTCCCCCGCCGGGCGTGTCGGTATCGATATCGACAATGATGGGTGTCGACTGACCGCGCCAGTTTGCCAGCTGCTCGGCCGGCATCGGCCGCGTAACGGATTTTATGACCTTGAGGCCCGCGACCTTAGGGAGAGCCACCGTAGCGCTCCCAGTGCAACGCGCCTTCTGATCGCCTGCCGCGACAGCGGGCACCGGCACAACAGAAACCTGAAGAGCGAGCAAGAATGCCGTGGCAACGGCGCATGTGGTTCGCATACGTCAACTCCCTCGAAGACGGAATTCAACCGCGTCGCGCGGCAAAAGGCAATTGCTCTCCCTGGAGAGAAGGGATGGACTTTTGCGCAAATCAATCCGCAGCGTGTCCTTGGGTCGTGCGAACCGGGAAGGCGCCCATAACCAACGAAGCTGGCCGACGGCTATCTCTTTGGGAGCTTGTCAACGAGCTCTCGAACGGCGAGCTTTAGTTCGAGGTCCCTCATCTGTTCAAGCAGTTGACCGACAATGTCCGAGCAATCGGTGTCGGATACGCCGTGAAACCCACGTTTACAGAGTTCGTGTTTCAATATCTCCGACAAAACGGTCTTCATCGCCATTACGCAAATACCACTTTCTGAAATCGCGGACTGAAACAGCCGTAGGTTGTCCCCGCGAAAAGGCCATGTCAATGGTCGCCAGCTTTGGAAGCAAAACGCGTCGATAGCGTCGGGGGCGATCATTAGCGTCACCGCGCCTTTGCTCGCCGACGCTCCCGACGAAGGTCCAGATCGGGGCCTAGCGCCTTAGCGCGGGTTGGGTCGTGCTGGATCGACCGTTCCGGCGTCCCGGTCTTCGCGGCAGTGAAGGCGTGAAGCGGTCGTTCTTCAAGTGGCCAACTTGGCCACTTGATCCACGCCGCGACCGCCGTGCTTCGTCTTCGGATGAACGGCTTCATAAGCAGCCTGTCGGTTCGCGATTAGCTTGGCGCGCTGCGCCGGCGTCAGGTCGCGGCGGCGCGCTGTTCGGCTCCGTCGGAGTGGCCAAAGGGAGATTTAATCTGGCTGAAAAATTTGGAACGGCGCCCGCCGTCGCTGGCTAATATGCGGAGTGTTTTCCATGGCTACTCAGATCGTATTGGACCACACGGGTGACAGCAGGTACTTTTTTGACCGGAATGACCGCAAGGGTTTGGCCGATGCTGAACGACGCTTTGGCGAGCTGACTCGCCAAGGATTTACAGCTGCTTCCCGAACGAAGACGGGCGATCTAAATGTCGTGCGAACGTTTGATCCAGCCGCGGACGAAACGCTGTTCTATCCGCGTATTGTCGGCGGCTAAAACTCTTCTTGGCGGGGCCGGTGTTTCTGTTTAGAGGCAGCGGCGTCGGCAGCAGGGCTGCCAGCTTGCGGGCTGTGCGTGCCTTTTACCGAAGCTACGCCAAGCAAAATGACCGGGAAACGCGTGCGCTGCGCCTTGCGAGCGTGGCTATGTCCAGAACAGCGCGCGCAATTTGATGCGGACGATTATTTCGAAGTCATCGGGTCTCACGCTGGCCGACGGTATCGAATTCACCGAGGCAATGTGAGCAATGTTTTAGAGCTTGATGAAGAAGGGCAACCCAAATTCGGGTGGTGCTTCGTTCCTGAATGTGGCTTGGCGGCTGGCGACGTCATGCTTGCTCAGAAGATCGCGCTCGAAACTGACGAAAAGTCAGTGCTCGCGGTTGCCACAAGATTTGGCCGAAGTTGCCTCTCTTGTGTCAAGTGGTGCGCCGGCCCTGAGGATCACCGATGTCGAAAGCGCCCAGGCGGTAGTCTTCGCCCGCGGACCGGTCGGTTGATAGCTTCGCAATTAACGTGAACGTCGCATCGGGGTAGCGTGACCACACTTCAATGTCCTCTGACGTCACGGTCAAATAGCCGAAGAAGCACCTGTATCGGCCGGGCTCGGTTACGCGGCCGATCTTATCCCATGTGATCTTGTTAACCCTCATCTCTATATCTCAGAAAAGAAGCCCGCCCTCGGAGAGAGAGAGCGGGCTTCGTGCCCATGCGAATGCGCTAGTACGGAAGCGCGTCCCCACAGTAACAGCAATTGTATTTCTGTTCGGTTAGTGTTGAAGTGGTTGGGCGCAAACCGCCTTCTAACCCCACTCGTTATCCGGTATCGAGCCGGGCGGCGGCTTCAGCGCTTCAAGGCCGGCCTCGATTAGCGCCAGTTCCGCTTGAACCACGGCGAGCGATTTTTCAGGATCGATGCCCGACACGGCTTGCAGGTCAGCGACCAACTTGCGACGATGAGCCAACAATTCCGTTAGGGCGCGTCGATCCCTCACCTTGACGTAGCCGTCGACAATTAGTTCTAGGGCCTTGGACACAGTCGCCTCATCATGCAGCTACGACCGTGCAGATGTTTGGCAAGAAGTGCCTGACGCTCTCGGTCGAGTGAGCGCTACCAGCCCGGCTTCGCTTATGCGGTATTCGATATCGCCTTTTGCGGAGCGCTGCTCCATACATCCGTTTCGGAGGAGGGCGAGCCTAGTTTTTGGTCTATCGTCCAGCTTAGAACTCGGGATCCAATGGCGGTCGTGTAGTCGATCGAGAAACTGGCGGTGATGTTGATTGAAGACCGGGCGGCGTCTTGCCCGCCGCCGAAGGCTCTGCAAGATGGCTTCTAGCGATCGTTCTGTTTCCATGGTTGCACAACGTCGCATAGCAATGTTGATGATGTCTTTACCGTCGGGAACTTTTGGCAACGCTTTCTGAGCGGTCGGAAGCTATTCTTACGGCATGCACGACCACGATGATACACCTGCGGGGTTTGGGACCGTCGTCATTGCGCCACACAAAGGCGATCACCGATCTCACCGGCCATTAGCAGATGAAACTTGTCAGGGATCACACGCACCGCCAATCGAAATGTTGACGATGGCGCAGTTCAGCACCAGAGGGGCGCATTTTCTTGCCTCTAATGGGGCGCAACTAGAGCGGCCAAACCGAATGCAACGACGCACGCAGCGGCTAAGGACCAAAGGGCTATCGCTATCTCTCTGGGCATGTTGTCGCCTTCTACACAACAGCCGCCTCTACGCTCATCGCCGTACGAGGGTCGACCTCATACCGACCAACATCGTAAAGGCAAGCCGCCGCCAAATGAAGTTCATCACGACTAGCATGGTGACATCCCCCGTGCTCGACGCCTTTCACTCTCGGCCCACTTTATTTTAGGACGATTTCGTTGAGAGCTAATTCTGGTTTCGCGCCCGTCGTTTGGGGTTTCCGGTGCGGAGCAAAATCTTCGCGATCGACAGTTTGGATCGCGGTTCGCCCGCGATGTCGCCGGGTGTTAGCCAAAAGCAAAAAGGCGCAGCCGGGGGCGGGCTGCGGCCTGCCTTCAAAAAGGATCCGGGTGAAAGAGTTTTAAGAGAGAAATGCACCAGCCCGGTGTGCTCAACAAAGCACAAGATTGTTTCAGGCTTGTTTCGTCGTACAAAGAAAAGGTTTTCCGGTTCAGGAACTTAGGGCTGGTCTGACCTGTGAGGGAGGCCCACCGGGGCTGGCAAGCTGGCGGGCCTCGGCCTCTGAGCGAGACCGCGTATGTCCCCCACGGCCCCATCCCAAAACGCATCATGCCAGATTCGGACTAATGGTGTCCTAAGAGAGCCGTCTCATTGGTCAGCTCGTTCTTTTGTAAGGTCTCAGAGAGATGGCCCCAGCTTTGGGTAATGAGGGACAGCCGGCGCCGCTCACCCGCTAGCCTTGGAGCCGGCTCCACTTAACCCTCCTCTAAATTTCATGTTCCCAATTCCCCAGACCCGCTGCATAATTCTTCCGGAATTTGAGCTGGTCATTTTATACGAGGTCTTTGCCATGTCCCCCAGCCGTCGAAGATCTTCAGATGCTCCGTCTAATCAAAGCCTTCGAGAAGCTTACAGGTCAACGCGCGACGGTTGGTCTTAACTTTTGTCGACGAGCAGTTTGACAAGCAAACTGCTCGGGCTAGGGAAAATTTGGGGCGGACCGAGCCGTAGGGCTGGAGGAATACGCTTCTTCATCCGCACGCTGGAGTGCAACATAGCAATTCCATCGGTGAGCAAAATGCTGGCAGGATTTCTGATCGGAGTGTTAGCCTGTAGTGCTGCTCTGATCGCAAGCCGCGCACGGAAGCGCGTGAAAGCAAGAACAATGGAGCATCGCGAATTCAATACGACTATCTGGTAGCGAGACGCGGCGGCCACGGTTAGCTTGGACGTCAATGGACGTCTCGGATATGTGCCGCTTCAATGCGGCGAGCATGTGTCCGGCTTTGTTGAGGCATCCCCGAAGGAAGCGCGCGAAACTTTACTCGGCCGCGCGACTATAATGGAAAAATGTCTTACCGATTGTGCTGTTTTCTCTCACCTTAGGCGCGAGCATACCTGCGCAAACGAGTTCGGTGATCTTCTCTGAAGATTTCGCTGGAGCTACCCCGGTCCAAACAGTAATTTTGCCGGTACACAGTTTTCGGTGGTGACACCCAGCGGCCGATACCCGCTCAGCCATCTTCTGCACACCCAGAGCGTTTGCACTGCCCAAGAGGCGCGACGAAAAAAAGGTGGATTGCGAGCACACGTCCCCAGAGATGAAAGCGGCTTTACGGCCGGAAGAACTTAAGCCCGCTGCTTCAGGTCTCCGCCGCCCGAAGCGATCGGTCAGCAGACCTAAGCTGCCCCTTCCAAACGCTCATCGATTTCCCGGCGCAACAGACCGAAGTCTATCGGCTTGGGAAGCAATCCTGCCGCCCCGAGTTCGGTCGCCCTCTTTCTGGTCGCATCATCCCCGTACGCAGTGATCATGATGACTGGAACATTCGGACGTTCAGCCTTTACCTTCGGCAGCATCTCAACATTCCCGGCATGTTAATGTCTGAGAGAATCAAAAGCAGCGACGGATCTGGAATTGACTTCACTTGCTCTAACGCGGCCGGGGCGGACAAAGCGAACTCCATCACGAAACGCCCTGAACGCAGATCCCGCCGGAATTGCTGACGGAACATGCTCTCCACGTCTGGCTCGTCGTCAACAACCACGATGTATGTGCTCACTTCACCTCTCCAGAATCTTCCCTCGCGCCTTTCGTGAAAGAATGACGATAAACTCGGTGAATACGCCGGGTTCGCTCAGAACCTCTATTGCGCCGCCATGCTGCTTTACGACGATGTCATGGCTGATAGAAAGGCCAAGCCCTGTGCCTTGCCCCGCCGGCTTCGTGGTGAAGAAAGGAGTAAACATCTTCTCTTTCACCGCGGCCGGGATGCCCGTGCCGTTGTCGCGAATGCGGATTTCGACACAGTCGTCACGTCCGCGCGTGCTCGCAGCGACCCACGGCTCGAACTGGACATAACCGTTCTCAGCCTTACGTTTGGTCACTGCGTGGAATCCATTGGAGATCAGGTTGAGCAACACGCGGATGATTTCCTGCGGAAACACATCGGCTTCCCCGGCTTGCGGATCGAAGTCGCGGTGTAGCGTGACATTGAACGCCGGGTTTTCCGCGCGGGCCCCGTGATAGGCGAGGTTTAGACTTTCGTCGACGAGCGCATTGATATCGGCCGACCGAATTTCGCCTGAGCCTTCACGCGAATGCAGCAGCATGTTCCTGACGATCGAGTCGGCACGCTTGCCGTGTTGCACGACCTTAGACAGATTTTCTTTTAGTAGGCCGGCCAGTTCGTCTACCTCGACACGAAGAGCGGCGTCGAGCGCCGCTGGTCTCAGAACGTCCTTCAATTCGTCCGTCAACTCCGCCGATAGCGCTGCAAAATTGTTCACAAAGTTCAGCGGATTCTTAATTTCGTGAGCAATACCGGCCGTGAGCTGGCCGAGTGACGCAAGCTTTTCCGTTTGAACCAGGCGATCCTGAGCTGCGCGCAAATTGTCGAGGGATTGCGCAAGCTCGCGTGTACGCGTCTGCACCTGTTCGAATAAGCGCGCACTATCAATGGCGATGACTGCCTGGTTCGCAAAAGTCGAGACAAGCTTTATTTGGCTGTCACTAAACGGCTCGACATAGTTCCGAGCGAGAGCAAAGATACCAATTAACCGTTCATCTCTCAGCAGAGGTACTCCTAGCATCGAGCGAAGATTTTCGACGCGAGCCGCTTCTTTGTCCTCGTACTCAGGATCTTCAAGAGCGTCCAGGATCTGAACGGCACGTTTCTCCATCGCGGCACGGCCGACGATCGTGCCACGCCCCGCACGAATGGCGGCACGCTTCTCGTGCTCACGATACGCTTCCGTCACATGTTGACCGGCCCAGTACCGGTACACGCCGTCTTGGAGAAGAAAAATGCCCGCAGGGCCGACCTTGCACAAGCGCGCGGCAGTGCTGACAACGATCTGCATGACTTGACCGAGATCGAAGCCGGAGCGATTGATGGCTTCAAGCACCTCGGATGTCGCAGCCTGTTGTTCCACTGCCTCCTCGAGCTCACGAATGAGTCTATCAATTTCTAGTTCCGTGGCGACTGCAGGCACGCTATGCTTCCGTGCCCCACTTGGCACCTACGCGCCTTTGACGCATTCCTTCGTTTTTTTAGAAGCCCGGCGCGTCGTTTCATTGCTGCTCTGCGCCTAACAATTGCGATCTATCCGCGATTATTAGCCTAATCGAATTGTTTAAAAGTAGAAAGGGGTCATCTATGCCGACGGAGAGTATTCATCCAGAAACGCTCGTCTTGCATGCGGGTACTTATCGCGCCGATCCCGCAACAACTGCGGTCGCAGTACCGATCTACCAGACAACCTCTTACCAATTTCACTCGACGGAGCACGCAGCAAACCTGTTTGCGCTGAAGGAGCTGGGAAATGTGTACACCCGCATTATGAATCCGACTCAGGCGGTCTTGGAGGAGCGTGTTGCCGCGCTTGAGGGCGGCGTTGCCGCGCTTGCACTCGCCTCTGGGCAATCTGCCTCATTGTTCGCGGTCCAAAACATCTGTCACGCTGGTGATAATTTCGTCTGCTCGACAGACATCTATGGCGGCACTTGGAATCTGTTCCAGAACACATTGGCCACGATGGGCATCGAGTGCCGTTTTGTCGATCCCGCAGACCCCGAAAATTTTAGGCGAGCTTCAGATTTCAAGACGCGGTGCTACTACGGCGAGACGCTGCCAAACCCGAAGCTCGCCGTCTTTCCAATAGCCGAGGTCTCAAAAATTGGTCGTGAATACGGCATTCCGCTCATTATGGACAACACGGCATGTCCGGTGCTTTGTCAGCCGATCAAGCATGGTGCCGCAATTACGATGCATTCCACGACGAAATACATAGGCGGTCACGGCACCTCCATCGGCGGGGTCATCGTGGACGGAGGCAACTTCGACTGGGAGAAGAATGCAGACCGCTTTCCCATGCTCAACAAGCCGGACCCAAGCTACCATGGCGCGATTTGGACGCAGGCGGTGAAGCCTCTCGGTCCAATAGCGTACATTCTTAAAGCACGTGTTACGCTCCTACGCGATGTCGGCGCTGCCATGTCGCCATTCAATGCCTTCATGTTTATACAAGGCCTGGAGACCTTGCCGCTGCGCATTCGGCAACACTGTTCTAACGCGAATGCTGTCGCTGCTTATTTATCGAAACATCCAAAGATAACGCGAGTGATCTTTCCCGGATTAATGGAAGGCAATGCTAAGCTTCGCGCCGATACTTATTTGAGAGGAGGCTATGGCGGACTGTTGGGTTTCGAACTGAAAGGCGGTCGTGATTCGGGGCGCAAATTCATAGACGCACTGAAAATGTTCTATCACGTCGCCAACATAGGCGATGCCCGTTCCCTCGCAATTCACCCTGCGAGTACAACTCACTCACAGCTTACGCCGGAGGAACAACTGAAGACAGGAGTAACGGAGGGATATGTTCGCCTGTCGATTGGAATTGAACATCAAGAAGATATCATCGCTGATCTCGATCAAGCACTCGCGATCGCTTGAGAGTTTTTTCGAAGAACTGACGTCGCGGGAGCGGCACCGCGGCGTCGCTTCACGGCTCTTTGGACTGGATCGCAGAGGGGCTCGGAGCGCGACCCATCGCAGGTCAGCATATCCTCCCTGCGCCGACACGATCAGGAGGCGAGTTGCAATTCGACTTACGTCCGCAGCGTTCTCAGTTGTTATGGAAGAAGTCGGCGAACGGCCGACCACAACGGCTCGGTACTTTCGTCGACTTCAACGCCCCACATCTCATGGGGCGTCCCGCAATTGAGGAATTGCCTGCTTGAGCTCGATGGAATCCTTTCAACAACACGTTGAGAATTCAGAAGAAGAGAATGGAGGCGTGAAGTCAAGACACCTGAGCTCTGCCAAGCTTCCATCGACATCACGGGCGAGCTACTTCTCTCTCCGGCTTCTGTTGCGGGCTCGTGTACGTAATGATGCATCAGGTTAGTGTCAGCGTCAGGCGCAGCGTAAATGGTGCAAGGTAACTTCCGGCGGGCAATTGAGGCGCACAGGAACGACGCTCGAGCCCGCGCCCACGGAAGTATAGCCGGTCATATCGCCGTACTGCCAAGGCCCCGACCCCATCCGTCTTGGCAGCACCGCCTCGAGTTTGATGGGAATGGATCCGGGGAGACAAATCTGACCGCCATGGGTGTGGCCGCTCAGCATGAGATCAAAATTGGCATGGGCAGCCTGACGATAAACCTCCGGCGTGTGAGACAGTAAGATCGAGAATTCACCGCGAGGTATCGAGAGAGCGGCTTTCTCCATATTATCCACTCTGAAAAAATGTGCATCGTCGATTCCCGCTAGAAAAATCCGTTGGTCGTTGCGAACGATTGTTTCGCATTCATTGAGCAGCACGCGGATGCCGATGGCTTCGAGCCCCGGAACCATCTGAATCGTATCGTGGTTGCCGAGCACGGCGTAGATCGGCTGTTTCAGATGAGTTCCCAATCGGGCGATGCCATCCAGCGCCGGCTGGAATGGCCCAAAAGTCCGACCCCGATAATCGCCAGTTAGGACACACACATCGTATTGCATGCCGCCAACCAGCTCGATGAGTCGATTCATGGCAGCTTTATTCATATCGACGTGAAGGTCGCTAATGTGGAGAATGGTGAAACCTTCAAAGAGGGGCGGTAATGTCTTGAACCTCATGTCGTTTCGTTTGACGAGAATGCGTTCTGCGTTCTGTCGTGCACGCCAGTAGAGCCCCGTTACCTTCAAAACATTTCGAATGATCCACTCGGCCCAAGATGAGTTTTCAAGGTGGAAAAATGTGAGGCCCTGGCCAAATACCTGAGCTTCGTGATCTCTCTCAATCCCCAATCGCTGCCGGGCATGGAGCGGCCCGAGACGGATCTCGAGCTTGCGCAGAATGTCTTCGTCCACCAGCTAGTCCTTTTGAACGGCCTTCGGGTAGATATAGCGTATTCTCATGAGGCCAAGGTCAACCCGACAGTGGCTAATTCCCACGCTTCCACTAAATGTCGCGTTGGGTCATTTAGCTCGTGCACTGCAGCCAACTGCATCGCTATTTGATCAAGTCGGAGCGGCCGAGCAGCGACTTTAGGTTAGGATGAGGACGACCGCGGGTCTTGGATGACCGGCGCAAGACCTTCTACTGAAGGGCGCCCGCAATGGTCAAGGAAGATCGAACTACCGTCGGATGCAACTATAAGCTAGCCTGAATAAATGCAATTTCTGCATATTCTGCAATTGTTGGTTTTAATGGCGTTGGCGAACGGCGCACCGATCGTTGCAAAGAAGATTTATGGCCCACGTTTTTCCTTCCCGGTAGATGCCGACATCAGTTTTTTTGATCGGAGGCCGTTGTTTGGGTCGTCGAAAACCATCCGCGGTATTTTTGTCTCAGTCCTCATCACGACAGCATGCGCTCCGCTTATCGGTCTGGATCTGACGATCGGTGCAATCGTAGCGGGCGCGGCTATGGCGGGGGATTTGTTCTCCAGCTTCCTGAAGCGCCGCCTAAACTATCCGCCGAGCAGCCGGGCACTCGGGCTCGATCAGATTCCCGAATCCCTGTTTCCGATGCTGGCATGCCGCGACGCGCTTTCATTGACGATCGCAGACATAGCGCTTGGCGTCGGAATCTTTTTTATTGGCGCGCTAAAGCGTGATGGCATTAAGTTCGATAGCCTGAATTTTTGAGGTAGTTGGCGCATTCCTCAGGAGTGAAGGCATCGA
>NZ_LBJX01000007.1:0-18863 GCF_028128895.1 Bradyrhizobium sp. CCBAU 11434
TTTGCGCCTGTTGCTGGTCTCGCTCTGGCGCGCTCTCAACTGTCCAGCTCAGCTCAACCCGGCTTCTTAACGGTCGACTTCTTGTGATCATCCCCGATATAGAGCGGGTCGGTCACGATTCCCGATAGATACGGTAAACAGAGTAGAAACTCCTTGGGATGACGACGCCCGGCGTGAACCTGAGCACCGGCGCTGAAGACCACGTCCCCCGCCGCCAGTTCCATTTCAAACGCCGCAATGATCTTGGCGACGGGTAGCCGACCGAGGGAAAGTTCCTTCCGCTTCTCGCGCCTCGGCTTATTTCCGCGGTCGTCGCGCTTTACCTCCTGCTCATACTGCGAAACGACGTCCATTCATTTCGTGGGCTGAGCGTGTTTCCCCTTTTACGTCCGAAACACAAACATTCGTTTAGGCCGACGAGGCACCCTGTTTCAACCTTCTCAGGAAGCGAACTGCATTTCCTCGACCAGAAAACCGCGATCGCGATCATCGATCAAAAAGCCTGCGCAATTGTTTCAGCCTACCTCCTGCGTATCGCATGCTGCCATTGCCGTCTGCGGGTAGCTCGGGTCGCATGACTGACTCGCGCCTCCTCTCGACGTGGCGACTTCTGCCGGAAGCCACTGCGGCGACTTAGGCTTCTCGCGCCACGCGATGAACTATCTATCTCTAGCGTGCACGACAAGGAGAGAAGGACGAACGCTCAAGGGGCTCTTTCACGATGCCAATGATCCTCCCGATCACTTCGAAATACCTGATCTACGGCCGGATCTGGTTCAGCACCTCAGCCAGTCTTTCCTCCGCCTTGGCCAAGCGCGCGCCGCTTCACGCCGTCAGCTTGGCAAAAATACGCGCATCGGTCCGGGAAGGTAATGGTCCAATTGCTGCCGCTAGGCGCGTAGCTCGCGCTTGAAAACATTTCTTGCGCAATGAGAATCGCGTCCGTTGCCCAATTCCCCCGACCAGCTTTCAAGTCGGCCATGAGCTGCCGGCCCCTAGCCGCGGCAAGAAGCTCAGGGGGGTCGCTGCCTCACCAGGATCTCCGGCACGTCGTCCCACTCTCCGTGGAAGTCCTTGCGATCATCAGTGATCAGGTTACTACCGGCCGTTTCCGTTGCCGGATCCACGGTGTGCGTCACGTCCGGGTCGACAAGGTGACTGGCACTATCCAGATAAGCGGCTCCAACATGCAGTGGCTGATGCAGGTCGACGACGAAATGTGACAATACAAAAACAATGCCTCTTTCGTGTCTTTGATGGCAAATGGTCGCGGTCAAGCAGCACGGCTATCGCAGCATTCGCGGCTGCAACCAGATCGTGCAAAATGATAGGTATTGTGGCATCCGACACTCACGCCAGACGTCATATAGCTGCATTACATCCAGTTGCGCGTAGTCTTCCATCCGCTGCTGCTCATTCGCGTCCTGAAGGACGTGCACGGCACTTCGTCGGATGATTGGGATCGCTCGTATAGGGAAAAGTGCGGTCGGCTTTTGCGAATGACGATCTTCTACGCAGTCAAGCCATGGACCTGCCGTTTTCAAGTCGAACCCGAGGATCTGCCCGACATGCTGCCTGGCGTTGTCAGTCAACAGCTGATCACGATTATCCGATCACGCGATGACCCTTGTATCCTCAAGCTAACGAGGAAATTGGCTGCAGAACAGTCCAACGCAGTGCAAGCAGGCCAAAGTATCTGCAGGCGGTCGAGAGGGAGCTGAGCATGATGAACACTCAAAATTCGAGTAAAGAAACTGACGCTAAGGAAAAGCACGTATCGGACAATAATTCTTCTTGAACTAGTACCGTGGTTTCATAACTTGAGGTGGAGCATGGCACAATCTTGATGTCAGCAAAAGCTGTCGCCGTCAGTCTAGCGCATCCGGGTATTCGTGTTGTTGTTTCGACGTTGAGAGGGGTGGGTACGCAGTTTTTTTGCGGCACCAGAATATGTCGGGGGTCTTTCGCGCAAATCGTTGAGCAGACGGTCTGTTGCACTTGGCACCGTTTGCTCAATTCGGTTTTGAATGTTGGGTTCGGCTCCGCCGACAAGCGGATCGGCCCTGCCGCTGTCTGCCGTCCAAATCCAAGCCACGAGCGAGAGGATTAACTGGACGCGCCCTTGATAGTTTCGCGAACGTTGTTTCAATTTTTTCCAGGGGTCGATCATGCGCTGCACGTTCATATTACTGGGTTCAATTACCGCACTGGCCGGTTACTCTACCGCCGCGACTGCCCAGGTCGACCCGAATCTACAGGTTCGCATCGAGAATTTGACGCCTCCCAAGGATCGGAAGCCAGACCTCCCGCAGAGCGAAGTCGTAACAAAAACTAGGGTTCAGACCTACACGACGACCGAGACCGTTGCGGTTCCTCCTGCGGAGCGACGCCGTCGCCTTCAAAAGATTCTCGCCGAGAAGCAGCTGATGCTACCTGCGGACGCTGAGGCGGTTCAAAGGGCGTACGAAACGTACGGTATCAAGGCCCAGGAAACCCGCACAGTTCAGAAGAAGAAGGTGATCACTGAGCACGTCGTAACGACCAAGCCACGAGAAACCACCGTCACGGCATCTGTTTCGACACAGTCAGTGTTCGACAACAATGCCAGCAAGACCCCTATCCACGTGGGCGACACAGTTTTTGGCACCACGGGTCTACTTACCGTCAATATCCCTGTCGGCCTTGCCGATAGCTTCATCCTGCAGAGCGGCGTGAGCGATCAGCGTTATGCACGCTTGTTCACAAAGAACGTCGACATCCTGGTGAACAACGCCACTTACAACCAAGTTCTCAATTTGGTGGTCCCGGGCAAGACGAGCGGCACGACGACGTCCGACGTGATGAGCTATTCGGTTGCCTCTAACACCGTGTACGGGTCTGGATTTAGGCCCTACCAAGTGGAGCTTTTCACGCCATCGATCGCGTGGGCTCGCAACAATCAGGATCTGGCCGGGACAATCTGCGGGCTGAAAGGTCAGGAGGCTTTTTGCGTCGCGGGTTCTTTCGTCGCAGAGGGCGAATTCACGTTCTCGGATATCGCCAGCCAGCAAAATTTCTCCTCCAGGCTCTCTGGTGGCGTAACCTGGCAAACGCCAGTAACCGGCCTGACCACGTCAGCCGGCGGCTACGTTCAAGGTCGGCATTTCACAGATTTTCCCGGCGGTCGTGATGATCTTATCTTACAGGCGTCGGCTCGAGCAGACTGGACGCCAAACAGCTACGTGCAACTCAGCGCCGTGTTGCAGGTCACACAACAGTTTTCCACTGTGAAGGTCCTAGAATGGAACGGCTTTGCAGCCTATCCCTACGTGAAGCTAAGGGTCACGTTTTGACAGGCTACCAGGGTCTGAGCCTACCTACCGTGGCTTCGCACTGAGATCGAATAGTTGCTGTCATCCAGTCGCCGCCTTGCTGCTGCGCGCCCCGTCGCCGGTTGCACCTCCCCTCGCCACCTCGCGGCGCCGGCGAATGGTTCCAAATCCCCCAGCCACGGAAAACGGGACTTGTCCAGCGGTGCTAGCGGTTCTCCGAACAGTCTTGGCGCCTCCCGACGATCCGAGGCTAAGCCGATGAAGTCGATTGGGACTGGAAGCAACTGGCGGTCTCGTGCAGAAGCTCGGGCTGGCTCGCCGCGAACTCAACCTCGAGGCGCCATCAACCCGCCTTGATAGCTTCGATCTCCTGATCCTCGATGATCCTTGCCTACGTCACAAAGGACCAGGCCAAGAGCGAGCGGCGCTCGATGCTGATCACCACCAATCAGCCGTTCGGCGAATGAAACGAGGGCCCCGCCATGACGCTCGCCGCCATCGATCGTCTAGCTTACCGCGCCACCATCGTTGAGATGAACGTCGAGAGCTATCGCAGACGCGCCGCGATCGAACGAAAACGCGGTCGGGGACAGCCGCCCTCAACGCGGCCCCCAGAACTGTCGCTGATTGAGACGGTGCATCTCTCTATCGCAAACCGGCGCTCACAGAAGGAAGACTGAAAGGTCGATCAGGGCCGATCGCCCATTTCGCCCAACCGCTTCCGGTTCATCTCCATTTGCGGATATTGCGCCGGCCCGCGGGGGGGAGAGCCCACAAAGATGACCGCATCAGAAGCTGTCCCGATGGACGCGGCGTGCAATTGCAGACGTCCGGATATTCTCTGGTTCTGACGGGCGATAGGCTGCGGCGTCATAGAATTAATACCCGTTCGTCGGCCGTGACGGGTTTTGCGCAGCCCGTGAACACGTCGATTGATGGAGGTATCCTACCGACCAACCGGCCCCCCCCTAAATCCATCGCTCCGTGCGATGCGCTCGGCTTCAGGTGCGCAAAATCCGAGAATCCCTAGCAGGATGACGTGGCGGGCCGGACCACCTAGAAACAGCGGCTACCGAGATCCGCAGTTGCCCTCTACACTTTCGCACACCTAAGCTCAATGTCGAGCCATCCCAGCGCATTAACCGTCGCACGATCCCCACTATTGATGACAATGGTCGTTGTCTCCGCTTCGATGATCGCGGGGCCTTCCAGCACGTGCCCGGAACGCAATTTCTCCAGTGCATAGACCGGCACTGCGCGCCAAGCACCGAAGAAGACCTGACGTTTGCCTGTAGGCGATAAGAGTGGTTCGGACGTGGGCATTGGCTTATCGGATCGTTCAATTCGAGGAACGGCGCCAACAGCGGCAAGCCGTGCGTTGACGAATACGACCTCCTGATCGCGCGAGGCGTAAGTATAAAGTTCCTCATGACGACGATGAAAGCGTTCTTCGAGCTCGGCGATCAAGGATGGCGCGTCAAAGTCGACGTCGCTGAGTGGTACATCGACCTCGAACACCTGCTCGCCATAGCGCATCTCGGCGGACCGCTCTGTCATAATGGGCCCGTCGAACCAGCTACGGAGCCGTTCGGTTGCCTGCACGTCCAGATCGGCAAAGATCTTTCGAATCTCAGTGGCGGTCGTCCGGGCGCCTGTCTCGAGGTGTGTACGGCTGACCTCATACCGCAAGTCGCTGGTAAGCATCCCCCACGCCGAGAGTACGGAGGCTGCTGTAGGCACTATGATGCGCGTGATCTCCAGCTCGCGCGCGACCTCAGTTGCGTGAAGGCCTGCGGCGCCGCCGAAGCTCAGGAGCGCGAACTTGCGCGGATCGACCCCGCGACGCAGGGTCATCAGTCGGATGCCGTCTGCCATTTTCAGATTGACGAGCCGATAGATGCCGGCAGCCGCCTCGATGCGTGTCACGCCAAGCGAAGCTGCGAGGCGATCGATTGCTGCTTCCGCCGCCGTACGATCGAGCGGACGCCGTCCGCCCATGAAGGCGGCCGCATCGAGATAGCCCAGCACGATATTCGCATCGGTCACGGTCGGCTGCGTACCGCCATTGCCATAACAGGCCGGTCCCGGCATCGCGCCGGCACTTTCCGGGCCGACGCGAAAGATGCCGCCCGAATCGACACTGGCGATGGATCCCCCTCCCGCCGCGATGCTGGCGATATCAAGACTGCGCAGCGCGATGCGCTGGTCGGCCAGCCCGCCGTCGGCCGACAAGCTTGCCCGTCCGTCCGCGATCAACGAGATATCGGTGCTTGTGCCCCCCATATCGAAGGGCACCAGATCCGGCAGTCCCAGCAGCTCCGCACACATCCGGGAACCGGAGATGCCGCCTGCAGGACCTGACAGCACGGTCGCCGCTGCGAGACGCCCGGCTTCCTCGATGGGCGCCATGCCGCCATGGGAGAGAATGATGAACAAGCTCCCCTTGAACCCCGCTTCGAACAAGCGTTGCTCAAGCCGTGTCAGATAGTGGCGCACGGCAGGACCGACATAGGCATTCACGATCGTGGTGGAGACGCGCTCGTACTCTTTGATCTGTGGCAACACGTCACTCGAGCGCGACACGCTTACTTCGGGCAATTCACGTGCAATCCGCTCTGCTGCCGTGATCTCATGGGAGGGATTACGATAGGCATGCAGGAAGCAGATCGCGACCGAAGTGACGCCGGCGGCGCGGATCGCCGAGATGGCCTCGCCAAGCGAGGTCTCATCAACCGGCATCCGGACGTCGCCGTTTGGCCGCAGCCGCTCGCGAACGCCGAAGCGCAGTTCGCGCGGCACGAGCGGCTCTGGAGGCGGGGTCCGCAGATCGTAGCGGTTAGCTTTCAGTCCCTCCCGCATCTCAATGACGTCACGGTGCCCCTCTGTGGTCAGCAGCGCGACTTTCGCGCCCTTGCGCTCGAGCAACGCGTTCGTCGCCACCGTGGTGCCATGCACCAGTCGTTGCGTCGCCGCCAACATGTCAGCGCGCGACATGTCGAGCCGCCGCGCGAGCTCGTTCAGCCCCGTCATCACACCGATCGACTGGTCCTGCGGCGTGGAAGGAGATTTCGCGAACACGGTACGCCCGACAGCGTCGATTGCGACCAGATCGGTGAACGTGCCGCCAACATCAATGCCAATCGTCAACATCGTTACTGAACCACTTCCGTCGTTGTGCCTGTGTTAACGAGGCCCTGTACTACATCGCGCTGGCGCGCCTGTTGTGTGCGTCGCTCCGGAGGCCCCCACCCTCCGCCGCCGGACGAGCGCACTTCAAGACAATCTCCCGGGTGGATCTCGATGCCGACCTCTTTGGTTCGCAGCACACGTGGCGGCCGGCTCGCCGAGACCAGGCGGTAATGATGCGGCGCCCCATCCTTGCCGCCCAGCATGCCGCAGGCACCATGCCTGGCACCATCACCTGCGGTGTTGCCAAGTGCGGGCTTGCTGGTTTCGAAGACGAGATCGAGGTCGACGCCGAGACCGCCGCGGAATTGACCGTCGCCGCCTGAGTCGGCCTGAAACTCATGATGACGGAAGTGAAGGGGGAACCGAGCTTCTGCGACCTCGATGCTGCCGAACTTGAGACCGCCTACGGTGTGCCATTCGCCGATCGAGGACCAGCCGTCGCCGCGCGAAGAAGCGCCACCACCCGGGCGCGCCTGAAACATATGCCAGATGAAGCTGCGCCCGCTGCGAGGATCCTCGCCCTGCACAGCGATGCGGAACCGCCGGCTCCAGCCAGCCATGGTTCGATCCGGACAAGATCCTGACAATGCCTTGATCACCGCCTCCACGATCTCGTTGGAAGGGTGGCTCGTGCAGAGCGTGACTGGTCGGCCGGGATCCGCCCACACGATGGTGCCCTGCTTGGCAACGACGTTAAGCGGCCGCAGCGCCCCATCGTTTTTCGGAATGTCGGCGTCGATCAGATAGGCAAAGGCCATCACGACCGCCGCTTGCATATTGGCGTGCGACGAATTGACAAAGCTCGTGCTCTGCGGGTCGGATTCCGACAGGTCGACTTCGATCTGGCTGCCTATCTTCGTGACCTTGGCTGCAATCCGGATATCGTTGCGGCCGTGGCCGTCATCGTCGAGGAAGGCCTCACCCTGGAACACGCCATCCTTCCAGGTTGAGACCACCGCGCGCGTCTGTTGTTCGGCGGCATCGAGGATGGATTCTAGCGCGGCTTCGACCACCGACGCGCCAAACTCTGCAAACAGCCGCCCCATTCGCCGCTCACCCATGTGTGCGGCTCCAATCATTGCAGCAAGATCACCGCGGAAATCGTGAGCGTTGCGCACATTCAGTGCCAGCATAT
This sequence comes from Bradyrhizobium sp. CCBAU 11434, assembly GCF_028128895.1. NCBI lineage: Bacteria > Pseudomonadati > Pseudomonadota > Alphaproteobacteria > Hyphomicrobiales > Nitrobacteraceae > Bradyrhizobium > Bradyrhizobium sp. CCBAU 11434. The sequence continues at coordinate 7,636 of NZ_LBJX01000007.1, forward strand.
CGAGAATGTCCTCACGCAGTCGGCCGGCCTCGTAGAGCTTGATCGGCGGAATGCGCAGCCCCTCTTGCCAGATTTCGGTCGCGCTGGGATTATAGGCGCCATATGTCGCGCCCCCGATATCACTCTGGTGCGCGCGCACGATGCTCCAGAACAGCCTGCGGTCGCCGTCAAAGATCGGCACGAATGCGGTCAGGTCGGGCAAATGGCTGCCGCCGTGATAGGGATCATTCATCAGGATGACGTCACCGGGCCCGACGTCCTTAAAGCGCTCCTCCACCGCGCGCGTCGCCCAGGGCAACGCGCCGACATGGACCGGAATGTGGTCGGCCTGGGCGATCAGCCGAGAATTGACGTCGCAGATGGCCAACGAGAAGTCCCGGCTCGAGTTGAGGATCTGCGAATAGGATGTGCGAAGCATTGCTTCGCCCATTTCCGCAACGATCGAGCTCAATCGATGCTGAACGACTGACCGCGTGATGGGATCAACCTTGTGGGCCATTCTTGCACCTGTTTCAGACTGTAAATTCGCGGCGTGATGACCCCAATGGCCTCACGCGAGACTTACCACCTTCAAGGACCAAGGGCACGTTAGTTTTTGGACGCGACCTGGGCAAGTGCATCCGAGGCCGCGCGGACGATGCTCTCTATATCCGTACCCGTCATCGGCAGCGACAGCGCCATCAAGCCATAGCTGGCGGCGAGAATGCCGCGGTTGAGGAGCTCCAAGTTGAACACACTTTGCCGCTTGGTCTCGCCTTCACTCATGTAGGCTGAGCGATAGTCGCGGACTGGGCGTTCGGAGAAGTGAAATTTCAAGAGCGATCCAAGGCCGACCGCTGTGCCCGGCACGCCATGGCGACGAAATGCGCCATTGATGCCCTTTCGCACTGCCTCGCCGGTCGCATCCAGCCGCGCGAACGCGTTCCGGTCCAGGAGCTCCATCGCCGCTAGCCCGGCGCGCATCGTGACCGGGTTGGCAGAGAACGTGCCGCCATGAGGCAATGCCGGCTTGCCGTGGCGCGGATCGAAAACGGCCATGATCTCCTTCTTGCCGGCGATTGCACCGACCGGAAATCCACCACCGATGATCTTGCCAAGCGTAGTGAGATCAGGATCGATGCTCCACAGACCCTGGGCGCCGTGATAACCGAGACGGAAGGATATAACCTCATCGAATATAAGTAGCGCGCCGACTTCGCTCGTCGCTTGGCGCAGCGCTTCAAGGTAGGCCTTGTCAGCGGGTACGAGGCCCGCGCGGTTCGGCATCGGATCGACCAGTACGCAGGCGAGATCGCGGCCATGCTCCCGAATCAGGCTGACGGCGCCCCCGATATCGTTGAAGGGAATCGTTACGACGTCGGCGAGCACCTTGTCCGGTGTGCCTTTGGCATAGGCAACTGAGATTGGTGCATTGCCGCCCCAGTCTGAGGGCGTCGGATCGAGGCTTACCTCGGCATAATCGTAGGAACCATGATAGGCGCCCTCGCACTTGGCAATTTTTGGCCGCCCGGTAAACGCTCGCGCCGCCTTCAGCGCCATCATCACGGCTTCCGTGCCGGAGTTGGCAAACCGGACCTGGTCGACAGATGGCAGCCGCGCCGCAAGCAGCTCAGCTAGATCGATCTCCGATTCGGTCGCCATTCCGAAAGCAGAACCGAGCGCGAGCTGCCGCGTCGCCGCCTCGATGAGCGCCGGATGGGCATGACCGTGAATCAGCGAGGTGAAATTGTTGATGCAATCGATCAGCTCATTGCCATCGACATCCCAGACCCGGCACCCCTCCCCGCGTGCGGCATAGATCGGATAAGGCTTCATGAACACCGTCGTTCGGGTGTTGCCGCCTGGCAGGCTCGTCAGCGCACGATCGTAGAGCGCTTTCGATTTTGAATTTGTGTCAGGATACATGTGGTTGTTTCCTTGAGAGATCAGCGTCCCAAATACGCTTCGCGGACGCGCGTGTTCTGCTTGAGGTCATCGGCCGTGCCTTGAAGAACGATGCGGCCCGTTTCCAACACATAGGCCCGGTCCGCCACCGACAATGCCAGGACCGTATTCTGCTCGACAACCAGGATGGTGAGCCCGCTGTCGGCGATCTGCCTGACTCGCTCATAGACTTCTTCTGCCAGGCGCGGTGCAAGCCCAAGCGAAGGCTCGTCGAGCAGGAGCAAACGCGGCCGGGCCATCAATGCCCGTCCGATGGCCAGCATCTGCTGCTCACCTCCGGACAGAGACCAGCCGAGCTGCTTGCGACGCTCCTTCAGGCGCGGAAAGAGGTCGAACGCTCGTGCGAGATCGTCATCGATCGGCTGGCGCCAGCGCCTCCAGTTCACGGTGGCGAGCGTGAGGTTCTCCTCGACCGTCAGGCCGGGGAAGATCCGCCGCCCTTCGGGTGCCTGAGAGATGCCGAGCGCGACGCGGCGGTCGCTGCCGAGCCGGGCAAGTGATGCGCCTTCGAATTCGATATCTCCGGACTTGACCGGATTAAGACCGGAGATTGCGTGCAAGAGTGTGGTCTTGCCGGCGCCGTTGGCGCCGATGAGGGCAACCGTCTCGCCCGGGCCAACCTCCAGTGTCACGCCCTGCAGCGCGACGATGTCGCCATAGGCGACCGTCAGATCGTTACACGCCAGCATGACGATAGCCTTCCCCGAGATAGGCCGACAGCACTGCGGGATCACTCTGGATCTTGGATAGCGAGCCCTCGGCACTTTTGCGGCCGAAGTTCAGCACGATGATCCGCTCCGCTAAGCGCATCACCATGCCCATGTTGTGCTCGATCAGAACACTCGCGATTCGATGCTTTGCCCTCAAATCCGTCAGACGGTCGATCAGCTGATCAACCTCGGGGGAATTCAGCCCAGCGGCCGGTTCGTCAAGCAGCAGCACGTGGGTTCACAGGCGAGCGCCCGACACGTCTCGACCATGCGCCGGTGACCATAGGACAGCGATCCGATAGGCGCTTGCGCGTCCGCCACAAGCCCCATCTGGTCGAGCACGGCCATGGCCCGCTCGCGCAGCTCCAACTCGCTTCGGCCGCTCTGGATGGCCGCGCCGGTCATGACGTTCTCGAGCACGCTCATCCTTTCGAAGGGACGGACGTGCTGAAAGGTACGCCCGAGCCCGCCGCGGACCCGCTTGTGCGTGGCGGCTCGCATGATGTCCCATCCGCCGAGCAACACCCTGCCTTCGTCAAACGAAACAACGCCGGTAAGAATGTTGAGCAGCGTCGATTTGCCGGCGCCATTTGGGCCGACGACGGGGACAAATTCGCCCTTACCGACTGACACGTCGACGCCAGAGAGCGCGGGGACCCGCCGTGGCGTTTGGCGATTTTTGGGCCTGCGGCAGGCTCATGGGCGCGCCTCTCTTTGAGGCAGCAACCAAGGCCAGCGTTTTCACATACTCGTCGCAGCGAAACTTGCCCGGCCAGCGAATCCCGGCAAGGCCTGAAGGGGGGAAGATGAGAATGGCAAGGACAAGAAGACCGAAGAACGCGAGAAAGGCGGAGCCGAGAAAACGCAGCCATTCGGGCAGAAAAGTCACGAGCCCCCCAAAGAACGGCGCCCACGATCGATCCTTCGCCGCCGACCACGAGCATCGCCAGGTAGGTGATCGAGTGCGCATAGCCAAAGTCCTCAGGGGAAATGAAGTGCATGTGGCAGGCGAACAGGCCCCCGGCTACGCCAGCATAGACAGATGAGAGGACGAAGGCAGCGAGCTTGATCCTGGGAACGTCGATGTCTGTCATCGACGAGGCCGTCTCGTCATCGCGTACCGCAATCATCGCTCGGCCATGACGGAAGAGTGTGAATGAGCCTGCGACGAGGGCGAAAACCGCCAGCGCCATCAGCGCGAACCATAGATAGCTGCGCCCGTCGGCCAGAGCGTGGCAGGCAATTTGCAGCTCGGGAATGCGAGAGACGCCGTTAGTGCCGCCGGTCAGCTCGATCCAGTTGGCGGCGACAATGGAGCACGATACGTTGAACCCGAGGGTTGCCAGCCCGAGATAGTGGCTATTCAGCCGCCAAAGCGGAAGGCCAATCAACATGGCCAAGATCGGGTGCCGGCGACCGCGGCGGGCATTGCCAGCCATGGTGACCACCCAAGTAGCGTGGTCAGCAGCGCAAGGCCATAGGCACCCGCTCCCGCGAAAGCGGCATTGCCGCGCGAAATCAGCGCGGCATAGCCGAAGGCAAAGTTGAGGCCGATGACTGCGATCGCAAAAATCACGGCAAGGTTGAGCAGCTGAAGGTGGTAGTCGCCGCAAGTAGCGCTTTCAGAAAATCCTGCCTCGTCATGTTCATAGTGCGTCCTCCGTGGCGCGTCCCAAGGTCGTAGCACTAGGACGGCCGCTTCAACTCGCCATTGACTCGTTCCGTTTTCCTGCTCAAGTTTTGCGACTGGAAAGGGCTGAATGGCTATCTCAGATGAAGCGGCGGGGCCGCTGGACCGTTATATGCAAGTGCTTGAGCTCCTTGCAACATTTCCCGGGGCGCTGACGCTGGCTGACGTGTCCTCGTTGCTTGATCTTCCAAAGACATCGGCACACCGGCTGCTCAAGGGCCTCGTGCGCGCTGGCCTTGCGAAGGACAATGTCGGACGGCCGCGCTTATCAGCTCGGCGACCGGCTGCTGCGGCTATTGCATGCAACTGCTGACGATGGATGGATTGCCGCTCTCGCCAGCGCTCATCTGCAGCAGCTGACCGATGCAACCACCGAGACCTTCTATCTCACGCGCCTGATCGGTGCACGAGTCGTCGTGGCGATTTCTATGTCACCAGACGTGCGTTGGCGGAGCTATGTGCAGCCGGGAATCGAGATGCCAGTGCATGCAGCCGCAACCGCCAAAGCGATCATCGCTTATCAGAGTGAGGCCGTATTGGCCGAAGCTATGTCGGCCGATCTTCCTTTGCTCACCGCGAACACACGAAATGACCGCGTGTGGGTCGAGCAGGAGCTCGCTGCGGTGAGGACTCGAGGCTATGTGACCTGCATCGGAGAGATCGATGAAGGCTTGGCTGCTATTGCCGTGCCTGTTTTCCTCTCCGATCGGCGTGTGTTTTACGCTCTTGGGATGACCGGTCCTCTGCAGCGGATCATGAACAAGCAGCAAGCCGAGCGCTTGGCAGCACTACGAAATATAGCCGAACACTGGGACGGTCGCTCTCAATAGGCCAGAAGCTGAGATCAAAGGACGCGTCTCAAGCTGATTCAAAGTAAGGCGCGCCTTCCATACTCAAACGCCGGGCCTATTGGGGTTAATGGGCTGCAGTAACGCTCTAACGGGCTGTTGAAGAAGTGGGTAGCGAAGCACATCGTATCGTAATTCTCTGGGACCAGGATTTAACTGGGGGACGCGATGCGGGGGAGTGACGAAGGGTCTGGCTCGCTTTTCAGTTATGTGGACCTGGACGCTCGAGTTCGCGTCGACCATCCGCTACGGGTGATCCGAGGGTTGGCGAATGCGGCGCTGGGCGACCTTTCCGGGGAGTTCGGCAAACTCTACACGGACTTCGGTCGCCCCTCGATCGCACCGGAGAAGTTGCTTCGGGCGATGCTCCTCCAGGCGTTTTATGGGGTTCGCTCGGAACGGCATCTGATGGAACGGATAGAGTTCGATCTTCTGTTCCGCTGGTTCGTTGGGCTTGGGGTGGACGATGCGGTTTGGGACCATTCGACCTTCTCGAAGAACCGCGACCGGCTGCTCGAAGGCGAGATTGCGGCCAAGTTCCTGAACGCGCTTACTGTCGATGGCGATCCGCCAGCAGCGGCCGGGCGCCGGGTTGGTCCATCATTCCGACCGCGGCGTGCAGTACGCTTCACACGAATATCGCGCGGCCCTCGTCGCCGCCGGCATCACCGCATCGATGAGCAGCAAGGCCGACTGACAATGCCCCGATGGAGAGCTTCTTCCACACCCTCAAGACCGAGCTCGTCCATCATCAGACCCGCACTAGCCCGGCGTGATATCTTCGCCTTCATCGAGGGCTTCTACAACTGCGCATCGGAACAGCCATCTGGCTATGTGATTGAAGAGAAGAGATTTTGTTGAGCGGGATGCGATCCCGCGGGGTATTTTGGGTTCTGTCGCGCTCGTTCGGCGATAGATCGAGCAGCAGTTGTTATCAGCGAGGTGCGGGCGAAGATCCAAGGACCATCCGGAAGAGGATGGATGGATTCGATCTCGCCGGCTTCAGCGGCCAGCCGGAGCGTCTTGGGAGCGATCTTCAGGAGCTTTGCGGCGTTGCCAAGGTTAAGCCATGGCTCGATCCCGTCCTCGGCAGACTTGAACACCGGGATGTGGTAGTTCGAGCGCATTGATGTGACGCGCTCGCGGGTCCAGCGATTGCCGTTACCGGTCTTGAGGCCGTTGCGATTGAGGAGGCCGGCAATCAAGTCGTCGCTGGCGATCAGCGCCAGTTGACGCACGGCCTGGACGATATCGGCAGAGGTGCTGTTGCGCTGTCCGCGCCGGCGCTTCGGCAAGCGCAACCCGCTGTGGGCGCCCCCCACCCAATGAACGATGAGAACGATCTCCGAGGCCGCGTCGTCGATATCGGCCACGACCTCATGGATGAGGGTGCGCACAATGCGCTTCTTAAGACGAGCATCCGTCGTCGGCGCATCCCAGACCGTTTTGAGGTTCGAGGCCAGAACGCCGAACGAAGCTGGATCAGCAAGGGGTGCGGGCGTCGCCACATCATGCATGGCGATCTTGGCCTGAACCTCCGCCGCGTGAGCGAGCGCCCTGTTCCAGCGCGCTTCCAGCTCACTGGCCACCAGCCGGTTCGCGGGATCAGCGGCATCGTATTGCCGGAAAGCCCTGTCGGCGGCATAGCGCGCCGCTTCGAGGTCGCGACTGAGAGCATCGCGTACCAGATCGCGCCGCTCCCTGGCTCCCTTGGCGGCAGCGGTTGCGGCGGCGACAGCGCCCGGACCGACGACTCCAAGCAGCGATTCCTCGATGGCGTCATCGACGCGCAGTCCGCCGAAGGCGATGCAGTGGGCCCCGCCATTATCCATCCAGGCACGGCTGCAGCTGTAGCACGGGATATGGTTTTCCACGCCGGAGTAGCGGAGTGCGAGCTTACGACCGCAGCGCTTGCAGCGGATCAGACCGGCCAGCAACGCGTCACCATGCTTGGGCGCGCCGTGATACCGACTGATGGGAACATTGCTGCTGACCATGGTGCGAATCGCCTCGAACTTCTCCCAGCTCACATACCCTTCGTGAGTATTGGGCTTCAGCGTCAGCCATTCGTTCCGCGCCTTGCGGCGGATCTTCACGCTTGCGCCCGCGGTGCCATATCCCGCCGCCACAGCTGTCTTACCATAGGCATAGGCGCCGCCGTAGACCGGGTTCTCAATGATCCGGTGGATGGCAGAGTAGTTTGGTCGCCGCCAGGCCGTGTCGCCGTTGGTCTGCTTCACCGGAAGATCGAGATTGTACTCGTGGAGCCAGCAGAGCGCCTGACGCGCGCTTCCCAATTCCTCGACCTTGTCGAACACCAGCTTGATCGCCTCCTGGACACGCCGATCCGGGTCTTTCTCATAACGATCGCCGGCCTTCACGAAGCCGACGGGCGCTGTCACAACCAACTCGCCCCGGCGCGCCTTCTCGTAGCGGGCCGAGAGCGAGCGCTGGCGCAACAGATCCAGCTCGTACTCGTTGAGGCTGCCCTTGAGCCCGAGCAGCAGGCGGTCGTTGCCGTGTCTTGGCGCGTAGATGGTCTCTTGATCGACCAGAACGGTGTCGACCACGCGGCACATCTCGATGAGTTGCTGCCAATCCCGGCTGTTGCGGGCGAAGCGCGAGACCTCGCGGGCGCAAACCGCACCAACCTCGCCAAGGCAAACCTCCGCTACCATCCGCTCAAAACCAGCGGGTTGTATGCCGCCGGCGGCTGAACGACCGAGATCATCATCGATCACTTCAACCTCTGACCACCCGAGCGCCGTCAGCCAGTCCCGCATGGCGTATTGCAGCGCGCTGCTCTCGCGATTGTGCAACACCTGATGGGCCGAGAATTGACGCACGTAAAGAATCGCCTTGCGCTCCGGATGATGAGGCCTGACCTTGTCAGAGATCATGATCGACCCCCTTCGCGGGCAGCGTTGCTGTCCTCGCAGCATGGTCGAGGATCAACTGCGTCATCAGGCTCGTGAGGGCCGCCCGGGCTTCCGCCGGCAACTCCAGCCATGCGGGCGCGCCGATGGCGCCGTTTGACAGGCCACTCCCGAACAGATCCATCTGCGGCTGCGGCTGCGGCCGCGGTTGTCGATTGTGTCGGTATCCGCTCCCTGGCATTGCCGTCTGGCGTGACATGAGTCGCTCCCCGATTCTGGTCGTGAGAGACTCTGGATGGGCCAGAAAGCAGGGCAGCTGATGACGTTCGACCCTTCAACGCCAGATCGAGAAGCGCAAAGAGCGCCGCAAGTGCATCGATGCTGACAAACGGCTGAGCTGCCAAAAGCTCGGCGTCAGGGCATGCTGCCCGATCGAACATCCATGCTGGAACCTCCAACCATCGATCCGCTTGCGATCCATCCAGAGAGCAGCGGAAAGCGACATCATCAGCCTTCCGGACCGTTCCATGAACGCAAACTCGGCGACCAAACCAGGGATGAAATCGATAAAGAACCTCGCGAAAAACGGTTTTGTGGGCGTTCTTGAGTCTTGTTGTACAATCAAACCAGGCTCCATTCCGCCATCGGATATATCCCTCCGATCCAGATGGAGCTAAAAGCTGCTTAATCCCGTCCACTTTTTCGGGGGAAGATCAATCCGAGGCGATGGACGATGGGGACTGGTAAGCTTTGATGCCCGCCACGCCACGTTCTCCGCATCGGCACGTCTCATGGGCGGGCCGGCCACCGCTATGGCCTCAAGCTCGGATGACCTGACGCAGAAGTAGCCGCCACGGTCAATGAGCGATCATGGCTCCCGCATCTAGAAGCCGCAAGAAAGACGTATCGCGGCAACCTTGACCTTTTGATCGGCGTGTCCGCACGTGACGCTTACCAATCGCACCTCTCATTTCATTGCTTATCACTGCAACGCTTTACTTCCGTACGAAACGGACGAACTCTTTCATGTGTGTCACTCGTCAGGATTGTACGCAGTTCAACTTTTCGCTAGCTGTGAATGCGCCCGCGTTGCCCGTGTAGTGCAGAGCGAAATCCAGGAGGTGAAGTTGTCTATGCGGCGGTCGAAAGATCGACGCAGTCGAGGAGTGTCACTTGATCGAAGGGCGCTTCGACTATCTCCTGAAGGTTTGGACGTCGGACATAAGGAAATACAGACAGATCCTAGCTAAGAGAATTTCCAGCCTGCCCAACGTGGCGAGCGCATCCACCTCCGTGGCCATGCAGGGGCCATTAAGGAAGTATGCTCCGATCCAGCGCGATCATCGTCGAACTCTGTCAGGCAAATCGCGGTAGTGTGCGGAGGTTCTGCAAAAAGCTCAGAGGGTGAAGCGGTCATAGTAAGTCCGGTGATTGCGAAGATCACTCCTCGTAGAGGAGCTTGGACCCGCCATGACCGTGACGAAGATTAGTACGGATGTCTCTGCAGTCAAAGAGTTGTTGAGGTCGGACAAGGAGTTCCTGAAGCCGCTGATCCAGAGTGCGGTGCAGGACATTCTCGAAGCTGAGATGATGGAGACGCTGGGTGCGGAGAAAGGGGAGCGCGTCGAAGGGCGCCTTGGCTATCGCTCCGGCTACTAATCCCGCTCGCTGATCACCCGGGTCCGCAAGATCGAGCTGAAGGTGTCACAGGACCGGCAGGGGCGGTTCTCGACCGAACTGTTCGAGCGCTACCAGCGCTCGGAGAAGGCGCTGGTTGCGGCCCTGGCCGAGATGTACGTGCCAGGCGTCTCGACCCGGAAGGTGAAGCAGGTCACCGAGGAGCTGGTGGGGCATGCCTTCTCGGCCTCGGCGATCAGCGCCATTAACAAGCGGCTGGATGCGTCGCTGAAGGCCTTTTGCGAGCGCAAGCTCAAGGAACCGTTCCCCTATCTGATCCTGGATGCGCGCTATGAGCGGGTGCGCGAGGACGGCATCATTGCCAGCTAGGCGGTGCTGATCGCGATCGGCGTCGACTGGGGAGGCCGGCGTCAGGTGCTCGCGGTCGAGCTCGCCAACCGGGAGAGCCGGTCGAGCTGGAAGGAGTTTTTGGAAGCCCTGAAGGCCCGCGGCCTGCATGGCGTCGAGTTCGTCGTCTCCGACGATCATCCCGGCTTGAAGAAGGCCATCCCCGAAGTCCTCGCCGGTGTGTTCTGGCAGCGCTGTTATGTGCACCTCCTGCGCAACGCACTCGACTATGTGCCCGCGCAAGATCGATGACGATTGCCTGCTGGAGCTCAGAGATGTACGACCGGCGCGACCTCGCGGAGGTCCGGCGCGATCTTGCTGCCTGGTTCGCCAAATGGGGTAGCAAGTACCCCAAGCTCACCGGCTGGGTGGAAGAGAACATCGAGGAGACGCACCTACTTCCGTCTGCCGCTGGCACACCGCAAGCACATGAAATCGACGGATGAGATGGACAAGCGATTTTTAATGATCGCCCCGATGAACGATTGGGGAAATCGCGTCCATTCTTTTGTTCGGCGGGCCATTCTTCCGTCCCGGCCACCGATCTCGCAGCCGTNGCGCAGACATAGAAGCTCACATCGGCTCACAAACTCAGCAGCCGATAGCCGATCGCTCACCCACTCCGCCAGACGGGGTCTCTTTGCCGCTTACGTTTCAGCCAGCCAGCAATGAAGAGCACCAATTGATCCCGCTCCTTGCGTCGCAGCATCTCGTCGCTCCGCCGCCGATCGCGAATCGCCGACGAAAACGGAAGCAGCCAATTGCAGCTTTTTCAACGCCCCCGTGCACTTCATGCGCAACGCGCTGGCGCATGCCGGCAAGAGCGGGCGGCGCGTCGTCTCCGCCCTCATCGCTAGCTTGCCCAGCACGGATGCCGAAGCCGCCTGGACGCAGTGGCGAAAGGCTGCCGACCAGCTCCGTCGCGAGCTGCCCAAGCTCGCCGGCAGCCTCGACGAAGCGGAGACGATGTACAGGCCTACACGACGTTCCCGCCGCGCACGGCGCCAAGCTGCATTCGACGGATGAGAGGGACAATCGATTTTTAATGATCGCCCCGATGAACGATTGGGGAAATCGCGTCCATTCTTTTGTTCGGCCGGCCATTCTTCCGTCCCGGCCACCGATCTCGCAGCCG
>NZ_LBJX01000007.1:19020-19912 GCF_028128895.1 Bradyrhizobium sp. CCBAU 11434
ATGCTGGCGTGGAACGGGACTGCATTCCTGGCTGGCACTTGCCGTCAGCGGCGGTTATGGTTGTCGGGCGCGGGCGACCTCGTGGCGAAGCGTGACGCGTCGGCTGAAAGCGTCACCGGACTGCCTATTTTGTCCTGCCGAGCTGAGGCGCCCGCGCGCGCCGGGTTTTGGCCGCCGCGGTTTCCATTGCGACACCAATCGTTCGTAGTTTCGCTCCGCCTGGGCGGCAATCAACATCTCACGCTTGCGCAGCGCCTTGATGTTGTAGGCATAGGCTGGTCCGCGCCGGCTGCCCTTCCGTTGCGGATGTCCAGCTTGAAGTTGCATTGCGCGGGTCTTGTTGGCGACCAGCGCCGGACGCGCCCACAGGTAATCCTCGCCCTTCGTCAACAAATGCCAGCAGAGCACCGTGAGCTTGCGAGCCACGGCCACCGCGGCGACCTGATGGCCACGCCGGGCGCGAATCCGCACGAAAAAAGCATGCAGTGGACCGGCCGCCTTGGCCGCGGCCCAGGCAGCCTTGACCAGCATGGCGCGCGCGTGACTGCGGCCGATCTTGCTGATGCGACCGTGATGGGCGGCTCCCAGTCCCGACTGCCGCACCCGCGGGTTCAGCCCGAAGTAGCTCACCAGCTTCTGCGGGCTGTCGAACCGGCTGATGTCGCCGATCGCCGCCACGATGCCGGCGGCGACCGCCAGATTGACGCCGGTGATCGTCATCAATCTGTTGACCGCGAGATCGTCGATGGCGTCCTGCGCGATCTCACGGTCGAGCAGAGCCAGGTCTTCCGCCAGCCGGTCAAGCTCACGGACATGCCGATCGATGGCCGCGTGCTCATCGTGCGGCAGCTGTTGGGCCCCCAACCACGCCCGGCCGCGGGCGTTGAAAAGA
>NZ_LBJX01000008.1:0-3915 GCF_028128895.1 Bradyrhizobium sp. CCBAU 11434
GGGGATTAAGCGGTTACCCATTTCTAGGCTGCGGATGCTCGTCCGTGGCCGAGTTAGAGCTAAGTTGGATTACGTGACCCTGGAGGTTCCAATTCCATTGAAGGACCCCGCGAGCCACGTTGATCGCGCTGATACTTGCCTCATTTCCACTGTTTGTGGCGCTTCGCTCAAGGAGAGGAATAAGACGATCCCAAAACTGACGATGTTCAATCTTGTGTCGAAAGCTCGGGATTGCGACCGTATGGTTCACAACAAAGCCCAGCAAGGCTAGTACGTGACGGTCTTCGGATGGGGACAAGGTTTCCGCCAGCTCGAGGATAACCTGGCAATCATCCAACTCAAAGGGCTTGTCGGGTGGCCAGTCCATCCACTTCCTAATTGAGATAAGTGCTGCGCAAATCAATCCAGCTTCCTCCTCAAATCTCCCATCACGTCTTATCAAGTAAAAAAGGCTGGCTTGCTGGGATAAGTAAGTGAGGCTACAGGCGTCCAAATTCCAGATCGCGTTCGATAGCAGAAGCTGCCAAAACGTGATTGTAAATTCGACACCAAGTTCGCTTGCAGCACTTATGGCATTCGTATTGTCAATCTTCGCACGCTCCGCAACTCTGTCCCAGTCGCTGAGATCCTTTTCATTAGTCGGCCAACGGCCGACCAGCACCATAAGGTGTTCATAGCGGAGGCTGAGAAGCTCGATCCGTAGATCCGGTCTGTGCCGCTTGCCTTCAGTACCTTGGGCAGCCGTGGTCAGCTTGGCTGGCGCAGGCTCTAACTTATTAGAACGCACTTTTCGTTGAAAGAGCAGCTTACTAAGCCAATTCATAGATCGCTCGTAACGATATGCTGTCGCAGCTCGCGAAACCGAGCTCGACATAATCATTTCTGGAATCTAGTTCGTCTGACGCTGACTTTCCAAAATGGCATGATAAACTTCAGGTTGGGGTATGTCCATACGTGCAATCTGCCCTGAGAAATAGACGGAGAGGAAAATGGCTGTTGTGGTGACTTTGCGAGGTCCCAAGGAAGTAATCGATAAGATTGCTGAGCTTCCTGAGATCGCGGGAATTGAATTAGATGAGCCGCAGTCCGATCAAAGTCTAGCGGATGCAGTGGATTCTCCTATTGGACCTCAGGAAATCGAGCAGATTCTACAATTAATTACGGTAGCGATTACGACTGCCACGGCTGGCGTTACTTTGTTTGAAAAAATTCAGACTCTACTCCGGGGGAGCGAAAAACCATCTAAGGTCGCCGTGGTAGATCCGAAGAACAACAAGACGCTCGGTGATCTTGCCGTCGATACAGATCCAAAGATGTTGTCGCGCGATCTCTTTCCATGATTCCAATTATCCAATTTGATCCTAGTTCACTCACGCTATGGTATGACACGCATCTCATTGCGCGAATGAGAGGGGCGCCTGAAATTGGAAAAGCGCTTGATCTTGCGCTCCGAGGTGCGGATGACGAGCTAGTCGAACACATTAGATCAATCGAAGATCACTGGATCGCGACCCGCGCAAGCACCATTGCGGTGGCGTGCTGGCACGAAAAGCGTCACTTCGTTGACTTCGTTCTGACCAACTACGGCGCTTTCCGCATGAGGCAGTTTTTTACTGTCTACCTGAATTTGCCCGAAATCATCCGCAGTGCGCAAAAGACGGGTGAGCTGCTTGTCCCGATTCAAAGCTATCGTGAAAAGCTGTTTTGTAATCATCTCGGCGTGAAATCGCCAACGGATTCTGTACTCGCAATCGCAAAGAACATTCGAGACAGAAAGAAAATGCTAAGCGATGATACGCATCATCATTCATCGCGATTTGGTGAGATTGAGACGAGTGGCGAATCGTTGTTGGAGGCAATCGCGCATCATATCCAGACAGCAAAGGCAGAGCGTGTTTTAGGCATCAAAGCCTCTCATGCGATTCAAAAGGATGTGCCCGCGAATGCGATTGTGTCTCAAAGATACACTTGGGCATATCGTGTATTGATCCAATCGGGAGTTATCAATTCGCCAGGGACTATTGGAGACGGCCTCTTAATTGACGACAAGCCTTTCCTTCCAATTTGTTACGGCGCTCTCGCATGTCGTGTTTGGGGACAGCAGCAGACAAGAACAGAGACGACGTCTTCCTTCAACCCTAGCGAGCGTTTTGCGAGTCTAGTAATCGGTCTTCGCGATCATGCCGAAGACATTCAAAAGGCGTCGGTGGGCGAAGCATGGGAAATTGTGAATCGCACTGCAAAGAGGATCTTTGACCGAACAATCGTCGAGGAAATGAGGGCTGATGTCGAGTTGGAAGAGAAATTTGTAACCAAAAGCATGAGCGAAGACTTCCTCAAATCCGCGCGAACCGCGTACCGCGACTATCATGAACTTCGAGTTAGAGCGTTCGAAAGGTTTGTCGAGCATCCAGAGGAGATCCTGGATCAGCAGGTCTATTCCGATTCTATAGAAAAGGGTGTTGCGCCTTACGTGATAGTGGCCGCATCTTCAGGAGAGATTGGAGATCCTCCTCCCGACTATTCTAGAATATTAGGCTACTCTGATCCTGAGTTGGGTGCGAAGCGAGAAGACGCACGTTGGTGGTGGGCAGCATCGCTCAAGAATCAAAACGAGCGAGTTCCCAACCGCAAGTTTGCATTGCGATCGCAAGAAGTGTGGATGGAGGCAGCATCAGACTTAGCGCCGTTTGCGAAACTGGTAATGGACGGCCGCAACATTCGCACAATGTTAGGACCCGAATTAATTGCGGCAGAGCAAAGGCTGCGAACAACATTCAAATTTAGGGTGTTAGTAGATCCGCGCCATGCCTATCCCAAGATCACGATACCAAGTGACTTTTGGTACTACCTAACGGGAAAAGACACGCATCGCTGCGACATGACATACGAAACGGTCGTGAAACCTGAGGGACTCGTGGTAGGGCCTTGGGCACTTCGCTTGAGGCCGGGCTTTTATGATGCACTGAGAGAGAGTGGTTATCCCGATACAACGGGAATCGCTCTCGCATTTTGGCGAGACTGGTCGCCCTGGCTTTTTAGCGAAGAGTTTCGAGAGCGATTTGAGCAATTTGTGCTCGATGACACGAGAATAGTTAGCCTCGAACATTAGGGCTTGGGCTTGTCCAGAGTTGATCGGATAAACTGCGACATCCAGCCGTACTGATACTCAACGTCAATATCCGAATCAGTCTCGCCAAAGACAACTTTCACGACGCTTGGGCCAATGGTGTGAACCAGGGCGGTAACATCAGAAAAGAAGGAGTTCTCTCTGTAGGGCTTCGCTTTGCGAACTCGAATCCAGTAGGCACCTACTTCATCGACCTGGATGTCCAGGTTCTCATGATGCGTTGAAAGCTGGCACATCAGGTCAAGCAAAAAATTGTATTGTGTCGCGACTGAGGTTGAGAGTCGATCGAGGATGGCCTGGTTTCGCCGAAGTAAGTGTTGCGAGAAGAGATATTCTACTCGAAATTCCTTCTTGTTCCTCTCGGCTGCTGCAGGAGCGACAACGATCCGCTGCTTAAATACAAATTCTCGATCCCCCAACATCTTATTGATCGCTAGATTGAAGCCGGCCTTGTCTTTCGGCTCGCCGGTTGTGTTGCCAAACTCAAAGGGAAATGTGGCCTCAAAGCCGCTGACCACGAACATTGCAATGACTTCCTTGGGAAGTCTAAATGGCAATTGGGGTGGGAACTTCCTGGTTGGAACTGCCGGCAGATAGAAGGATTGGACCGGATTCGGCTTTCGGGAAATGCTCGAAAAAAATTCACGCCAAGACATTGCAGGTCCCCACGTGTGTTAAGGATCAATGGAAGGTAGCTCATCTCCCATAGTCGTCAATGACGGCGGAGAATAATTTGGATTTTGGCGGAAGGCCTTGCTCGGCCCTGTGTTCTAATTGGAACAGCA
>NZ_LBJX01000009.1:0-5667 GCF_028128895.1 Bradyrhizobium sp. CCBAU 11434
TCTCCAGCGGCTCAACGAAAAGTCTGCGGTAGCAGGTTGCTATTCGCTTAGTTCATCATGGTCCGTCGCCACGACGTATGTTCGTTTCAAGGGCAACAACATTCTGTACCTTGGCTCGAACTCTTCATAGTAATCGAAGATTAGCTTGATCAACTCTTCTCCAGTCATAAGCCGGATATTTTGGTTGGCCCGCTCGAACTCCAAGGCTGGAGTCGAATAGCTGCCTAGCGTTACAAACAGGCCATTCTCGTTGTCTTGTATGTGTCCGTAAAGTTGAGCAACCTGCGGCTGCCCGATCGTATTCAAGGTCTGCTTGCATTGCACCTTTACGACGTCCTTGAAGCCAAGCTCGTCTTTGTGAGCGATGATATCTATTCCACCGTCCCCCACAGCTTGGGTAACTCGACTATGGTAGCCCATGCGCTCCAACAGGTGTGCAACAAAGTACTCGAATTGACGGAACGAGAGGCCGGACTTCAACCGCTTCAGTACGAAATCTTCGATTTCCTCTTCTGCGAAAGCCGCTGCGGCAGTGCCAGTCTCCGCATCGACGTCTTCGCTGAGCAGCGGCTTCCCTTCGAAGGCAGCCATAAACTCCTCGGCGTTGTTCTTCACGCTAAACAAGGTTACCGCCGAGCCGATCTCATGCAAGGCTCCTTGAGAGAACGTTGGTCGTGCAATCTGATGCGTCCATTTGACCTGTCGCCGATTTGGACATTGCATTTCGTCCGCTTCCGCTAAGAACTGGTAGTCCCCGTCGACGACCCCAAGATTTACCATTCGATCGGTTTTAGACGGGTAGATAACCAGATCCCCCTTCTTCATTTCATGAACAAACTTGAAAAGCGTGCCTGCAACGACAGGTACGGCTCCTGGCTTGATGTTCGGGTATACAGCAGCGACGGCTTTCTTGAACGCCTCTCGTTTCGGAGGCACCTTCGATAGGTCTCCCATAGAAAGCCAACCGATGGCGACGAATCCCTCACGGATGGGCCGTGTGCCGAAGCCTCTGTTCATATGGATGCCCCAAATCGGGCGCTCTTCGGCCATTGCCAATAGCTCCTCTACAATCAACAAAGGTGTTGGATTGTGTCGCTACTCACCTATGCAGCTTGCCGTCGAAAGTTGCTCGAGTATAGCAACTGTCTCGACACTGACTCGTGTCACTCTGGCAATCAAATCGATAACTTGTTCTTTGTGGTCGGCGAATCTGTAACTATTGAACTTCTCACGGACAGTTGCGTCCCGTATCGGCTTCTCTTTATGTTGATCGAGAATCCATTCAAGTGCGGACCGGCTTCCAAGGCGGTAAGCCCACGCTGACGACGGTATGCCGTCGATAGTGGTTTCTGTATCGACGATTATCCTGTTCTGCTCGACGTCTGCCCTCAACAGCGCCTTGGGTACTACGCCGGCTTCCCGTGCGGTCTTGTCCAAGGTCTCAGTTCGGCGAAGCATCCAAGGCTCAACCTTCTTGTAGTCGGTATGCAAGCGAAGCAACTGCTCGCCCCATGCAGCCCATTTCCAGAAATCGTCATGCAGTGGCACACGCGGAAAATCGCGTTTCAGATTCTGGGAATATTTCTTCTGGTAAAGCGGGTCGTGGAGAGCAGCATACACATAAAAGAAGATCGCGCTCTTGGTGACCCGAAGCTTCGTTTTTGCGCTTTTGCGTCCGGTTGACGCTCCAATCTCATATTTATTCTTAAACTGACGCAATCCCCAGTCCGTCACGTTATCAATCTTACCGTCCCCGGGTAAGAAGCGGTACTGCGGGACGCCCTGAAAGCCATCATAGCTCGCCGCTAGATGGTATTCTCCAGGTAACGTCGAGGCGAGCGGACTAAACGGCGTCCTTGCTCCTGGATCGTTGAAGAAGATTGCCGTATTCGACTCGTTTGCCGGGAAAAATGCCGGCATCTTGTTTGGCATTTCAACCAAACCGCTGCCAAAATACGCCGTACGTTCTACGAAGGGCCGCAGTAGGATTTGCCGAAACGCACGTGAGTCAAAGGTGCGCTCTGTTCCTGCTTCAAGGGCCGCTATCATAGACCTGGACCACTTTATGGTGTTGCTTCGCTCGAAGTCTTGCCCCTCCTTCCGTCGTTTCAGGCTCTCTCGTACATTGGAATTGAACTCGGATAGGAAGTATTTGACTTTACGTTCGACGCTCTCGGAGGAAAGACCTACCAGCCAGTCATCACGGGCAGTGATGAATCCCATGGAGAAGTCGCCGAATATCGCCTTCTCCTGCGCCTTGGTCCTCGCCGCTTTCGTCTTTTTGCTAATTACAGGGACGAGGCTATCCCAATCATTGTTTGTGATGTTAAGCCAATTGGCGTCCTTATCGGGTGTGACTGATTCAAACGTCAGCGTGGAAGTTGGGTTGGTGGAGAGAAATGCAAGCTTGTCCTCGGCCGTTTCAAACTCCGGTCGGCGAGCGTAATGAATCTTGCAGCTCTTCAACTTGCGGTTCTTAACCAGAAAAGCAATCGCCACACCGGTTTAGATACCAAACACATTGTGCTTCGTGCCCGAGAGAGAGGTGTTATTGCGAACGTCGCCACCAAGATCGACGACATAAATCTCACCGAACTCTTCAGCTAGACACCTGCGAAAGCCGTCAAACGTTCGGCTCTCAATAAAGCTTCGGTTTGTCACGAAAGCTATGACACCATCGTCATGCAGTCGATCTGAGGCCCATCGGTAGAAACGAGCGTACATGTCGTACACTTTCGTTTTTTGGGCTTTGGATTTTGCAACATAGGTCCGCTTTATTTCGGCATCGATGTGCCGATAGGCTCTATTCTTATTGTCGTCGTTTTCGCTCTGCTGGTTAGCGTTATAAGGAGGATTGCCGATGACAACGGAGATCTTGCGCCTGTTTTGGCGCTTGATGCGTTCTACGTTTTCGGCGGACAATGCGCCAAAGAGATCGTGCTGGTGACCAGCCCGAATGCCCAAGCCGTCGGTATTATCAAGGGTATCAACGAAACAGAGATTCGGATATTCGAGGTATTGGTTGGTCACGCCATAGTAGGTCGCCTCTATGTTCAGATTGGCAACATAGTACGGCAATATCGCCACCTCGTTCGCATGGAGTTCGTTGGCATACTTGTACGCAAGTTTCTTCGGTTCGCCACGAAAGTGTTCGATGAGCTCGCAAATGAAAGTGCCTGTGCCGGTCGCCGGGTCGAGTATTTCGACATCCCGGTCTATTAGCGACCTGTCGAAGTGCTTTCCGATCAGCCAGTCGGCACCTTCAACTATAAACCGCACAATTTCACTCGGGGTATAAACAACACCGAGCCGGTCTGCCGCCTTAGGGTTATAAACCTTGTAGAAATTCTCGTAGATGACCTTTAGGAAATTTTGCTTCTCCAAATGGGTCGTGATCTGCGCTGCGTTCGTGCGGATCGCTGCGTAGTAGGGCTCAAGAGCCTTTAGCGTCGCCCGCTTAACGCCGCCCGTAAAGAACTTGGCTTCTAGGCCGTAGAGGGCTTTTGCAACATTGTTCTCCCGGTGAAAATCTCCTTCGTTGAAGACATGGGTAAATATCTCCTCCGTAAGGATGTGCTGAATGAGCATCTCACGGATATCAGCTTCTGAAATGATGGGATTGATAGTCTGCTTGGCTTGAGCAAGAAAAGCTGCCGCACTTTCTCTAAAGCTCGGATTAGTTTCGTAAGCAGCGTCTATTTTCTCTCGCAAGGCAGCAAGCACTGCTGGAAGGTCAATTTTGAACTGCTCGACGGCTCGACGGAACTCGGCAATTTCCGGCCGCTCCCAAGAAAAAAATGTGGTGACGAGCACCCCGAGCTTCTTGGTATCCGTCATCGAGCATCGCATCACCTCAACGCGATCTTGGATCAGCACGGCGATGTCGGAGTTCTCGAAAATTATATTGTCTTGCGGATAGCCCTTGGCGAGCTTCTTCTTGATTTCTTCGTCAAGGTCGTCAGCGGTATCCTTCGCTTCCCAATAACCGAACGGTACTCGAAGATCGTGCAGGATTGTGCCGTCAGGCCTGATGCGATTCTTCTGGGAGGAGATGAATTCGTACTGATTGATAAAAACCAATCCCTTTTGCTTGGACCACCTCTTGAGCAGATCTTTGAAGGCCTCGCTAATGACGCCTTCCGTGAAGCTGCCCGACGTTTGCTGGATACGACTCAAATCGTTCAAATAGTCCCGGATCAGAATCTGATTCATCGGCTTCCATCAGGTGCTTGCAAACCGCCTGCACCTTATATGATGGAAGCCGATAGCCTCAATGGTGTTTGCCTAATAGTTCACCGGGTCAAGCCGCCTTACGGCCAGATACTGGTCTCGGTCCCTTGCCTTCGCTCAACTGCGAATCGAGCTCGCCAGTTCGCACGGCCTTGATCAGAGTGTCGATGACGGTCGGCAGCTTTTCCAGCGGGCCGACAACGATGGCCGCCTTACCCTTTTCGAACTCGATGCGCTTTGAACCGACCTTCACGGTCATAACGTAGACACCGCTCTGATCTTGCTGCCACCACTTGCTCGTACGGAGCGGCTTCTCAACGAGTACCTTCTCGCCGCCTTCCGTTTTTTCCCAGCGCTTGATCCGTCTCTGGTACGTCGGATCGGCGAGCAGCTTCTTCTGATCTTCCAAGCGAGCGATCATGCGCTCCCGCTTGATCATCAACGGGTCAGTGCTGGGCTTGGGCTGCGGGACAAAAGTGAGAGACTTGAGGATGGAGGTCGACATGGTTGACTCCTGTGTGTTGGATGCGCTGCACGCCATCCGATCTAGCTCCTTCGATCCAGACGTCGAGCCAAAAAAGGTGCTCAGGGCTGGCAACGGCGGACAGCTTCGGGCAAAGAAAAAGGGGTCGGCAAATGCCGACCCCTTTCAGGCTCAATCTATCCGCAGTTTTAAACCACGATGACTAAGCTGCGCTTCTGCAGCTCTGGGATTTTTTCCATCGCATCCGCAAGTACGATGCGCCGGAAGAAGTCATGGAAGTCCTTCGGCTCAAGTATCTCGTAAGCTTCACGCCCAATGGCGAGGCGGCCTGTTATGGCCGCCTCCCCGTACACAACGGTGTCTTGGCATTGGAAACGCACCGCCAGATCTCGCACCTGTGCGGAGACCTTCTTGTCGTCGTTCAGATAGTTGTAATCGTCGTTCATATATATCCTAAATAGCTATGGCAGCGATGAAATGCCGCCGAGGAAAATTCTCGCCCGAGGAAATTGCCGGACGTAACTCGTTTGAAAATGTGTGCTGTTCGTTGCCTTAGCCAGGCGACATAGCGATCCAAATCGGAGCGCACCTGTTCAACGGTCAAGCCGCCAGATTGGCGACGGCCTTGCCGGCGCAAAAAATAAAACGACGCCGTCAACAAGGCAATCAACATAGCACAAATGGCCCTGAATGGCAAGTTTTGTGATGGTCACCACGGCTACAAGCCATTGAATTTATATGTGTTTATCGCCTCCGCCATATCGATGATTGTTTGTCCCTCAGCAACATCCATGCGTAACAATCTGAAAGAGCATACGACGATCAACGCATCCTCAGCGATCAACCAAATCAACCCCGATGCCACAACGGAACGGTGTGGCATGTCGGTGCACTCAACGGTAATCGCCTAACGGCGATACTCGCTACGCTCGTATCATCGATTTTTTGTGGTT